>JAFGEC010000533.1 GCA_016931775.1 Candidatus Zhuqueibacterota bacterium | reverse complement strand
TGGTTGAATGACTTGGGGCGTGGAAATCATGATATCGGAGAGGATATTATAATTACTGATAGAGGGGAAAAGTTCATTACACTTTTATGCCGCTCCGATGATCCGGTAAAACACGAGTGCATTATAACATTTTTTTCAGATAATCCCCGGATTGATATTCAGAACAGCATTCGGCAAAATTTTGACGGATTGTTACATTGGAGCTTTGATTTTAATATAAGTAGCCCTGAGATTTGGCACGAAGAAGTAGGTGCTGTGATAAAGGCAAAACTTGCCTCCGACGGAGGTCATTATGCCGACAGGATGGCAAGGTATGATTACCTGACATTCAATCATTTTGTGAATGTCGGCAATAATGAGCATAGTATCACCCTGTCAAACGCCGACTGCTTGTTTTTCCGGCTGGGAAACAGCAGATCGGATTTTCTTGATAAAAATTCTTCCTGTATACACGTATTGGTTGGCGGACAGGTCAATGATAATCTGGGTATCATAAAACAAGACGGAGATTCACTATTTTTTCAAAATTTTTCATTACTGCCTCACAATCATGTTTTTGATGCCGGGGAATCCATGCGGTTTTCGATGGAACATCAAAATCCCCTTGTTAACGGTTTTGTATCTTCAGGCGGTGAATGGACTGAAAAGCAGTATTCATTTTTCAGAAATGATCAAAACGATGTTATTTTATGGACGCTGAAACCGGGCGAAGATAATGGTTTGACAATGCGATTATGGAATATGGACTCAGAGTCTGTGGCCACGAAAATTTTATTTGACCGGCCTGTCGAAAAAGCAATGTATGCTTCGCATGTGGAAACAGATGTTGCAGAAATACCGGCATCAGGTAACAGGATTTCAGTCAACCTGCATGAACATCAACTAAAAACATTGCGGTTCTGGTTGAAAAAATGAAATCCCCTTGTTGTTCTTGTAATAAATGAAGACGAATCAATGCGTTTTGTTTTTCCGATTATATGTTTTATTTCATTTTTTCCGTCATTGTTTGACTCTATTTTTCTGCCTCAAACGTCACAAGACGATTTTTTGGGGATTATTAAACCACTAAGCTGTATGGGGAACCTGTTATCCTTTTTATATGTTGAACTTTAAGTTTTTATTTCATATCATATAACATAAAAAAGATACTGGCTCGAATGAGAAGAGTCATATTTGAGCAGTATAACCCGCGGATTAATGTGGATGAATCGAACTCGGTAGTTTCCCATCGCACAATTCATCAGATTTGAATTGATCGGTTGTTAGGTGTGGCAAATTTATCAAGCTTTACACGTACGATTAAATCGGGAACAAGCAATTTTTAAAGTATCCTTTTTTATTGGAACCTGCATGTCAGATACAATTACCAGACACATTTATTGGGCTGATCAGTTTTACCCGGAGGATCCTGAAAAGTTGAATAGCATGATCAAGAGTTTTCTTGATGCGGCACCGGAAACGGACCTCTTTGGGGAAATATTCGGCCTTGTCGTTCCGCACGCCGGTTATGTTTATTCAGGTAAAACGGCTGCGGCGGCTTACAAATTGCTTTGTGAAAAAAATTATCAAACGGTTGTTGTCATCGGGCCGAGTCACGCGACAAGTTTTCCGGGTGTATCGGTATTTAACGGCGATTATTATGATTCTGCATTTGGGCCGATATCCATTGATAAAAACATGACCAGAGCCCTTGCCGAAATTGATCCGGTAATTCGGCTTTCCGAAGATGGTCATCTGCCCTCAGCATATCATGAGCGAGCAGAACATTCTTTGGAGGTGCAGCTGCCCTTTTTGCAAAAAGTGTTAAAAAATGAATTTCAACTCGTACCTGTTGTATTTCATGATTACAGTTTAAATGTTTGCGAAACACTGGCTCGGGCATTAGCCGCTCAATTTCGCGTCGGTGAGACGCTGATTGTCGCCAGTTCTGATTTATATCACGGGCAGAATTACGATGAGTGTATCCGTATGGATGATGTGACCGTTGATAAAATCTGCAGTATGGATTCACGCGGATTTAACGAAGGCATTCTCAAAGGGCGATACCAGGCTTGCGGCGGTGGTCCGATTGCCGCCCTATTAGGAGCAGCGTCTGCTTTTAGCGGAGCCCGCGCACAAGTTTTGTCACGGATAAATTCTGCTGATGTAGTAGGTGTACGGCGAGGATATGTTGTCGGTTATGCATCGATTGTTGTAACAGTTGACAGAGGGTAAAGGCCGGGTTGAATAAATGAACGAAAAAATCGGGATCATTGGTGCAGGACGACTGGGTAAAAGTCTGGCCCGCGCATTATGTGAGGCCGGGTGCCACGTTTCAGCGGTGAGTGACAAGATATACGAGCGTGCTTTAGCGTGTTCCGATTATTGCGGACCTTTTACAAAAGCCTTTTCCCTGGAAAGTCTGCCGCCGGATTTGACATTGATATTTATTGCCGTTCACGATGATGAGATTGCGATGGTTGCACAACAACTCTCTTCTCTTCATATTATGTCGAATACTATTATCGCCCATACATCGGGTGCATTGGATTTGGATGTCTTGACGCCGTTAAGGGGAAAAACCGATTTGTTGGCTTCGGTTCATCCGGTTCAAACCTTTTCCGGTGCCGATACGGATTGGAAACGGTTTTTCGGTATTTTTTTTGGTATTGAAGGTTCAGTTCCTGTTGTGGAGCGTATAAGTGAAGTATTAAAACATCTGCGCAGCCATTCGATTTTAATCAAACCGGATAAAAAGGTATTATACCATCTGGGATGTGTATTTGCCTCAAATTATCTGGTGGCTGTTTTATCTGCCGCAACGTATATTTTAAAAATGGCCGGTTTCAATGAAAAACAGGCTGTTAACGTACTCGAACCGCTGGCAAACGCTACATTTGAGAATATTAAACTCAACGGTGTTGCCAAGGCGGCTACCGGTCCGATAACTCGCGGCGATATCGGCACCGTTAAACGCCACATGTCGGCTTTGGCGGATACCGATCAGGATATAAAAACGCTCTATTTGACACTGGGACGTTTTCTTGCAAGACTTGTCGCCGATTTGCCGGATACGGATTTTGAGCAGAATAAAGCGATCCTGAATTTTTTAAACGATGAATAAATTTTTAAAAAGAAAAATTGAACTCTTATGGCAAATCGAGACTCAGGTGTTGTCGCCCTTTGCAGCCAAGAGCCGTGACTGGAATATAACGCGTATCATCTCGGAACCGGAACATGAATACCGCACATCATTTCAAAGAGATCGAGACCGGATAATTCATTCACGCGCATTTCGCCGTTTGAAGCATAAACGGCAGGTGTTTTTAACGCATTACGGCGACCATTACCGGACTCGAATGACCCATACCCTGGAGGTCTCCCAACTTGCCCGAACGATGGCCCGCACGATGGGCCTGAACGAGGACCTCACGGAGGCTATTGCCCTTGCTCATGATTTAGGGCATACACCGTTCGGTCATGCGGGAGAAGTTGTTTTACATCAAATTATGAGCGGACGCGATACGCTAAATAATTTATTAACCGGCGAAAATTTTGGCGGATTTAAGCATAATTATCAAAGTTTGCGGGTTGTCGATTTTAATGAGAAAAAATATTCGTGGAATGGACTTAATTTAACGGCAGCCGTGCGTGAGGGTGTGTTGAAACATACACGGTTGAACCGTCCGGAACTCGATTATCCCGATTTTATTTATCAGGGTTTATTTTATGAGCTGGATGATGCTGCAACGCTTGAAGGGCAAATTGTTGCTGTTTGCGACGAAATTGCTCAGCGGACGCACGATCTGGAAGATGGTATCCGGGCCGGTTACGTGGATATTGAACAGATTCGACATTTAAAACTTGTAAAACGGATTGAAAAAACAGCCGAATTGCCGGATTTTGAGAAAAGCAGTTATCTGTACCGGAACCGGCTGATTCAATATCTGATTAATTTCCTTGTGACCGATGTGATCGATGCTTCCTTGATCCGGTTACAAAAATTAACCGAAAATCGCGCAAAAGAACTTTATGTTTGGTTTAGTAAAGACATCCACCCGCTGCAGGACGAACTTGATCGTTTTATTCATGCGGAGATCATCGCCACTGCGTCCGATGAACGTAAAGATCATGAAGCAGTACAAATTCTTCGTGACTTGTTTGCATTTTTTTATAACAATCCCCACCAATTGCCGGAATACCGGTTAAAAGATTTTTTATCCGACAGTGAATTGACAGATCTGGTTCATTCGGGGGGCAAAAACCAAAAGTTGTTATCCTTTATAAAAAAACAGCCAAAGTTATTACGCGCGATTTGCGATCATATCGCAGGAATGACCGATAATTTTGCCGAACAGGAGATTAAAGTCATCCATTCGAAAGACAGACAAAATATTCAAAGATTGAATAATTTGCCATGAAGATTTTGCTTGAACTCTGCAATATTCGGTTCCAATATCGCGGCATGACGATGTCAAAGGGCGATGTTTTAAAAGACGTTTCATGCAAAATATTTGAAAACGAGTGTGTAGCGCTGCTTGGATCAAGCGGGTCCGGGAAAACGACTCTGATACAATTGTTCACCGGGCTCCTCAAGCCCCAACAGGGCCATGTTCTGTTTCAGAATCGCGATATATGGTCAAAGGACTTTTCACTTTCCGATCTGCGCAAAAAAATCGGCCTTGTGTTTCAGTTTCCCGAATCCCAGCTGTTTGAAGAAACTGTCTTCCGTGATGTGGCTTTTGGTCCAAAAAACTTGGGATTTCCTCCGGAAAACATTGAAAAACGGATCAGAAAGGCACTTTCAGATGTGGAATTGGATCCCGATTTATTTGGTCCAAGATCGCCTTTTAAACTGAGTGAAGGTGAAAAAAGAAGGGCGGCTATTGCCGGTGTACTTGCTATGGAACCGGACATGATCGTCTTTGACGAACCCACTGCCGGCCTCGATCCCAAAGGTGTTGCCCGCTTTACAAAACTTGTTCGGCGCCTCCTAAAAACGCAAAAAACGGTCGTGGTCGTAACCCATAACATGGATTTTGTCGCTCAGGTTGCGAACCGTGTTATTGTATTGAAACAGGGCAAAATCGAATTTACCGGCAAACAACGAGAATTGTTTACCGATGCTATACTTTTACAGCATACCGGACTTGAGCCTCCTGCATTCGTTACGGCATTGCACAATTTGGGGGTGTCCTTGCCGGAACCGGTCAGAAAAATGACAACATTCCAAGAATTGAAAGACTATATAAAAACAAAAAAAGTGTAAAAGTGTGATATGAATTTCAATTTTGAAATTATAAAATGCTTATATTGGCTTGTAGATTGACCGAATTGCAAAAATGTAATTGCCTGTTGTTACTTTCACTCACATTTAAGACATATTTGATTTTTGATGTACCAGGGAGGTTGCTTTATTATGAATAACGATCAAGTGTTGGTGGAAAATGACATTGATTTTTTGGATCAGATATTGCCGGAAGCCGGCAATATGTCGGGATTCGAGCTTTACTATCCCAAAGTGAGCCGAAACCCGGAAATTCGAAAAATTTATGCATTAATCAACAAGGTCGCTGCCAGCAATGCCTCTGTGCTTATACAGGGTGAAACCGGAACGGGCAAAGAATTGATTGCCGGAGCGATTCAAGCGTCGAGTTTGCGCAAGAATAATCCATATGTAACCGTAAACTGTGCCGCCTTGCACGAAAATTTATTGGAAAGCGAACTATTCGGTCATGAAAAAGGTGCGTTTACCGGTGCGGTTTCTGCTCACAGTGGCAAGTTCGAACAGGCGGACAGCGGCACACTTTTTTTGGATGAGATAGGGGATATGCATCCCTCAACCCAGGCAAAAATATTACGTGTTTTGCAGGAACAGAACTTTACACGTGTCGGTGGACACAAAGAGATAAAAGTAGACGTTCGAATTATTGCAGCGACCAACAAAGATCTGTGGCAGGAAATGGAAAAAGGCCGTTTTCGTGCAGATTTGTATTACAGACTCAATGTTGTCTCTTTGCATATTCCGGCCTTGCGTGAGCGTCAGGAGGATATCCCCATGCTGGCGGAATATTTTCGCCGCAAGTTTTCCGCTGAATTGAAAAAAAACATCGGATCTTTTACCGAAGAAACCATACATCTGATGAAAAACCATTCCTGGCCCGGCAATATTCGTGAAATGCGGAACATTATTGAACGAGCCGTTCTTGTTGTCGGAGAAGGGGGAAAAATTACACCGAAAGAATTGGCCCTGTCTGGTAAGGATTACTTTGCAGCAGGAGGGCGCGATCGTCGAAGTGCAAAACTGACTGCCGTCGGGCTGGATACTTTAAATCTGCAAGAACTCGAGAGGAAAGCCATTCTTACCGCCCTGAACCGCACCGAGTGGGTTCAAAAGGAAGCTGCCGAATTGTTGGGCATTTCACCGCGCGCATTGAATTACAAGATATCACAACATAATATTTCTCATCCCGCCTGGCGCAAGTACAGCGATTAAAAACGGAATTCGGAATGATAAAAAAGGACTTGTTTCTGGCTGTGCTATTAATGCCGGCTATCGCATTTACGGCATCATTAACTGTTGAATGGGATGCCAATTACGAAAAGGATTTAATCGGTTACCGGATCTATTGGGGAAACAATTCGGGACAATATAATTCGTTTGCTGATGTTCAGGATCCGTTTTATCGGATTAACGAACTGACCGAGGATACTCGATATTATATCGCGGTTACCGCGATCGATTTATGGGGCAATGAAAGTTCATACAGCCGCGAAGTTGTCGCCATTCCCGGGATCGGAATGATAGAGAAAAGTGCTCCTGCTACACTGCGGCTGGGAGAAAACTATCCCAATCCGTTCAATCCACTTACAACAATTGAATTTGATATTCCCGAAAAGCTTTATGTCACACTCGCTATTTATAATGCCTGGGGACAAATGGTCAAAATCCTGGAACAGGGTATTTTTGAGCCGGATACATATATTTCAGTGTGGAACGGGACGGACGCGTCAAATTCACCTGTAGCCGCCGGAGTTTATTTTTGCCGGTTGGACTCCCCTTTAAAATCTTGCGTCACCGTAATGACCTTGCTGAAATAACAAACTGCTTGATTATAAACCGATTTGTGGGTATATTTAAATTTATAAAAGAATTACTCGCGAGGCGGCGTGAAAAATCCGTACAAGAGAACGGACGTTTTTGTCTGCAATTATGAGACACATACCAAATTTGAAAACAAGGTTTCTGTTTTTCATGTAATGTACAGCCGGAAATGCTATCCTCAGGGATGCTTCTTTTACAAGTGGTCGTGCGATCTCAAAAATAAAGGGAAAACATGCATCAGGCGTTTTAAGCATGTGGGCCGTTTGTGCGAAGGATGTATGCATTGGGCTGAAGAACGAATGCATTATCAGCCTAAAATTAAATTGTCCGCCCTGGAATTCGAAAGGTTTTTATCCGAGCTGGATGATTTTGAGGATTGGATATCAACTTTTGTAAATCGAGAACCGGTATTTTGGGGTGAAGTTGATTCCATTAAACCGCGATTTCGCCGCTATCAATATATGGCAGGGCATCAATTACATCTGGATGGATATCTGCTTGTGTTTAAACACGGTTATATCGGCACGACAGAATTGGACGACTTGTTTTATGCTTTTATTTCTCCTCGACAGCAGGAACGGCTTTGTTTTTCCGCTGGTGATCGTTTTGAAGCCAGGGGAAAGTTTATTCTCGACCGTGGAAGAATTGTATTTGAAAAAATATGGGCTGTTGAATTTGAATCAAGATCAGGTGGGCCTGTCTGGCACAATAGTGAAGCACTGGTTGCCAGAGAAACGGCCACTTTTTTCGAAACTCAACCGGAAGTTTGTTTACATTGTCCGCAGGGTGCATTGGTGGATGTCTATTTCAAGGAAAATGGCACGAATAAAGTAAAGAGAAGACTGTATTGTCTCGAGGGTGTTAAAGACCCGTATTTATGTTATGTTTCCGGAATGCAGAAAATAAACCACTGTTATGAAATAAAAAAATAGAGTAAAAACGGATAGGAATATATGGCAAAGGGAATTACAAAAAGAGCAGAAGATTATTCTCGATGGTATCTGGATGTTGTTGCGGCTGCAGAGCTGGCGGAGCATTCCCCTGTTAAAGGCTGTATGGTCATCAAACCCAATGGATACGCATTATGGGAAAAAATTCAAGCGACTTTGGATAAAATGTTTAAAGACACGGGGCATGTGAATGCCTACTTTCCGCTTTTTATTCCGGAAAGTTTTTTGAAAAAAGAAGCGGAACATGTTGAAGGCTTTGCACCCGAATGTGCTGTGGTAACTCACGGTGGCGGTAAAAAACTGGAAGAACCGATGGTTATTCGTCCCACCTCGGAAACCATAATCTGGTCGACTTATAAAAAATGGATACAATCCTACCGTGATTTACCCATCTTGATCAATCAGTGGGCCAATGTCGTGCGCTGGGAAATGCGTACACGTTTATTTTTGCGCACCACCGAGTTTCTGTGGCAGGAGGGACACACCGCGCACGCCACTGCTGAAGAGGCTGAACAAGAAACCATGCAAATGATTAATGTTTACAGACGATTTGCAGAGGAATACCTGGCTGCCCCTGTGTTTGTCGGTGTTAAAACCGAAAGCGAAAAATTTGCCGGCGCCGTGCGGACATATTCTATCGAAGCCATGATGCAGGATGGAAAGGCCTTACAGTCAGGCACGTCTCATAATTTGGGACAGAATTTTGCCAAGGCCTTTGATGTTACTTTTCAAGATGAAAATGGGAAATTGGATTATGTTTGGGCGACCAGTTGGGGCGTTTCGACACGATTGATCGGCGCACTCATCATGATACACAGTGATGATAACGGTCTGGTCATACCCCCCCGTCTGGCTCCTTTACAGGTCGTTGTCGTTCCAATCTGGCGCAGTGATGAGGAAAAGCAAAAGTTATTGTCTCATGTGGAAAAAATAACAGGTGACTGGAAAGATCGTTTTTCCTTCAAAGTGGATGATCGTGACAACTACCGGCCCGGATGGAAATTTAATGAATGGGAAAAACGCGGCGTACCCATCCGTATTGAAATCGGCCCCAAAGACCTGGAAAACGATCAGGTTGTTGTGGTTCGGCGGGATACAGGTGAGAAATCCTTTATACCTCAGGGTCAACTTGTCGAGTTGTTGCCGCGGCTTTTGGATCAAATTCAGCAGGATTTATACGATCGTGCAAAAAAAATGCGTGAGGAAAATACTTTTTACGCGGACGATTGGAACTCCTTTGTTAAAAGAATTGATGACCCCGGCGGTTTTTATTGGCTGCATTGGTGCGGGAGCGATGCCTGCGAGGCACAACTTGCTGAACAGACCAAAGCGACCATTCGTCTTATCCCGTTTGACGGGGAAAAAGAAAGCGGCAAATGTGTTTTATGCGGTGCCGACTCTGATCGTAGAGTGCTCGTGGCTAAAAGTTATTAATTTTGAAAGAAATGGTGGAAACGAACGTGCTTGAGATAATTAGGAGCATTCATAAATTTACCTGGGGTCCCCCGACGTTGATTTTACTCGTTGGGACCGGAATTTTGCTGACATTCCGGTTGAGGGGTTTACAATTCAGGGCGTTATGGCACTCTTTATATTTGGGATTGATAAAAAGAAAAGAAGATGAAACCACCGAGGGTGACATTACTCATTTTCAAGCGCTGATGACCGCTTTGGCGGCAACGGTTGGAACCGGTAATATCGCCGGTGTAGCGACCGCCATTGCCGAGGGCGGGCCGGGTGCCTTGTTTTGGATGTGGATTACCGGGTTGTTTGGTATGGCCACAAAGTATGCCGAAGCTGTTCTTGCCGTAAAATATCGCGCTACGGACAAGTCAGGATTTATGAGCGGCGGTCCCATGTATTATATCAGCAAAGGGCTTGGATGGAAATGGCTCGGTTTTGCTTTTTCTGTATTTGCTGCCCTGGCTGCATTTGGCATTGGAAATATTGTGCAATCCAATTCGGTAGCTGTGGTTATCAACAGTAATTATGCCGTCATCCGACCGTGGATGGTTGGTCTGGTTCTTTTTGTCGCCACAACTCTGGTTCTTGTCGGCGGGATAAAAAGCATCGGCCGCACAACCGCTGTGATTGTCCCGTTTATGATCTTGTTGTACGTTTCGGCTTCCGTAGTGGTTCTGCTTTTAAATGTTAAGGCCATTCCCGAGGTAATTTTGTTGGTGATTTCACACGCGTTTACTCCAACAGCTGCTGTCGGAGGTTTCACCGGTGCAGCGGTTAGTCAGGCCATTCGATTGGGAGTCGCCCGGGGTGTGTTTTCAAATGAATCCGGCCTTGGGAGCGCACCTATCGCTGCTGCCGCCGCGCAGACAAAAAATCCAGTCAATCAAGCACTGGTTTCCATGACCCAGACCTTTATCGATACGATTGTGGTCTGTTCCCTGACCGGCTTCGTTATCCTTTCAACTGGCGCGTGGAAATACGGACTCACCTCATCCGAACTCACCTCGGCTGCTTTTGAACAGGCCCTTCCAGGCCATTTTGGTGGAATCATCGTCACCATCAGTTTGATTTTTTTCGCCTATTCAACAATTCTGGGCTGGAGTTACTACGGAGAAAAATCCATAACGTATATTCTCGGTGAACGTTCCGTTGTACCTTACAGAATTTTATTTTGTCTCATGGTATTCGTAGGTGCCGTCATCTTGGAGGTCGAACTTGTCTGGAAACTGGCTGATATTTTCAACATACTAATGGCTTTTCCAAACCTCATTGGCTTGATTTTTTTAAGCGGTATCGTAGCTGCTGAAACCAATAAATATTTTTACAAGAGGACATTATGAAAAAAAAGAAAAGTGAAATAGTTGAAATTGAAATACCCAGTAAGGCAATCCGGGTGCAACATGCTACCTGTTCCAAAGGCCATAGTCTAATGAATAAAGAACATAAGATAAATGGATACCCCTCAATCACGGTGCTGGCGAAATACGGAAAAAAAGAGGGATTGATACACCTGGATCCGATTTACGGCAGTTTCAAAAATCTTCCGGAAATCGAATTGCCAAAAGGTAAAATTGTTTCTTTTTTTTGTCCCGAGTGCGGTGATTCATTGTCCGATGAAGGGCAAACCTGTAACGTATGTTCAGCACCCATGTTTGCTCTCCATTTACCGCATGGCGGCATCATTGAAGGATGTTTGAGAAACGGATGCCAGTTCCATAATTTGAAACTTGTGGACGGCGAAGAGTTGGTGAAACGGCTTTATGACGATCATACTCTGGATGCTTATCTATGACCCCTGCTTTCAAGGCGGGTTTTGTCTCTGTAGTGGGCAGACCAAATGTCGGCAAATCAACGTTGACCAACAAGTTGTTAAATTTTAAACTCTGTATTACAACTCCAAAACCTCAAACAACCCGGCATAAAATTCAGGGTGTAATATCCGGCGATTCGTTTCAAATAATATTTCTGGATACCCCGGGCATCATAAAACCTCATTATTCACTTCACCAGGTCATGCGAAATACCGCCTTCCGTGCAGTCAAGGATGCTGATATTGTTTTGTTTGTTGCAGAGGCTACAGCCGGTTCCCATAAAGCCGATCTCGATTTACTCAGAGAGATCAAGGAAGCTAATGAAAAGATTATTCTAGTGGTTAACAAAATCGACTTGGTTAAAAAGGATGTTCTTTTATGTCTCATCGATGATTATTGCAAACAGTATCACTTTGAAGAGATTGTACCCGTCTCCGCGCTTTTTGAAAACAATGTTCAAGTACTTTTAAAAGTATTAATTGAACATCTGCCGGAAGGTTTGCCCTTTTATCCCCCCGATTATCTGACGGAACATCCGGAGCGTTTTTTTGTCAGTGAGATCATTCGTGAAAAAGTATTTCAAAATTACGGTGAGGAAATTCCCTATTCTACGGCAGTTGTTATTGATGAATTTCATGAACAGGAAGGACGAAAGGATGTTATTAAAGCCCGGATTATTGTCGAAAAACAATCACAAAAAGGAATTATCATCGGTAAAAAGGGCCACGCTTTACGGAAAGTGGGCGAGCAGGCGCGTCTGGATATAGAAAAGTTTTTAGGCCGGCCTGTTTTTCTGGAATTGTGGGTCGCCGTTCGTGAGAAATGGCGTGAAAAAGATATTTTTTTGCAGGAATTTGGGTATCTAAAACATTGAAAAGAACGATAATAATTGTTGTTTTGGTCGTGGTTCTTGTGCTCAGTTCATGTGCGCCTGTTTACTATACGTATCAAAAACGGGAACCGGTCATTCGAGTCGGAATTCTCGAAAGTAAAACGGGTATAGTGTTTAAACCCCAGGGGAAATTTTCAATCCATCAACAAGACAGTCCGGTCATGGACTTTTCAGATAATGGGGAATGGCAAGTGAAAGTACTTGACGGTGCCCCCGTCGAACCAGCCTACGGTATTGTTCTGTTTGAAACCCATGATTCTGAAAAAGCCGAAAATTTTGTCCGAGAGTTCACCGAAGCGGCCGTAAATGTCGTCAAAATCGGCGAGCTTTTACCTTTGAATATACCGGTGGGTGATTGTCTTTACCGGGTTATGCTCGAACAGACGTTTCCCCAGCAAAATCTGGCCGTCGAATTTAATGATGGATTATCATATAGCGGGCGTGTCCTTCAATTAGAAGGAGATGGGGGAGGAACTCTTTTACTGGTGACGCCCGATGGCCGGCAAATTGAACTGGAGAGAATTGTCAGGTTCGCGGGCACTTTGTTTACGATTAAAGATGTGAGTTATGGCGAAGATTTTCATTATGCGGGCAAGGCGAATCGCACTTATCAGGGTGAGCTGGAGGTGCGCCTGAATAAGGAGGGAGGCGTATCTCTTATCAATGTGCTGCCGCTCGAGAAGTATCTTTTGGGCGTTTTACCGGGCGAAATGTCTGTAAATTTTCCTCTTGAGGCGCTCAAGGCACAGACCGTTGCTGCCCGGACATTTTTTTTGCATAATTTTTCAAAAACTCATCGCAATGACCCTTTTGATGTTTGTGATGATGTGCATTGTCAGGTTTTTATCGGGCGTGGAGAAAATAACCGGCATATTCAACAGGCGGTTGAAGAGACATATGGAATGGTTTTAGTCCATCAAGGTAAATTATGTCTTACGCCTTATTCCGCGGTGTGCGGCGGGCATACAGAGCATGCTCAAAATGTGTGGAGCGGAGATGGAGAACCTTATCTGGTCGGTATTTTTGATTCACCACGATTGCATGAAGCGGACAAAGTGTTTTCGCTGGATAATGAGAAAAATGCCAGAGACTGGATATTATCCCATCCCAATGTCTATTGTAATATCGAACGATCCGGGAACCCGGAATTTGCCATGTATAGCAAAAAATATTTTCGCTGGTCAAAACGTGTTAGTCGTGGCGAGATTGAACGCCTGGCCTCCCAGCGCGCCGGAATCGAACTAGGTGATCTGTATGATATTATTGCTGTGAAACGGGGTGTTTCAGGTCGATTGTCGGAAATCAAATTTGTTGCGAGTAACGGATCTTTCACTGTTAAGAAGGAGCTAAATATACGGCGGGTACTATCCGCAGACATCCTGTACAGTGCCTGTTTTATCATTGAAAAAGAGACGGATGCGAATGGATTACCGATAACCTTTACTTTTAAAGGTGCCGGTTGGGGGCACGGTGTTGGAATGTGTCAGATCGGCGCAGCAATGATGGCCCTTGAGGAGAAAAGTTATGAAAAGATTTTGTCATTTTATTATCAAAACGCAAGTTTGAAAAAACTATATTAGCATTATGAATTTAAATCTGCCCGAACATATAATTTTGTTGTTTATCGATGGCATAGGTGTCGGCCATCGCGATGGCCGAATCAATCCCTGCGCTCATCCCGGTCTTTTATATTTTGACCATTTTATCGAAGACACTTACCCTAAAATAATTACCGATAACTGCTTTGTCACCAGCCTTGATGCAAACCTCGGTATAAAAGGCTTACCTCAGAGTGCAACAGGTCAAACCGCCTTGCTCACCGGTATAAATGCAAGCCGGGAACTGGGCAGACATTTAAATGGATTCCCCAATCAAAAACTCCGAGATATCATAGCCCGTCATTCCATTTTAAAGAAAATAACAGAGATGGGGCATAAAGCTGCCTTTTTAAATTCATTCCGTCCGCCGTTTTTCGATTACGATCCGAATGAAATTGTCCGCTACCTGTCCGTTACCTCGGTCACAAATCTTTATGCAGGATTACCTTTTTTTAATCTGGATGATCTTTTAGAAAAAAAGTCGGTCTATCAGGATTTGACCAATCGATCTTTAATCGACAAGGGATTTAACGTTCCTCTTTATACGCCTGAAGAAGCCGGTACGATAGTGGGCAGCCGGATACCGCATTATGCTTTCAGCCTGTTCGAATACTTTCAAACAGATCGTGCCGGTCATTCTATGGATTTAAACCGTGCTTTATCCGAACTTTTTAAATTGGAACGATTTCTGTCGGCCGTTCTGACTACGATTGATGAACAAAAAACACTGATTGTCGTCACAAGCGATCATGGTAATATTGAAGATATATCCCGCAAAGGACATACTCGCCACAAGGTGATGTGCCTGTTTTTTGGAGCCGTTCGTTCCGTTTTCGGTGAAAAGCTTGAATCCATTACCGATATATCACCTTTGGTACTCCGTCTTTTACGTGACGGGACTGAAAATTCCTAAAATTTGTTTCTGTTATTTTGATAGAATGTTTGTAACTATTTATATAAATATCGTATATTAAAAAAAAACCTAAAAGGATCGGAAAAGATGAGGTCATTTTGACGAGGAAAGCGGAAAATATAAAAAAAATGGTCATATCGAGCAAACCGGAAAATATACATATTGTGGAACAGGAAACGGAAAAGATTGCCAGAAAAATCGGATTTTGTGAGGACGACCTGGATAGCCTTGCCATTTCGGTAACAGAGGTGGTAGCAAATGCAATCATGCATGGCAATGGCAAGGATGCTTCAAAAAAGGTATATATCGAGTTTATCTACTCTAAAAAGCAAATAGAGATACATGTTCGTGATGAAGGGATAGGTTTTAATCCGGAAGGTATTGCCAATCCCCTGGAGCCTGAAAATTTGTTCAAGGAGAGTGGGCGGGGAATTTTTATTGTCAAAACACTCATGGATGATGTCAGTTATAAATTTCATTCGTCTGGAACTGAAATTATTCTATTAAAAACCTGTAAAGATACTTTCAAAAAATGAATGTGATCGCATTATTATGCACACTCGTACTCTCTGCCGGTGGTTTGCTGTTTCTCCTTGGTATTATTGTTTTTCGTGAAAATCCGGGATTAAGAATCCATCGGGTTCTGGCATTTTTACTGATTTTTGCCGCCCTCGGATTGGTATCCGGAGCGGTATCGTTAAGCATTACCGCCAACCAATTAGGTGATGCCCAGAGATCGTTTTTGGATCGAATCGCTCACGTATGGGAATTTTTTTTCCCTATGTTCTTTTACTTTGCATTGCTTTTCCCCACCGAAAACCGGTTGATAAAGAACCATCCGAGAATTATTACTTTTCTTTTCATTCCATTTTTTGTACGTTTTGGAGTAACATTGGTATTTCCGGATTACGAGGTCATGCGTTCCGTTTTGATATTTGAAACACCTGACGGTATCGGGGGGATATTGCTTCAACCCTTGCTTTTTGCAAGTGTCACTGCGGTCAACATTTTCCGGGTTTTTTACAGACAGCAGTCATTTCTATTTGCATTTATCAATCTATTGCTGCTATTGGTCGGAATTTCCCGGATGATATTTGTTTATACAAAACTGAAACAGCAGGACATTAGGCAACGTACATGGCCGGTTTTATGGTCATTTTGTTTGGGTGCAGGGACATTCGCAGGTATCTTTCTTGTTCCATCACTTTTCGATTCACCTCTTGATGTCGGATTGAGCTTTGCATTTATCGGACCTGTCGCTCTGATGACCGCCGGAGTTCTTGGTTTTGCCATTATAAAGTATCAGTTTTTGAACGTGCGTTCGGCCGTTAAGAAAGGATTGGGTTTTTCACTGGCGGCCTGCCTTTTAATCGGTGGATACCTTTTCATTTATGGACAGGCCAAACGGCTTTTGTATGCGGTTTTTGATATAAGGATCCCTTTTATTGAAATTATTTTTTTACTGGTAGCGGTGTTTTTCTTTCAACCGATCATCGATCTTTTAAACGCTTTCGTCGATCGCTACGTGAGTAAGAAAAAGGATTATTTTCCCGTTTTGCAGCAGTTGGGATATGAAATATTATCAACATCTGATTTTGAAAGTATTATCGTTCGGTTAATGGCTGCTCTTGCTGATAGCCTGGAAGTGAACTCTGCCTGTCTGCTCATACCCAATGAGGAGGGATTTTTTGTTCCGGTAAAAGCACCTGAAAATAACCAGATAAGGTTTCATCGCACCAGTGTCTGCATCCAGGAAATAGCCAAGTACCGGCAAACCATTCCCGTAAATCGGATTATTAACGCGGTTGAAAGTGGACGTGAACGGAAAAATATCCGTGCTTTAAAACCGGATTTATTTACTCCCCTGTATAACCAGGACAAATTAAGCGGTGTTCTGGTCGTGGGGGAAAGAAAAGAACGGCGTGAATATTCTCAATCCGATCATGTTTTGCTCAGTTTGGTGGGCCTGCAGATTTCATTGGCACTGGAGACGGCTCGACTTTCGAAAATTGTACAGATACAGCGGTATTATGAAAAAGAATTGTCTGTCGCGCGGCAAATTCAAAGAATGCTGCTGCCACAGGAGACACCGGTTGGAAAAAGTTTTCGATTAACCAGTTTTAACATTCCGTCAAAAGAAGTCGGAGGAGATTATCACGATTTTATAACATTGGCACCGGGTCAATTTGGAATCGCTATTGGTGATATTGCCGGGAAGGGTGTCCCCGGTTCAATTTTAATGTCAAATTTACAGGCTTCCTTACGGGCTGCTGCTACGGTGGGAAGACCGCCGCACCATGTGTTGACTGATGTGAACGTTCAATTGGTTCGCACCACAACACCGGAAAAATA
>JAFGEC010000532.1 GCA_016931775.1 Candidatus Zhuqueibacterota bacterium | reverse complement strand
GCAGTGACCAGCGTACGTTGCACGAATCCCAAGGCTTCCAATCCCATTTGCGGTAAATTCACTCTCGACGACCGGGCAAATGCGCTCATCCAGGTAGCCGCATCCATGGCGATCACCGGATCCGGATTTCCTGCGAATCCGCGATACCAGTACCCGAGCTCGTCATCCCGGTGCTTTGTCAGGAGCGCTTGCTGAATTTTATCTGCGTATGCAAAACGTTCGGCCGCCACCAGTGCCCACCATGTATCCACGGTTCCTTCCGTGCTGGGGACCACGGTTCCGTCGTTGTTTACGTGCTGTACGAGCCATTCCGCCCCCCTTTGCGCTGCCGCCATGGTGACGTCGTCGCCGGATTTCCGTGCGTAAATGCAAAGCGCCATCACCCACCAGGCCTGGTCGCCGATCCAGCTGTCATCAACCAGGTTTTCACCGGTTTTACTGTTCCACGCCCGCGGCCAGGAACCGTCGTGCTTTTGAGTGGACTGGATAAATCCGACCAGTTTTTCCGCCGTTTTGGCGAATTCATCGGCAGCAACGCCGTTCTGCCAGGTTCCTTCCCGGCAGAGTGCGATCAACGCCAGTGCCTGGTCGTATAGATAGGACTTTTTGACCGGCTCTTCTTTCCATGAAACCAGTAATCCGGTTTCTGTCTGAGAATTTTGAATATATTCCAGGGCAGCCATTTTTGCCGTTTCGTTGCCTGTCACGGCTTCAAAAGACCGCGGCCGCGGCCAATCTGCTGCCCTGTCCGCCTGTAAAAGATCGATCCCCAACCGGCCGTTTCCTCCGCCGTCCGAATTACCGGGACGCTTGACCACCACAAAAAAACGGTCGATCGATCGCCAATCAATATCCGTCAAACCGGGCGGACCGGCACTAATGGTAAAAAAATGATAGAACATTTTTTTAGGAAATGACAGGTTAACCATCCACCGGTCAATGACGTTGAGTCCGTCGCAATCTATACCGTAAAAAACACCGTGCGTATCGGCAAACATCAGGCTGACGCGATTGGATGTTCCGGCCTGCCCGTGCAGGGATAAACCGAAAATATCATTGCCGGACAGGTCGATAGCGGGAGAAAAAAGATAACGGGCCTGCACCCAGCTACCGCTGCCCAGGTTCCATTGTAATTGAACGGCGCCGCCATCGACTCCGGCCGTGGTAATCAGGTTACCGGATGAACCGTTATCGTGCTCGACGGTCCAGCCGGCCGTGATTTGGCAATCGATAAGCGTTTCACCCAGCCAACCGGGCGTGCAAAATT
Source organism: Candidatus Zhuqueibacterota bacterium (assembly GCA_016931775.1). Lineage (GTDB taxonomy): Bacteria > Zhuqueibacterota > Zhuqueibacteria > Residuimicrobiales > JAFGEC01 > JAFGEC01. Next base: position 13,503 of record JAFGEC010000532.1, on the reverse strand, counting down.
GTGCCGCAAGCAATCGGTGAGAAATAAGCAAAAATACGGCAAGTTTAAAATTATCGTGGATAAAATGACTTTTCATGATTCTTGCAACCTCTCATTGGTACGTTTGAACGTTTACACGTTTGAACGTTTACACGTTTGAACGTTTACACGTTTGAACGTTTACACGTTTGAACGTTTGAACATTCCAACATTCTAATACTCTAACATTCCAACATTCTAACATTCTAACGTTCTAACGTTCTAACGTTCTAACGTTCCAACATTCTAACGTTCTAACGTTCTAACATTCTAACGTTCAAACGTTCTAACGTTCCAACGTTCTAACGTTCCAACGTTCCAACGTTCTAACGTTCCTACGTTCTAACGTTCCTACGTTTCAACATTTCCGTAAAATTTCACCTTGTGCTTTTCCGCCAACGCTTTGAGCTTTTCCGCCACCTGCGGATATTTATCAATCACGTTCACCCTCTCATACGGGTCGTTTTCCATGTCAAACAACGACAATCCGATCTGTTCCTGCCTGTATTTCCCGGCCTGGCCGTCCATGCCCGCTGTGACCAGCGTGCGGTAGGAATGCGGCAGGTGCAGCTTCCAATGCCCGTCACCGCTGATGACGGCCTCAAAATTTTGACCGGTGGAAAAAGCGTAATATTCGTGAGGATTTTCCGCACCGGCTTTGCCCCGGATCAAATCCCACACATTCTGGCCGTCAATTTTTTTATCAGGCAAATCGGCACCGGCGAGAAAAGCCAGCGTCGGCAGGATATCGACGGAACAAAACGCCTTTGCCGACACCGTTCCCGCTTTTATTTCCGCAGGATATTTAACGATACAGGCCGACCGCGTTCCGCCGTCAAAGCCCGTGCCCTTGGCTTCACGGAAAGGTGTCTTGCCGGCATGGTTGCCGTAGCTGATCCACGGGCCGTTATCCGAAGTCAAAATCACGATGGTGTTTTCCTCCAATCCGTTGACCTTGATCGCTTTATTGATCTCTCCCACCGACCAGTCGATTTCCTGCATCACGTCGCCGTACAATCCGGCACCGGATTTCCCCTCGAATTTTTCACTGCAGAAAAGAGGCACGTGGGGCATAGAGTGGGGAACGTAGAGAAAAAACGGCTGGTCTATATGCCGGTTGATAAAATCCACGGCATGCTCCGTGTACCAGGTGGTTAGCATTTTTTGTTCTTTCGGCGTCACACGTTCGATGGAAACCTCTCCATTTTCCCAAAACTGCAATGGCCATTGGCCCCAGTAATCAGGATTTTCCGGATGAAATTCCCACATATCGTTGGAATACAAAAGTCCGCACGACTCATTGAATCCCCGCGCAGGCGGCCGGGTTTCAGGCTGGTCGCCGATGTGCCACTTGCCGAAAACAGCGGTTTGATATCCCTTTTTCTGCAGCATCTCGCCTATTGTGGTGAATCCGGGATCCAGACCCCGCGCATTGGGCCCGTGGGCTCCAAAAACATTTGTCCTGCCCGGGAAACATCCGCTCAGTAACGACGCCCGGGATGCGGAGCACACTGCCTGCGGTACGTAAAACCGGGTGAATCGGCAGCCCTCCTGCGCCATTTTTAATACATTCGGGGTTTCGTATTCCGGATCGGCAAACGGTTCGAAATCCGCCCAGCCGGAATCATCGAGAAAAATCAGCACGATGTTGGGCGGTTTATTTTTCTTGATACCGCCACCTGAACAGGAAATCCCGCATACGGGCAGCGCCATGGCAGCGGTTTTCAGGAAATTTCTTCGGTTTAGTTTCAATTGATTCCTCTTTGTAACGTCTGAATTTCATAATATTTTTTCACAGCCTGGTCATTCCGAAAGGCAATATCAAGTTGTCCGAGTTCTTGTTTCGCGACCCAGCGATAATCGCTGGATTCACCGTTGAGCAAAATGTCACCCTGTACCTGACATTCATAATACAGTACCAGATAATGCTCTTCATTTTCGCTGTTTGGAGGTACATTTTCCTGAAAAAATAAAAACCGTGATTTCACCAGTTCCAGGCTCGTCTCTTCCTTTAGCTCTTTGGCCAGGGTTTTTTCCACCGTATAACCATAATCCACTTTACCCCCGGGCAGGCACCATTGACCCTGCCCGTGTTCGGCGTGATCACGCTGAAGAAAGAGGATGTGACCGCCGGTGTCGCAGATGATCATTCGGACGGCCAGGACAGGAGATTTTTTCAAAACGATATCCTTCACAAGTCTATAATTCCATATCCTGCATTTTCAAGAACCTTGCTGAAATTTTTGACGGCGCTGATATCATAGGTTTTAACATAGTCCGGCAGATCCTTCCAGGGCACGATGTATGGATGAATTTTGTTGTTATCATCCCTTTCGGAACCATACCTCCAACCATCGTTCAGGCGTTCGACACACCAGCGGGCATGTTCCATTTCCGCCATTTTTTGGATAACTGAATCGTCAAAATGCTTTCTTTCAACACCTTTCATTTTTTTAATTCCATAACCAACCTGATTCAGTACGTTCTCGATAAAAGCGACCTGTTGAACGTTGGCTTTTTTCAGTGTATCCGGTAATTGATCGAACGGTAACATGGAAACATCCCGGGTATTTTTTTCCCGGATTTTTACTTCAAGATAATATTTGTGGACCAGTGGAGCTACACGTACCTGTTCATCATCGGACAGCTGAGTGGGCTGGTTTTGGTTGACAAACGCCCAAACGGAAAACGGATCGCGCTGTATTTTCACCAATCGCGGATGCTCACGCCAATCCTCATCCAGACTAAGTGCAGCGACGGCCCTGCCGCTGGATTCGATCAATCCCACATTGGCTCCGAGTGCCAGCGCCAGCCGGTACTCCAAAGCGGCGATATTTCCACCATTGACGCCCAGTACGAGCACATTTGCCGGATCGATCCCGCAGGCAATAACATCTATCCAGTATTGAATCACTTCGAGAAATGAAAAATCATTCCCTAATGTACGGTAAAACTTTTCATATCCCTCGCCTTTTTTAACGCCTTGAGGCAGTCTTTTCGGTAAATAACCGTACAATGTGTATTTTTTCGTCTTGCGGTTCAAGGCCGTTATTTTGCCGATCCAGCCGATAATGCCGGAGTCGGTACCGCCGGAAATAACGGTTTTTTCAAAATGTTTCAGTGATTCATCGAGAATGGCTTTATAAGCCTGGATATGCCTATCCGGCATTTTTTCGGCACCACCCGCAAAAATCAATAACGGCAGTCGTAGATCTGCTGCCAATTGATGGGATTCTATGTATTTTTTCGAATCCGGATTCCGGTTTTTCAAATATCTGGCCAGGTGGAAAAGGCTTTGAAACCAGATTGAATGTTTTTTATCGCCCAGCTCGCCTATCATGGCCGTTTCCTGTTCAAGTGCACGGTCCGGCATGCAGAGATTCTGATGAATACACAGGTCAATTGCTTTGATGTAGGCATTCAAACTCAGTTCAACCTGATCCATAATCAGCCACAATCGCCCCAGCGTAAAATACGCCATAGGAATTTCCATACCCAATCTCACATGCTCCCTGCACTTTTCTACTGCGTCGATAATGGCGGGTCTGAGCAGAACCAGAAACGATCTATCTTTTTTATGCAGAATCTCGGATAAAAGAAAATCGGCGAAATAGTATGGATTCCACGGTGTTAATTGATAGGCCTTTTGAAGGCACTCGTTGCTTTCTTTCCATCGACCTGGAAGCACGCCCAATTCAAGGCCCAATAGATGCAGTGCTTTAGCCCGGCAATAATCTTCCGGTTTTGTATTTTGGGGATCCGTGTTGAATTCGACCGGTTGGTCCGGCTTTGCCACACCCGCCAGTAGATTTTCACCTTTTTTAAAACCGTTTCCCCCCGGATTGTCACGGTTCGTCGTACAATAACACCGACCCAGTTCGACCTTTAGGCGGGGATTTTCGGATTCTATGGTGTTCAGTAAATCGATCACTTTTTCATGATAACCGGCTGCACGGCCGACCCGGGCCAGTTTTAATCCCATTTCGGCCCTTTTGTCATTGTCGGACTCTGTTTTCAGCAGCGTCTTCCACATGTTAAATTCCCGGTCGAGACTTTTTTCATCCAGATAGGCGGCATAGTTATCAGTAAAATGGTCCAGCGCATTGGCCATTTTCTGAAACGAGTCGTCTGCGTTTTCCAGGATAGCCGCCAAACGGGCACTCTCGCGTGTCCACATTTCCGGAACCTTGATGGGAGTTTTATAAATCCTGTCGTGGGAAATGTCCGCCCAGGCGTGCTGGAGGAGGGTTCGCACCTGGATTTCGGCTTTTTTATCCTTGATTTCCGGTGGCACGGTGATATCGAGGATTTTTTCAGCCACCGGTGTGACAATAAAATGCAGAGACAGATAACCAAATTCCGAATGCTTCAGCCGCGATCCCACGTCTAGACTGTTGGCCTCGTCGATTTCAAAGTTTTCGCGGATAAACCGGGTGATGGCCTGAACCTGGTATTGAAAATGGGTAATAATCCTCGCGCCGCATAGGTCGGTTATCTGGTTAACCGGGTCTTTATACTTGTGCGCTTTGCGGATTGCTTTTTCCGCAAAACTTGAAACGGATTTTGGACGCGTCTGCACAAAAGCCAGTGGTGCATATTTTTCACAGGCTTTTTTAAGAACCACTTCTAAAAATTCGGCGTATTTCTTGTAATCAGAATTGACACTGCGGAATTTTGTGACCTGTTCCCGATGCCAGGCAAGATCGACGCTGTTTGTGTTCTTTGGCATTTTTCCCCTTTCTGCAATATAAACGTTTGATTTTTCAAAGAAAAAAAAATATTCTCAGCATTTCAGACCGCAATTCCCATAACATTTGAATATAGGATGCGCTCGGTAAAAAAGCAAGTCAAAGTTGAAAGGGTACAGTTTGAAATTTTTCTCATTTTTGGTTGTGTATGAATCGGATTAATCATAAAAAACATACTAAATTTTTGTTTATAAATTAATTATTTTCATTTGACAGGATCAACGGGATGGACAGGATATGAACAATAATGATCCCTATTTCTAATTGTTTTTCCGATTGAACCACCATATTGATCCAGTTGATTCCTTTTCCTATGAGTATTTAAAGGATGGACGCAAGGTGGGGGCTCACATTTCTTGCTGTACGATGATCAAAATGTTAAAAGAATCGCCACATGAAGTAATTTGATCTTACTCCAAAAGTTCAAACATGTCTGATTTGGCGGCTTTTTTATCAAACGTAATGACCGCTCGGCAGCCTTGATTTTTCGCTGTCTGGGCGACCAAAAGATCGGCCAGGTCACCACGATTTTCCTTGGCGATATGGATGAACTGTTGTATAACCGTTTGCCGGTCAAATTTTAAAACAGGGAGAAGTAAAAGATCACTCAAGGAATCCAGGATATTTTGCCTAGAAATCGTGTAAACCGATTCCAGTACCCAAATCAGTTCAAGAACCACAAGGAGAGGCACCCAGAGTTCACCATTTGCCGATTCAGTTTTTTTAAATATCCTATAAACAAGCTTCGCCTGTTTTTGATCATCATTCAGCAAAAATCGGACGAGGATATTTGTATCTATTCCTTTCATTGAAATTTTTCTATCATCCGTTTTGCTATTACCTTGTCAAACTCTTTTACAGGAACGGCGGTTTTTGCTGCCTGATAAAGTTTGCCGAACACCTCGTCAATACTTTTGGACACAGGGGTGATAACAGCCTGGTTTTTAATCACTGTAAATTCAATTTTGTCCCCGACGTGTAAATTTAATGAATCTCTTACCAACTTTGGAATGGTTACCTGGCCTTTGCTGGTCAATTTTGCGACAGCCATATTATTCTCCTATGTTATTCTTACCTAAGGTAAGGAATTATGGCGGTAAAATCAAGAAATAATTTATTTTAACCGGAAGGGGACATTTTAAAGAATTATCTCCACATCACATAGGAGGACATTCAGGGCTGTTTGATACATATATCTAAATTCTGATAAAATCACAATTACTCAGGATTTAAGCGAATGCTCTGAACACATGATCCCCATCAGTAACGAGGTCTAACATTTATCGGGACAAGACCGTTTCCCGTTTTAATATCTATCGCTGTTATCTACCAAAAACGGATTAAACCGGATCGCCTCACCGCATTTGGGGTAATTGGAAAGCAATTTCAGGCTTTCCCAGGTTTCTTTAGGTAATTTAAGGCACGGTAAAACCTCTGGTTTGATAAAGTTGTTGTACCGGCTGGATTTAATTATACCAATATATTTTTTCTCCGGCGGAAACCGAAAATCGTATATTGGGCAGTCGGCAGAATTGAAGCTTTTGCGGTATCAAACTCAATGAAAAGCCACTCCGGTAACAAAAGATATTAAAATTTTACCGGTTTTAGTATTCACTCCTTCACAAAACTCACAATTCTGAATTTCGCGAGATGCACAATTTTGCTGAAATTCCTCACCGAATTCCTGTCTTTGTCCTTGTCCTTTTCAGATAATTGTTCGTAGGGTACAAGACAATCATGAATTTTTTGTTCATCATTTCTTTTCTCACCATATTCCCATCCGTTTTTTATCTTGTACTCCATCCACATGTTGTGCTCGGCCTCTGCCAGCAGTTCGATATTTGTTTCTATTAAATCCGGAATCTCCGGTTCATCTTTTGACGCGGCATCCGTCTCCGGAACGACCTTTAAACCGATCAAACTCAGCACATCGGGAATTCTGTAGGCAGCGGCAATGTTATCCTCTTGTTTTTCAGTGGATAAATCTTTAAACTTTTTATCACTCTCCTCCGGAAGCGGGACTTTTTCGCCCTGCTGCAGGTAACATTCGTGAACAAATGGCGCCAACTCTTTTGCCCGGGAGCGTAATTCCATATCCCGCTGAATGATGTGCAGAAAATCATTGTAATCGACAAATAACTCCATCGTCTCTCTGACCGGTAAATCAGACTGGCGGATAAAACACCGGCCGCCTTGTGTACAGTGGTTAATTAACCGGGACAAAGACCGTGCTCCGTGACGGTATTTTTTGGTTTCCAGAAAAGCGGATAAAACACCGGCATCCATATTCAGGGGCTCATTTTCTCCGAGGCCCAATTCGGACCGCAAAAGCAGGGCCCGGCGGATGGGAAAACAGACGTCAGTGGTCTCCGGCGATTTTCCGGTATCCGTCCTTGATTTTTCCCGGGGATTGGGTCCCAGTTCATTCAAATAAACACTGAGCCGGCTTTTAAAATCCGGACCTTTTTTCAGCTTGAACTGTTTCCATTCCTCTTCATTTTCCGGCAAAGGACCAAAACCCGCCATATCACAACTGGTGCCGCCGGCAAATACAAATATACACTTGCCGATAGGATGAGAAATCTGTCCTTCGAGAAAATGTCCGTCCTGCATGGGCGACAATAAATATTGGAGCCAAAAGTACTCTCTGCTATCAAACTCGTCCCAAAAAACAACCGGGGCGATCCCCTCCAGCACTTTGTCACGAATCTGATGAAACGCACCCGGCAATGCCTCCGGCCCGGTGAATTGTGAAAGGTTAAATTCAAGAAAGGGAACATCCTTGCCCAGTATACCCTTGGCAATCTGTTTGACACCAAAGGACTTGCCTGCCCCCGGCGGGCCGAAAACCGCAATGCAGAGAGGCCTTTTACCCTTGTCATGATTCACATAATGTTCGATCATGTTTTTTATATTGCGCAGACATTCGATTTCCTGCCGGTCCACGCTTGTGCGCTTGCCGAACCGGGCATAAGGTATATGCTTAATTTCCTTCAAACCAAATAGCGCAATCCTGCGCGCCAATCCATACAACGGCTTGGGTGAAGAATCTGAATTTTGTTTAAAATTGACCAAAATACTATGGCTGATTTTTAAAAATTCACCCGGTTGTGACGGCAGGGGCACATAAAGTTGTGTAAATTTGTATGCCGGTTTTTCCATTTCTTTGGCAATGGAAGAATACGGAAATCCCGTTCTGGAGTTAATCCGTCCATGTCCCAAAACATTGGCTTTGCGCATGGCCGACAACCCGGACATAATGCCACTAAGCAACCCCGGTTGGTCAGCGGATTGAATGACAGCGTAAGCCACGGAGGCGGCAAAACAGGACATATAGCCCAAAGCATAACCCTGTACCTGTTGTCCCCATTCGTCCTCCATGAACGCCGGATCGAAAATCAACATTGCCTGGTGCTTGTTTTTTTTATGGTCGTTGCTTATCCAAACAGCACCTTCCATTCCGATACGAACAACAAGGTGTCTGCAGCTTAAAAGTCCGGAAAGCGCAGGATTAAACAGCAACTCATTGGTCAATTCAAGAATGGTTTTATCCCATGAAAAACCATGGGTAATACGTCCCCCCTTGTTGCGAATATCATTGATAGAGACAATTACAATGGTTTTTTCTTTAAAAACAGAACTCAGATGCAGCCACAGATTGCCGTGCCCGATGGTTTTAGACATTTTGTAAACGATCCATTTTAGCTGATCTGTTTTCTGTTGCCTCAGCACAGCGGGCCAGCAGGCCGCCGGAGGCGTATGGCGAAAACCCAGCGCGTTATCGTTCAGAAACAATATATCGGGAACGCCGGTTTCCTTTTTGTAACGGGCATAATCCGGCTTGCGCCCGAGTTCACCATAACCCAGTGTTTTGGTCAACCGCCAAACAAAATGTTTTTTTTCTTCATCCGGAGCAGGTTCCCACACACCGTACCGGTGCAGATGAGGAGGTAAATTTGCGAGGAACGGATTTTCCCATCCTAAATCGATCTCGACCTGATCGGCTTTTGTCGCGGATTTATTATACGATTTAAAGGCGTTTGCTAAAAGGTTGAACATTAGCACCGCTCCGCCTTTTGTTCTCCTTTCAAAAGTACCCTTTTGTTTCTCGGAATCGGATTGATGCCGGTGACCACGGTAAAGATGATGATCGATGATAACATCGCCGGTGACGAGGACGCGACGCCCTTTACTCATTGTCCCTCCTGACGGGTCTTAACCAAAACATGCAAAAAGTGTTCAATAACCAAGGATTGTTATAAAATTATATTTAGAATGTCCATAAACACTATACGAATTTTTACACGGCAATAAACATAAGTTTGATTTATACAAAAGCAGCATTATAATCAACCCTATTTTTAAAACAAAGAATTAAACAAGAAGCAAAATAAATTTATTGCCAGATAATGTCAAGGAATATTTTTAATGAACAGATCGAACGGATGATCTTCCACTGGCATATTTTCATACTGCTGATCAACCGAAAATCAGAAGCCCAAGAATACAAGCTTTTATTCAAAAAAAAGAACAGCGACTTGAGGTATTTCGCAAAATGTTGAAGGGCAAAATCCAATCAATTTACAGTTACTGATTTAACATCATGAGATAGAAACTATTAAAATGCAAACTCGACAATTCTTTAGGCGGGGGAACTATGTTCGGATCCTCTAATGGTAATGGATTGATAAAATCAAGACCCTTTGTTTCAAGAGCACACTGCCATTCTTCCCGCACATACGCAGAATCCCGGGCATGGGATGACCAAAAAAGGTAAAACACATCACTCGCGATGATATTACGACGGATTTCAGCCGCCCACTTTTCACCAGACCTTAAATTTACTATATCTAAATACACCTCGACACCTGCCGCAAAGATGCCTTGAACACGCTGAATAACCTTTTCCCGATCCTTTGATGAATAGGAGGCGAATGCCTTTTTAATAGCTATCGTGTTTTTTTCGATATTGCCGATTTGTAACACTGATTGATTCTTCTGTCAAAAGAACGATAATATTTTCCGGACTCAAATCCAGATGCAGGATACCATTTTGATGTATCTCACAGACAGTCCTTAAACAATTTTCAAGTATTCTTAATGCGGCGATCGGCTGTAATGGACCCTTTTCCAGGTATTTGGCCAAACTTTGGCCGTTTACATGCGGTTGAACAAAATAGGGAATGTATTTGTATTCGCCCTCATGCAGGAGGGGAATAAAATAGTCTTCCGCATTGGTTTGTAAATATTTCAACACCTGGATTTCATGATGAAACCATTCAAGGGCTTTTTTATTGTTTCTCAGACTTTCATCCAACATCTTAATAAACACCGACTGTCCGTTCGAGGTATCCGTAGCAAACCAGGTCCGGCGGGTTTCTCTGGATGAAATGAGAGAAAGATTTTTAATATGAAAGAAAACAGCAATTTGATAAACCCAAAACCCCGCTATCGGGTTTTTATCAGTTATTCTCACTCAGACATTCAGATCGCAGAATGTATTGCCAACATTTTAACGGATAACGGATTTTGAAGAAACGGCACATCTCTATCAATTAGGCGGCTTAAGTTCCTTTCAGATACCGGATGCGCCTCCTGAAGATCCTATCTGGTTGGTGAGGTATAACCATAAATCAAACAACCGCATCATATTCGAACTATTACGGGATGAAAGAATAATCCTGGAGCAGCATGCCCGGGATAAGGGGTGTACACTTTTATTGAATTTTTATGGATTTGTGCATAAAAAAAAGAAAAGCGGTTTACTATGTCGCCTCAGTACCATGCTTGAATTTCTGAATAAACGGGAATTGCAGGATAAAATTGACAGTGGTAAAGATAAAAAGCTGCGGCTTGTGGAATTTCGCAAATTGTTGCAGGAAAAGATAAAAGAGTTGTCAAAATTGTAAAGTTACTTATTCAAAGTCAGCCCGAAGCATAAACGTGAACTGTCCTCACTGCAATAAAAAACTGGTATCCGTTGGACAGTTCCTTATCTGTCTCGAGCACGGCCAGATCGCCAAACACGATCAGGTTAAAACCAAACGGATATTTATCAGCTATGGCCGTGATGAGCATCAATCACTGGCGGCCCGCTTGGCAAAAGATTTAACAAAACGGGGCCATCAAATCTGGTTCGATCGCGACCGATTGTTATCCGGATCGGATGGGGAACAATGCATCGAGCAGGGGATCGATTGGCTCACCGATCAGACAAAAGCCGGCCGCTATTTTATCAGCATAAAGGAAGGGAAAATATTGCTCACGAATTATTGCCGGCAGCAATACAATTCGAATCCTTCCCACATGAGCGACTATGTCATCCGGCAAATAGCCAACCACCTCCTGGATCAATACAGGTGGGAAAATCTGTGCCGTTTGCTGGGGGATTTACGGTTTATTGAGGCATACTGCAAAATCGAACAGGTATATGACCTGATTGACATCTATCACTCTGTTTACGATCGTCTGCCCGAGGCACAGGCAAATGTAAAAAAAACAAAAGCGATACAAAAGCAGATCGAAAAATGGGAACATGAATTAATCGCGTTTTGTCAACTCGAAAGGAAAAAACAGGCAAACGATCGATCACCTGTAAAAGATACAGTTGAACCTCCTCCGCCGGTTTCTGCCTGCCGAATTTTAACCGGCGAGGAATTTGCAGCGGAAAACCGGCGGCTCCTGACTCATCCGACTCGTATGGAACAAATTTATTTAATGTCCCGTTTTTTGGAATCACAAAGCTATGCAATATATGAATTCGGCAGAAATCCGGGATTCATTTTTCAAACCGGGTACAACACTGCGCCGTACGGTTTTGTTCATGATGCAGCCCAAAAAAATATTAAAAATCTAATATTACCCATTTTACTCAGGAAATGGCCGCCGGATTATTCATATTTTCCCAAATCGGCCCTTTTAAAAACCCTGACGGGACATACCGGCAGGGTACTATGTGTTGCCCTGGCGTCCGATGCCAGTCTTGCCGTTTCCGGTGGGGCAGATTTTTTGATCAAAATTTGGGATTTACAAACAGGACAAAACATCAGGACGCTTTTAGGTCACAGCTCTTTTGTGAACTGTGTAGGCCTGTCACAGGACAAAAAGACCGTCATTTCTGCCGGCAAAGACTCAACAATCAAAATATGGGATGTATTGACCGGTGAATGCCGCAGGACTCTTACCGGCCATGCAGGATCAGTACAATGTGTGACACTCACTTGGGACGGTGGTTTTGCCGTTTCCGGGGGACAGGATAAAACGATCAGAGTATGGGACCTGGTGCAGGGTATTTGCACACAGACGATCAAAGATATCCCTCATGAGATTCAAAAACTCAAACTCAGCGCGGATGGAAAACATGTGCTCGTTTTGGGCAACGATAAAACATTCAGCTTGTGGGATATAAAAACCGGAGAATGTCTATCGACATTTTCAGGACACAGTTTGCCGGTAAACTGTGTACGGATTTCAGAGGATAAAAAATTCATCATATCGGCCAGTGACGATAAAACACTGCGGATATGGGATTTAAACGGGGAATGTACCAAAATACTATCAGGACATTTAGCTATCGTCAATAATGTGGTTATAACTCGAAAAGGCAACATTGCGATTTCGGCAAGCAACGACAAGACAATAAAAGTATGGGATGTTGCTTCAGGAAATTGTATCAAAACCCTCAAAGGACATACCGGTTGGATTTATATGATACAGTTACTGGAAAACCAAAAACACTTGATTAGCGCCAGTGATGATAACACACTCAAGTTATGGGATATAAAAACAGGCAAATGCCTGACGACATTCAAAGGGCACAGTGATTTTATTGAAAGTGTCTGTATATTACGTAGCGATAAATACATCCTCTCAGCAAGCCGCGACATGTCCATAAAAATGTGGGATATTAATAACGGGCAAAACATACGCACTTTTTCCGGCCATACAGGTCCTGTCGACTGTTTGGAAATAGCCGGCAATAATCGGTACGCAATTTCTTCAAGTTCAGACAATACAGTGAGACTATGGGATATCGATTCCGGCACCTGCCTGTTGACTGAAGTTGTATATGAACGTGTAACAAGTGTTCTCTATTGTGAACCGAAAACACTCGTTATTGGATTTGCGTCGGGGGAGATTTGGTTTTATGATGTCGCGAATGCGGGGTAGGAGCGGGATTAAAAGTGGCGTTGTGCTTTACAAATAAAGTGAAAACTGAGACGCCTTTATTAAAATAAATCAATTTTTATTTATTTTATGAGAAAAAGCGAACCACAAAGATCGTCGAGAAAAAAAAGACAAAATTAACTATTGATTATAAAATTTTACCTAAATTTCGAGTACAATTTATCAAAGCAGTTCCCTTACATCTCAAATACCAATCCTGTGTACACGTCCTATATTTTGTATCTGATTATGGTCCACACCTGCTTGTTTGGCATATTCCGGCCAACCGGACACTACGTCCAGTACTTTTTGAATCAAAAAATCCGCATTTTTAATATTCATCTCACGGGCTACGGCAAACAGATCACTTCGATCAAAATCATCAAGCTTGCCGTTGACTGACATTTGGTGCTGCCGCGTCCAAAGGCCGGCCGGATTAAACGCGTAGGTGACATCAAAAGCCGGCGCGAGACGCCATTTACCATTGGTATCCATAATAAACGCAATGTTTTTCGTATGATCATCCTGGTTTCGCGCGACGATATTAAAAACCATTCGCAGGTACTGCTGT
>JAFGEC010000531.1 GCA_016931775.1 Candidatus Zhuqueibacterota bacterium | reverse complement strand
GCCGTAAATGTACAGTTTGCCGTCGTCCCATACATGCGCCGCCGGATCGGCGATGTACATGCCGGGTGGGACGATGGGATTTTGGGCAGGTGTAATGAGGGGGATCATTGTTAGAAATGATAGAATGTAAAAGGTTTTCATGGGCATCCTTGTAAAATAATATGAATATATCATTAATTTTATAAACCACAAAGTACTCGAAGCTCACGAAGGTATTACATGATGTATTTTTATTCCTTCTTTGATTGCGCATCCAATCACTTTATTCGATAAGGCGTCAAAATTTTTCTATTTCTTCGTGCCCTTCGTGGTTTTCCTTTTTCTCAATAAATCAAAGTTGCTTTTTTTTCAAAATTTCATGCTAAATTTGCTAACAAAGGTATAATACGTATCCGCAATGAGCAATATCTCGCCATTTGGGGAAACATTCAATATCTGCTGATAATGCCTGTCCTTGAATTCCTGAATTCTGTGCGACCCGACCTGATCGAGCAGGCCTTTATAACCGGCGCTATTTAAAAGGAGCCACCAGTCCTCGATGCTGATTTTGTATCTGATCTCTGAATGAATAATTTCGAGTTTTTCAGCGGAAATCTGAAAGAAACGGTTCGTATCGTATAATGAAGCGACAGAATCAAAAACATCTGCAAATGTTCGGTTGACTGACTCTTGCATTAATGTAAAAAACACCTCAAATCCGTAAAAAACATGCTCATGCCGTACTGTTCGGCCGCTGCGATGACTTCCTCGTCACGCACCGAATTGCCCGGTTCGGCCACATATTTGACATTCGTACGGTTGGCCCGGTCGATGTTATCCCTGAAAGGGAAAAACGCGTCGGAACTGAGACAGATGCCTTCGGTTTGAGCGATCCATTTACTGCGTTCAGCAGGGTTCAACGGTTCCGGTAGTGTATCGAGCTGTGAGCGGATATAATCCCGTTCCACATCACTGAGCTGCTCCCACAGCAGGAACTGGTCCACGATATTGGCCTTTTCCGGCCGTGTTAATCCCTCCTTGAAGGCCAGACCCAGAACCTGCGGATGGAACTGCAGCAGCCATTTTTCCGCTTTGTCGCATGCAATGCGCGTGCAGTGAATACGCGACTGCTGGCCGGCGCCCATGCCGATGACCTGCCCGTCGTAGGCGGCGCAAACCGAGTTGGACTGGGTATATTTCAACGCGATCGTGGCCACGACCAGGGTTTCGTATATATCATCCGGTATGGTCCCCTGGTTTTTGGAGACTTTTTTAAACAGTGCCTTGTTGACAACCGCCGTGTTGCGCTGCTGTTCGAGGATCATACCGTACACGTCACGGCTTTCAATCTCATCCGGTGTATAATCCGGATCGATCTGCAATACGTGAAAGTTGCCCTTTTTTTTCTGTTTTAAAATGTCCAGAGCTTTGGGATCATAACCGGGTGCGATAATCAGGTCGGATACTTCCCGGCGCAGGATATTGGCAAGGGAAACATCCACTGTGTCACTGACCGCTGCGGCATCTCCGAAAGAGCTCATACGGTCGGCGCCACGGGCTCGCACATAGGCAGTGGCGACGGGGGAATAGTTGTCGTCGGGTAAAAATTGCGAATGGATGAATTCTTTTGTCAACGGTTTGGCAACGGCCGCACCGGCGGGACTCACATGCTTGAATGATGCGGCGGCCGCTTTACCGGTCGATGCCCTGAGTTCCTTCACCAGTTGCCAGGCACCGAACGCGTCGAGAATATTGATATACCCGGGTGCACCGTTGAGAATTGTTAACGGTGAGGGATCCTGTCCGATAATCAACCGGGCCTTCTGCTGGTGGGGATTGCAGCCGTATTTTAATTTAATTTCCATTATTGCTCCTTTTGCTCAAGTGGGTATATTATCTGCTTTTTTGTACCGGTATGGATTTTACTGTGATGCACACAGTATAATGAAAAGATATAAAAAAATCAAGTCCGCTGATTATTGAGCCGGTCCGTATGTCATAAAAAAATATTTGATTTTTTGAAAATTTTTTATTAAACTAAGTCTAGCTAACTTTAGGAGATGTGATGATACAAGTCAATACACATGAAGCAAAAACAAAATTATCGTACTTGCTTTCAAAGGTGGAAAAAGATAATGAACGGATAAAAATATGCAGAAACGGTAAGCCGATTGCTATTTTATCTCCTGTACCGTCAAAACCCAATCCATTGAAACAACATAAGGTAATCATGGATGTCAAATTTTACGACGATCCTGTGTTACCATTGTCGGAAGATGAATGGCCCGGTGATTTCAGGTAGATCATGTTTATACTCGATACACATGTTCTTCTCTGGCTTGTTGCCGCCCAGTATGAGCTTACTGAAAAAGTTAAAAAGATTTTATGCGACAATTCAGGCAATTTATATATCTCTTCGATTTCTGCTTTTGAGATAGCGATTAAGCATAATAAAAATAAAATTCAGCTTCCTATGCCTCCGGATGAATGGTTTCAGACGGCATTGGCATTACACGGTATCGATGAATTACACATCAATTCTGAAATCCTCATAAAGTCAGCGTCGCTTCCCTTTCTTCATAACGATCCTGCCGACCGTATTATTATAGCAACAGCCATGGTGCACAATGCAAAGATCATTTCAAAAGACGGACTTTTACAAAGGTACCACGATATCACAGTCGTTTGGGAGTGAACTATAATAATATTACCCAAAATGTTACAATCCGATTGATTTTTTGTCAAAATTTTATTTGTTTTTAATAGAACACAATCCAAATATTGTAAACGAATGGGATCAACTTTTTGCCCTGGGTGGAGGAAATACAAAATGTTTTCAAATCGAAAAAAATACACTATTGCGGTTATAATGGTAATGATTTTTAGCTTTATCTGCGATCTGGTTGCCCGCCCAACCATTAATACCGCCAGGGACATGCAGTCGTCTACTACACCCGTCCCCGCAGCAGATGGCGCCGCGGTCGAAGGCATCGCTAAAGATGACCAAGCCGTTTTAGACGCCAAATACGACGGATTACCCCAAAATGCCGATTGTGGTTTACAAATCAGTGAACCGGCGACGGATTTGTATGGAAACAGAGACAGCAATGTAATCCTGAGTGACGTTCATAATGATCCCACAGGTTATTTTTACGATGAAGCGGACGGCCGTATCATCAGCGGCGGCTCGATTAGCGTGGCCGGGCCCGGCGTCGTAACTATTATTCATAATGGTTCGACCGGATACTATCAGTTTATTACCGACGGCACAGCCGGAATCTATACCATTGCGGTAACTCTGCCTCCCGGTTATGCCTGGAGTACAATCTGTACTGTTACACCCGGTGCGCTCGATCCCACGGGCATGCCGAATCCTTATGTACTGGGTAATGGAGAAAACGGTTCAACGGGATATCTGACGTCAAATGTTTGTACCGTTTATTACCTGCAGTTTGATCTGGAAGCCGGGATCCTTTTATCTTTAATAATAATTTCCCCCTCCAGCAGCCCATCGCCATCACATTGGCCTCATTTTCCGCTGTCGAAGAAAACGGCGCTGTGAGACTCGATTGGCGCACGGAATCGGAGGTGAATACGGCTGGCTTTAACGTTTACAGAAGTCAAAACGAAAACAGCGGCTATGAAAAGATCAATGATACATTAATTGCGGGCCGGGGTAGCGCCGTAACCGGCGCGGAATACAGTTGTACGGACAGGCCGTCTGAAAACGGTACCTGGTACTATAAACTGGAGGATGTTTCCCTGGACGGAACCGTGCATCAACATGGTCCGATAACAGTGATGGTGACGGGCGTGCAAAAGAACCAACCGCTACCCGACCGTTTCGATCTGCTGCAGAACTGGCCGAATCCGTTCAATCCGTCCACCCAGATCGGTTATGCGGTGCCGAAAGCGGAATTTGTCACCATCAGGGTGTACGATCTTTCCGGTAAACTGGTTCGTACGCTGGTGAATGAGCGCAAGAGTGCCGGGAATCACCGCACGGTATGGGACCGCACGGATGACCGCGGCCAGATCGTGCCCAGCGGTATCTATTTTTACCGCATGCGGGCCGGGAAATTTGAGGCGACGAAAAAGATGACGCTGTTGAAATAGGATTTTTAAATATTGTAAATATTGGGCGTGTTTTTGCTGAGGCGATGCACGCCCTTTTTTTGAATTCACGGGAATGATGCGGCAGAGCCGCAGAGAGGGGTTCCAGGTTAAAAACCTGGAACCAGATAGATTATTCTTGACTTTTTTCACTCGTTCCCAAGCTCTGCTTGGGAATGCGTTCCGGACGCTGTAGCGTCCGGACAAAAAATAATTCGGGTATTTATGTAAATTTGTTCGTTTTTCTATCAATCCAAAAAGATCGTAGAACCATATGTAGCGGAGCATAGTAGCCGGAGCCGCTTCAAAATTTCAAATTTTCCGGATGATTCATCAACTATGAAAAGATTTTAAAATCCCAAAAGTCATCAGGTGACGGATTCGCAGATGTCTACCATCAACAATAATGTACAGGTTCATGACAGAATCGTCACTTTAATAAAACCAGCTTTTTGATTGCCTCAAATCCTGTATCCGTACTCAGCCGGTAAAAGTAGGTTCCACTCGGAAAACCCGTGGCATCCCACACCACGGAAAACACGCCGGCCGACATTTTGGCAGCAAGCAATTCGACCACTTTTTGTCCGGAGAGATTAAACACCGAGAGATTGACAAAACAGTCCCGCTGTAACTGAATGTGAATAACCGTCTCCGGGTTGAACGGATTTGGGAAATTCTGCCGGAGATCAAAAATACTTGGTAGGTTTGAAAATGTATTGATTGTATTTTGTTGAATAATTTCAACTCTCACCTCGAGCGTATCCGCCATGTCACCATCTGACGCAATAAATGTAAAAGAGGTGTCCTGGGCATTTTGGGGAACTGTACCCGATATCGTATCCCCATGCGAAAAGAGCCAGGCGGGCAGATTTAAAAACTGAAAATAGAGCGGATTTCCCGAAGAATCAAAAGCCGTGGCACGGTAAAAAACATCAGTGCCCCTGTCTGCTCGAAAAACATCATTCGATGTGATTACCGGGGGTTCGTTATTAAATTTAAGTAGGAACGTCGTGTGAAACGGAATAACGGGATATCCGGCGTTTACTGTGACATTTATTTCAAAAACACCGGATTGTTCCGGGATACCGAATATTTCCCGAACGTTACTTCCGAAAATCGATTCCCGTAATCCCAATCCTTTCGGCAGTTTTTCCTCTTCCGGCCAATCAATGGATTCTTTTTCATAATGGAAAATTGTCAGATAATCTC
The DNA here is from genome assembly GCA_016931775.1 of Candidatus Zhuqueibacterota bacterium. GTDB lineage: Bacteria > Zhuqueibacterota > Zhuqueibacteria > Residuimicrobiales > JAFGEC01 > JAFGEC01. Next base: position 15,968 of record JAFGEC010000531.1, on the reverse strand, counting down.
CGTACTCTTCAAGATAGCGCCCATCGGGTAACTGTTCACTTCGATCCGCCCAGCTTATATAGAGTCTGCTCTTTGGTGCTCTCTGGTACATAATTTTGTACGGCGCACGGTCCCCCTGGGTCCAGACCATGTCGAAATATGAAAGCCGGAATTGTTTATAGCAAACATTCGGGAAATGTTTTTTTTCCAAAAGCTCCATACCGATTTGGATGTGTGTTTCATCCACAAGGCCAAACAATGCGGTTTGATTATAAAATATCCGGTCGTTATCCTGCCATACGACGGCACAACTTGGACTAATGACGTCATCAGCGCTTGGGTAGGGTATATCCGCGGTTGGATATCGGTGCGGCTCGAGTATCCATTCATCTTCTTCACCATCCATTGCAAATGGTGACAGATACCGGACCTCACCTGTAACCAGCGCATTTGATTCCAGATCGCAACAGACGAGCGTACAAAATTCACTTCCCCATCCTGATGAAATGGAAGGGAATCCCATTCCATCTGTACCGCCTAAATTTATGGGAACCGGTGTAATCTCCTTGTATAACAGACAACCTTTGATGCTTTTTATGCCGTCATTAGCCGTTTCGCTCCAAAAGACAAACAATTCATCAGAGTTATATTCCAATCGTCCTTCAACTGTCGGACAGATTGCATGGCAGGAATCTGCATTGAGTCGAACAGGTGGAGACGCGTCAATGCCGTTCAAAGACAACGATAATTGTTTTGTATAAACATTGTCATGCCCGTTTTCCGTTTGGTGCCAAACGATTTGAACAAAATTCGGAGTCACATCGATATCGGGATCGTGGCAGGATGCCGCAAGCGGGAGTTCGAAATAACCATTCCCATGGACGACAATATGCTGTCTGTTTTCAGAGGCATATACAATATAAACGGTATCGTCCTGTGATATTGCTGCAGAAGGCTCCCAGCCGTGGGCAAAAAACTGCGGTTCGGACCATTTTTCGCCGCTTTGTGATTTCACTATTTTTATTACCGGCCTGTCGTTTTCCATATCCTGATAAAATACCACAAGATTGTCGTTTGAATCACGAACGATTCTACGGCCGTTGTTTTTGGCCGTTGCCGCCGGGCTGTTACTGTATCCAATGATACAAGGATCGATTCTGGGAAAGGCAGCATATGATAAACACGAAAAAGAAACCATGTGCAGAATGATAAAAATCCTCATGAGGTGTCGCAGTTTTACCTCCTGTGTCAATTTGTTTCTAATCAAATAATTGGTGTTGACTTTTTACCCTGCAAGCGCTACATTTTTAAATTATAAATTAATAACGAACCAGCCGGAATCTCCAAATGCACAATCGAGTGTCCAGCAATGAACAAAAAAGACCGATAAGCGGGGATGTTCATGTTCAAAAGATTAATAACTGCCGTTCAAATGAGGATTCCTTTTTTCCGTACCACAAAAAAAATACAAACAATAATCTTTAAATCAAAGGATTTTAAATGATGATGAAAAAATTAACCTTTTGTGCCTTTGTTTTTTTGCTTTTGAGCCTTTCAAACGTCCAAGCAAAACTTTTTTTAAAAGAAATTCGGACCGCAGCAGACGATGTCCTGGTTGTATTTTTCACCAGCGATACCCTGAATGTGAATGAAATCGATACCCTGGATTCGTCCCTGTGGAAAATAAACGGTGTGTCTCCGGACAGCATGTTCAAATATGTGACCAAGGCCGATCCCTGCGACCATCATGTTTATCTAAAAGCCTCTAAACTTGAGGAGGGCAAAGAATATAATATAGAAACACCCTTTGGAAACAAGACTTTTACATTTTTTGATACCGAAATTTTTTGTGAATCAATCAAGGTGAACCAGGTGGGATACAGTGCACTTTCAAAAGTGAGGTATGCGAATTTTTCAATCTGGCTGGGCACGGGCGGCGGTCGCAAGATAAAAGGTACCCTGCCGGGGTATAAAGTGATTGACAACGTGTCGGAAAAAGTCGTGGCAAAAGGTGTCTTGAAAGAATTGGGTAATGATAAATCCTCGGGTGGTTACGTTTACCGTATCGATCTGGCTGCGGTTCCCGAAGGCGGCCCGTATAAAATCGCCGTTGACGGATACGGATGTTCCTATCCTTTTGGTGTCGGCGGTGAGTTTTCCAATCAGCTTGCCTACACACTGTTCAGGGCACAGTACCTGCAGCGGTGCGGTTGTCCGATTCACAAACCCGACATCAGAAAAAAACCGTGTCATACCCTGATCTACGATGTTGACGGACCAATCGGCGAAGCCAATATTGACGTTGTGGGCGATGAACGGACATTTAAATGTTATGGCGGATATCACGATGCCGGCGATGCGGACAGGCGAGCCTATCATATGTCCAATCCCATCATCAACCTGATGATTTACGAAGCATTCCCGGCGTATTTTACAGACGGCCAGTTCGACATCCCGGGTGATTTTGACGAGGAGTACAATATATTAAATTACACCAACAATGTCCCCGATATCATCGATGAAGCCGCCTGGGGCACACTGGTTTGGGAATACCTTCAAAACGAGGACGGCAGTATTCATTTCGGTACGGAAACCAGGCGGTACCCCGATCCGTTTGCCGCACCGTTGGATCTCGATGATAAAAAGTACGGCACCGTTATAATTGACGACCGGGCGACTTGTACCGGAGCTGGATTGTTTATGCATCTGGCCCGGATTATCAAACCGTATGATCCTGAAAGAAGCGAACAACTTTTCAAACGTGCTGAAAAAGCACTGGAATTCGGCAATCAGGTGATGGCGGAGCCCGAACGGCTTTATTATCATATCCAGCGATATCTCTTGACACAGGATAAAACTGACCATGAGAAAATTAAAGAGTTGTACAAAATTTCGGCCGGATTAAAAGATTACCTGTATGAAACACCCGGATATTCATTGAACAACGATCATTTCGATAATCCGGCGTATATACTGTCATATATTCTTGCCAAAGATGTTCCGACTGATCCGGACGTCGTCAGTTTTTTCAAACAGGCCGTCAAGGATGCCGCCGATGCCAACATCGCCGAATTGAAAAGTCACGCTTATCCGGTCGGCAACAATCCCGCCGAGGGTGGCTGGGGTCATAATGTCAGACAACCGCAATACGCCTGTGCACCCGTCCTGCAATGGATGCTGAGCAAAGAACAAAAATATCTGGATGCCGCATCGGAGCTGATGGATTACAAAGTGGGGCTCAATCCCATTGGAATTTGTTATATCACCGGAATCGGTTCACACCAGGTTTTTAATATTCATGACCGTGAAAGCGCCTATACCATTGAAAAAGGTTGGGGCCCCAAGCCGGGGATCACGGCTTTTGGTCCGGGCGTTGCAGGAAGAAGAAGCAGAGCACCCGTTATTCCGCCGGTCAACCTGTTAAACAAAGAACGCCAGTTTGTGGACGACCGGAATATCATCAGCTTTACGGAATTTACCATTTTTGAAACCATGCATTATGATGCGCTTTACACCATCCTGGCGGGTGGGGGTCAATGGAGCGGGAAAGATCCATTTGGAAATAAATAAACAGGTTAGATTTTTCTGGTTTTATCACATTTGAAGGTTCTCTATGAAGTTTTACAAACTCTTTTTTTTACTGAATCTCGCCGCACAAATATCCGCTATCGCAGCAGATAAAAAATCCGAAATTTCTGCCCTTGCTCCAAAGATTTTTCTTGATTGCAGCTATTGCGATTTTGATTACATACGGTCGGAAATTAATTTCCTCAACTATGTCATTGACCGGAAAGAAGCCGATATCCATATTATGGTGACCCATCAAAACACGGCCAGCGGAGGCCAGGAAACAACGTTGTTTTTTATAGGGCGGGCTCGGTTTGTATCGATGGACGATACTCTAACCTATACGACTCAACACGATGCGACGGATGATGATGTGCGAAAGAAATTGGTAAAATATTTAAAATTGGGTTTAATGCAGTACATCGCAAAAACACCGGTTGCCGATGATTTGTCCGTAAATATCTCGGGTTCAAAAGACGTTGCGATCAAAAAGGATAACTGGAACAACTGGGTTTTTCGGACACGGGCTGGTGGATTTTTCCGGGAAGAAGAATCTACAAGGGATATTTCGCTCGACGGCGGCGTTTCCGCCGATCGTATCACAGCGGATTGGAAGATTCGTCTCGACGTCGATATGGATTATGATGAAGAATCATATAAAATTGATGGAAAAACCGTAAAAGGAATTTCCAGAGAAAAGGAATTTGATGGAATGGTCGTAAAAAGCCTTTCCAATCATTGGTCGGCCGGCTTGATCGTAGAGGGTGAGTCGTCGAGCTATTCCAATTTAAAAATATCCATGGCGGCTTATGAGGGCGTTGAATACAATTTTTTTCCATATTCTGAATCAACACGGCGTATTTTCAGGGTTTATTATGGATTCGGCTGTAAATATAATAAATACGATCAGTTGACAATTTACAATAAAACAGAAGAAACCCTGTACACTCAAATACTGGGATCGGAATTGGAGTATAAACAACCCTGGGGGAGAATCGATATCTCTTCCGAGGCCTCTCATTATTTTCATGATATTTCGAAAAATAACCTTCGCGTAAATGGAGACATTTCACTTCACCTGGTTAAAGGATTGTCTCTTAATTTAAATGGAGGCGTCTCTATGATTCACGATCAACTGGCTTTGCCGAAAGGTGAAGCCACGGATGCGGAAATATTACTCGAGGTTCGTGAACTGGAAACACAATACTCTTACTGGTTTTCTCTGGGTTTTGAATATACTTTTGGTTCTGTTTTTAATAATATCGTTAATCCAAGATTTGGCGAGTAAATTTTCTTTAACGGCCGCCCGGTTGTTGTATTCCAGAATGAAAAGGGAAATATCGAACAAACCAAAAAATCCAGACCCGCCGTTTTATGGATAGCGGTAGCGGGAAATCTGAATTCCCTCCCAAAAGGTGCATTGCCGTCAACCTAATATATTCATCATATATTGCTAATTTACTGAAACGATGTAATCAAATGTGTATTTTTCAGAACACCCCGTGTTCTGCTCTGTGTACTCTGAGCTCTCTGTGGTTCTATCTTTTAACCACTGAGTATAAATCATTTGGAAATTTTAAAATCTTTTGTATTTTTATAAAATACAAACTCGTTCATTAACCACAGGAGGACAAGCCATGCAACGGGTGAAAAAAGAAGCACTATTATTTTTTTCTTTGATTCTTTTGTCATCACTTTCTGCAAAAGAATTTTCTGTGAAAATTACAAGCCCGCATCAAAACCAACAATTTGATGTGTGTTCAGATATCACTCTCGTTGCGGAAGCCACGGTTGACGAAGGTGAAGTGACTGAAGTTATGTTCACATACAATACATACTCGATAAAGACGGTACGAGGTGAGCCGTTTGAATATACATGGGAGGGTGTGCCGGCCGGAATTTATGAATTAAGAGCCCGTGCCAGGGATAACGATAGAAATATCGTATATTCAGAGCCTGTCCAGATTTTTGTGGGGGATTATGAAGACGGCAATCTGATTTTAAACAGTCAATTTGAGTGTGGAACGATTGAGCCATGGAAATTTGTTGAGGAATCCGGCGGGGAAGGCAGCATAGAAATCGTTTCAGATTCCGAGATATCGGTTGATAGTTCAGCCGCCATGATTAAAATAAATAACGTCGGATCTGTATATTGGAGCATTCAGCTGGAGCAGAAATATCCTTTAAAACAGGATCATTACTATGAGATAAGTTTCAGCGCCGCTGCTCCGCAGACGAAGCAAATCTCCCTGGAACTTCAGAGCCGAACCACATGGGAAGTTTACTGGACTCAAAATATATCGATATCACAACCGGGGGTATATGGACCATACGAATACGAATGTCCCGTTGATGACGATAATACTTATTTTCAGTTTCTTGTTGCTTATGATACAACGTCGCTTTATTTGGATGATATCTATGTCTTTGATACGGATTGGACGGATGTCAAATCCCGGGAACCGGTTGCCGTGAAAAATTTCGAGTTGTTTCAAAACTTTCCCAATCCGTTCAATCCCGGAACGACGATAAAGTATTCTCTAAAAAATCCGGAAACCGTACGATTGGTGATTTATAATCTGCGGGGCGAGCTTGTCACCGTCCTGGTTGATGAGGCCAAGGCGGCGGGAATACACACGGTAGACTGGAGCGGCCGAAACGACCTGGGACGTTTGGTCAACTCAGGGTTATATATCTATAAATTAACGGCAGGTCGAGAAGCTGTATCGCGCAAATTATTGCTGGTGAAATGAGGTCTGGCTGATTCCTGTATGATGAGGATTGTAACCCATATTCACACACCGGCCGTTTTAAATTTTATTGATTCGGTATGGAGGAGGATTTTAGTAAATATATAATTCGAAATTCCGGTGAAAAAACAGAATTAATTATTTCAAAATTTTTCCAACCTAATTCTATCCATTCACTTTAATCCCGCATTTGCGCTTATTACGGTTTCTATTTTAATATGTCATTTCTCACATTACTGTTAACTGTCCATAAACACCAACAGTTTAAAAAAATAAATTGTTTTCTGTAGTATTCGCGAATTTTTTACGTCAAAATAAACAGATGAAGGACAAGGAACAAAAATACAAAAAGATAATTCTCGATCATTATGATATGATATTCAGGCTCTGTTGTTCATACGTGAGAGACGCGGAGGTTCGAAAAGATCTGCTTCAGAATATAATGATACGCATATGGAAAGTCCTGAATTCCTTCGAGAATCGGTCCTCAATCAGCACGTGGATATACCGTCTTTCCGTTAATACCAGTCTTGATTTTCTTCGCAAAGAGAACAAAGGCAAGAATGGTAAAAATCACATTGATATCAATGAAATTTCGATAATTGATGAGTCAAAAAATGTTGAAGAAAATCTCATCATCTCTGAAAAGATTCATATGATGTATAAATGTATTAATACTCTTACCTTCGTCGATCAAACAATCATTACCCTATATTTGGAGGATTTAAGCTACAGAGAAATTTCCGAGATCGTCGGGATTTCTGAAAAGTACGTCGGCGTCAAATTGGTCAGAATTAAAAAGAAATTAAATCGATGTTTAAAGGATCATTATTATGAATGTCAATGATATAAAAAGAGACTTTAAAAAATTAAGGATGCCCAAAATGGATATTTCAATCGATGCAGGCAGCAGCCTTGATGATTTTATCCAAAGAATCAAAAAGCAGGACCGGGTAGATGAAAAATATATCATTTACAACAAAATGATTCCCGTCCTGTTCGGTTTATTTGCGATTACGATTATCATGATTTTGAATCCCTTAAAGACTGTACTTTTACTTTCAGGAATGTTCCTCATCTTTTTGGGACTCTTTTGTGCCTTAATGCGTCTTTTGAAGGATTACAAAAATATTTCAAAAGAATCATACGATCTGAGTCTGCTTGCCTATTTAAAGCAAAAGGAGGAGAGACTGAAATCCTGGCGGTCAACATCTGCCAAACAGCAATGGACATACATTGTTTTTGTGTCCGGACTCGTTTTGATGATTATTAGCCATACAGGAATGTGGCGGAAGTTTGGTACTGAAAATGTTATTTTGTTTTTAGCGGGATACCTGATCATTTTATTCATATCCTGGGTACTCGGTGAATATTATTACCGTAAGAGGCATAAGAAACTGCACCTTCCTTTGTTGAAAACCATTTCGGAGCAAATCAACGAAATACTTGATCGGCAAAACAGTACAGATTGAAAAATACTTTTACTTTTGTAAAAAAAGGTTATCTTTAATAAATTGATTTTTTCTTTTTATAATTATGTACTGTGAAACGACCGGAAATGCCTTTGTATAAAATAAAACGATTGATTTTAAATTGTTACAGTTTTGCCCTCTTGTTGATACCCATAATTTTATTCGCAGTTGCTGCTCCGGCGGTACAGGACTATGATGAAACGGACCTGGCAACACAAACACGATTGTGGCAAATGTTGATGAATCATGAGGATGATTGGTATCGGACAAAATCCGCCGTTTTGATTGCGGAAAATATTGTTGCCTACCAGCGGGAATCCGGCGGATGGCCAAAGAATATCGACTTTTCGAAACCACTGACAAAAGAGCGGCGATTAATGTTAAAAAATTCTCCCGACGAATCAAAGTCGACGATCGATAACGGTGCTACATGGATACAATTATTTTTTTTGGCGAGAATGATACACGCAACGGACGAGCAAAATTATGTTTTTTCATTTCTAAATGGCCTTGATTTTCTTTTACAGGCGCAGTATGAAAACGGCGGCTGGCCGCAGTTTTATCCCTTACGCAAGGGGTATTATTCGCATATTACCTTTAACGATGACGCCATGGTTGGCGTTCTGCGGCTTCTCGATGATGTGGTCCGGAATCGTTCGTTTTACGTATTCGTGGACAATGAAAGACTGGAAAAAATAGAAACTGCCATACGGCAGGGCATAAATTGTATTCTGAAAACACAGATCAGGGTCAAAGGCGAGTTGACGGCCTGGTGTGCACAGTATGATGAAAAAAAACTCGAACCGGCCAAGGGCCGAGTCTACGAACATATCTCGATCAGTGGCAAGGAGAGTGTCGGTATTTTACAATATTTAATGTCCATACCTCATCCACAAAAAGATATTGTCGCCGCCGTTCAGGGAGGTGTAAAATGGCTGGACAGCGTCTGTATCAGCAATATGCGAGTGATCAGGGAACCTGATTCTCAAAGCCCCACCGGTTTTAATAAAATTGTTGTTAGCGATACAACCGTACCGTGTATGTGGGCGAGGTTTTACCAGATTGGTACCAATGTGCCTATTTTCAGCGACCGTGACGGCCGTATCTATCAACAATTGTCCCAGATTTCATACGAGCGGCGGAACAACTATGGCTGGCTGGGATACTGGCCCGAGTATCTTTTAAAAAAACAGTATCCGGAATGGGTGAAAAAATGGTCGATTGAGGCCAATGTTCTGGATTTGAACTCTGATTGAGGCGAATATGAAACGATTTTCCAAAGTTACTATGATGACATGGGTGTTTTTAGTTGCCGTTCACATGCTGTTTTCTGCACCAAATTCGGCGGCGGACCGGGATAAATTGTCCTTCTTGACGCGTGGTGCGCCATTTGAGATGCCGGAAATAAAAACGCCGGTGTTTCCGGAGCGAACCGTCAATATAGTAAATTTGGGCGCCGTGGGCGACGGTCTGACGAGTAATACAAAAGTTTTTGCAGAAGCCATCGCGAGTTGTGCCGAAAAGGGCGGGGGACGGGTTTATGTACCGCCGGGTATCTGGTTAACGGGTCCCATTTACTTAAAAAGCAACATCGACCTTCATCTTGACGAAGGGGCGCTTTTGCTTTACAGTCGTGAGTTTGATGACTATCCGCTGATCAAGAACAACTTTGAGGGACAGGCACAATACCGTTGTACCTCTCCGGTGAATGCGGTCGATCTGGAGAATGTGGCAATCACCGGTTCCGGAATTATCGATGGCTCGGGGGATGCGTGGCGGCCGGTCAAACGTTTTAAAATGACACAACGGCAGTGGGATGAATTGACCGGATCCGGTGGTGTTGTAAACGATGATGGTTCAATCTGGTGGCCGACCGAGACGGCTATGAAAGGCGCGGAATATCTGTCATCACTTAAAGAGAAAAAAAATATTTCAGCCGCGGATGTGATGCCGGCGCGGGATTTCCTGCGCCCGGTCATGATTCGGCTGGTAAATTGCAGGAATGTGCTGCTGGACGGGCCGACTTTTCAAAATTCACCCGCCTGGAATATACATCCGTTGATGTGTGAAAATGTGATTATCAGGAATATTACTGTTCGCAATCCCTGGTATTCTCAAAACGGCGACGGCCTGGATTTGGAATCGTGCAAAAATGTTCTGGTATATGCCAGCGAGTTTGACGTCGGTGATGATGCGATATGTTTAAAATCAGGGAAAAATGAGTACGGCCGCCGTCGAAGTATTCCCACAGAAAATGTTGTGATCCTTAATTGTAAGGTTTATCATGGACATGGCGGTGTGACCACGGGGAGTGAAATGTCCGGCGGAATCCGGAATATTTGGGTCTCCGGTTGTACTTTCATTGGAACCGATATCGGGCTCCGTTTTAAAAGTACGCGCGGGCGTGGCGGTATCGTCGAAATGATGTATTTTAACAATATTCATATGATCGATATCAAAAATGAGGCGATTCTTATCGATCTTTATTATGAGCGAGCTCCCAATATCAACTCTGATATCCCGCCGGTCGATGAAGGTACGCCCATATTTCGAAATATTTCATTTCAATCCATTACCAGTATCAATACCGGCACGTCGATCGTCTTGCGAGGGCTGCCCGAAATGCCGATTGGCAAGATTAATTTTAATAATTTGTTGATGACCGGTCAGAGCGGTATTTTCTGCAGTTTTTCAGAGGGAATCGAGTTTAAAAATCTTGATGTTTTCGTGCAGGAAAATCCGGTGATCAAGTTGCAACAATGCCGTTCCGTTCAGTTAGAAACGGACCGGATTTCTCAACCTGATGGTGTATTTTTGACAGTGAGCGGTGAACAGTGCGCGGATATCGTTCTCTATGGCCGCAATTTTATAAATAATCCTCCTGAAATCGTATATTCCGACAAGGCAAAGGTTGATGCCGTGGTTGTTCGTGATACTTACAATTAAACCGTGACTGAAATAATCACGTGATGATGATAGGTCTTACCGGCCTGTGATGAATATTTGGCACCGAGAATGTCCTTTTGTTTTTTAGGGTATACTTTGCGATATTATCAACAGCTTGGATAATCGGTGATTATTATGACTGTAAAAGACATCAGGAGCAATACATTCCTTTTAAAAACATCATTTCGGAACAGATCGACGAATTACTCGACAGTCCAAATACTGATAAATAAAATAACTTTTACCTTAAAAAAAAAAGAGTATCTTAAAGTAGTTGATTTTTTCTGTAAGTGGTATTATCCCGTACCGCGGCTACTATGGTTTTTTGCATAATTAATATTTGCAAACTCTAGATATCTCGGACATCTGTCGAAACGTTGCAGGCACAACATTTTTAAATGCATACTTTTCGTAAGTTTTAAATGAGGTATACCACATAGCGCAATACAGAATAGATTTATTTTCGAGCGAGGCATTTTATGAAAAAAAATCGGATTTTTATAAAGTTCGTAATTGTGATTTTAATGATCGTGTCCTGGCTGTATTGGGATATTTCCCGGGCGGAGAAAAACCGGTGGTCCGTATACAAATCCTATAAATCTCTCAAAGAGTTTGATACTGTTACCTCAGCGACCACAAAGGTATCAATCGTCCGGTCCGATGATCCGGAATTATCCAATCCAATTTCTGTCGATGAAACATCCATCAGTTATGCTGAAATTGAGGATATGGTCCGGCGGGCCATTGAACTCGCCGGTGGATTTGATTGGGTTATTCAGCCCGGTGATATAGTGCTTTTAAAACCAAATATTGTCGATCCTGAACCTCCCGGATCCGGTGAGGTGACGGACGTACGCGTGATTAAGGCGTTGATCAAAATCATCGATGAAATCGATCACGGAAACATGCAAATTGTCGTGGGTGAAGGCGCACCGCGTGAAATGAATTACGAGCTGCCCTATTCGAGCAGAACATCGCCACGGTGGACGAAACTCTGGGATGTTGCGGGCTACCAGGATTTATTGGAGGATCCATATCTCAAGGGGATTAATTTAAGATTATCCAATCTAAATGGATCTCCACCGGAAAATCCATGGCAGGATTTAGTCCTGGTCGACGTACCGCATGGCGGTGAGGCGCTGCCCCAGGGTGGGCAGTATTATATTCATAAAGATGTGCTGGATGCAGATGTTTTTATCACCGTGCCTGTTATGAAAATTCACAATCCGGGAATGACGGTGGCACTGAAAAATCAAATAGGATTAGCACCTTCTACCAGGTACGGCTTTTCCAAGACAGCCGGCGTGCCTCAGGATGGGTATTCCCATAAACTGATACATACCAGCCAGGCGCCAATGTACTGGACGGATAAAGAGATCGTCGATCTGTGCAATATTGCGCAAATTAATTATGCCGTCGTGGATGCCATTGCCTGTTTGGAAAGGGAGAAATCGGCAAGACGAAGCGGAAACCGAATTACAAATTTAGTGAGAATGAACACGATCGTTGCAGGAACAGATCCGGTTGCCGTCGACCATGTTTGCGCGAGACTCATGGGTTTGAATCCGGATGACATCGAACATATTACTTTGGCAGAAAAAGTTGGCTTGGGCACCAATAATCCGGACAACATTCAAATCGTCGGCGCCGATCTCGAATTAACCAGGAGACGGTTTATAAAACATTCAAGCACCGACGGGGATTTTGGGCAGGGTGTTCGTACATGGCTGCTGAGAGGTCCCTTTTCGATCGAGGGAATTCCAGATCCAATAAATCATGAATTTATCGGTGATGAAGCGAACGTAACGGCGATAGCAAGCCACGATCACTGGAGCGAAGCAGTCTATTTTACCGATGACCGGGTGGATTTGAGGGATTATTTTGGTCTTAACTCGAGCGATGACGCAGTAAGCTATGCTTTTTGTTTTTTTCATGCCCCCAAGGACCAGAAAGCGGAATTGTGGATCGGATCCGATGAGGCCTTGATCATTTATATCAACGGTGAGGAGATATACCGGTATGCCGGTACCCGTTCATTCAAGGATAATGAATTTGTCAGTGAAAAGGTGATGACGGACATTAAAGCGGGTGAAAACCGTCTTTTGATCAAATCCTTGCAAAAATATGGCCGCTATGATTTCTGTTTGAATATCTGTGCACCGGAATCAGATCCCGATTATGATGGCAACCGTATCTGGGGTCTCAAATTTTACACGGAATCCGGCGATACCCGTATACGACAACTAACCGGCGCACGACAGTCCACTTTTACACTTTACCCTGCCTATCCTAATCCGTTTAACAGTTCAGTGAAGCTTTTCTTTTCAATTTCCAAGCCAGAACAGATGTCAGTCGCCGTATACAATGTTTATGGTCAGCGTGTGCGCACACTTTTTGACGGTTTTAAAACGACGGTCGGTGATCATTTTATGGTTTGGGACGGTACGGACGATCAAGGTGCTCTGGTATCGTCCGGAATGTATCTGCTTACGGTTCAGGGACCGGAATTCGGACGTAAGAGCCGAAAGGTATTGTTTTTGAGATAATAAAATATGTTTTTTTTATTTTTTTGATGACCGGTGAAAATGACCGGCCGAAATACGGGGGAATTTCTGTGGATGTTCAGTTATGGGTGGGATGGAAAATAGAAATATAAATCCTCCTGCAATGCGCATTACCGTCAACTTGATTTGCTTTTATAATATTGTTATTATTTATGATGGTTACTTTTCTTTTTTATTATTTTAGCCACGGATCGACACAGATCAACACAGATTATTAATAAACAAAGTTTTATCTAATTTTTATGTGATTCAATTATATTCGTTTTTCTCATTATTGAATTAATCAAATTTGCCATGTACTTTCGATTATATTTAACTGTTACCTTTCCGTGTTCAATCCGTCCCGCGCTGCGGGATCAGTGGCTAAAAAACAAAAATTAAGCTATTAAGACCTTAAAGAATAAAAACTTTTTTAGAGTTTGAATTTCCAAGTTCATATTGGGCGGATTTTTTTAGATTGTAACTCAGGTTTTATAATTTAATGTCGTTTCCTCTTGACAATTCTTAAATTATTTATTACTATCTCTACGATGCGGTCAAGGAAAGCAAACGGGGCTCGAAATCGTAGATACCATGAATGTGAAAATACATCGATTCTGTCAAATTAAGTACTTTGATCAACATTAAGCTGTACACGACTATTGTGCGGAATTTATATTCTACCAAATGCAGTTGAACCGGAAACTACAGGAGGTTTTAATGAGCATGAGGAAAAAGTTGTTAACGGTTTTATTCTGTTGTTTGATGGTAATGCTTTTTACCGACCTTGTTGGACAAACCAAAATGCCCAAGCTTATCGGACTGGATATAAAAGAAGCCAAACAATTAATAAATAAAAACGGTTTGACGTTGAAAGGTGTGAGGGAAATCCAGAGCCGTGCACCTGCCGGTACGGTGATCAGGCAGCGCCCCATACCGCAACGAGCGGTACCTGAGGGGGGTGGTGTGATACTTGTTGTCTCTTTAGGACCCACGGGAAAAATGCCTCAACCCCCAAAGGATGAAATAAAACAGCCGGTCCCGGATGTTGAACAGGACGTCGAAGGAGAAAAGGATGAAGAACCTTTACTTAAACCCCGCCGAGTACCAAAAAAACCGGCACGGACGATTGTGTCTGAATCCGTGAATGCGGATACTCTGATTTTTAAGTTGACCGAAGGAACGGGCCTGCGTTTGCGCCAGGGGAAACTTGCGCTGGTTGAGGACCGGCTGGATGAGATTCGTTTTAAAAGATTCAATCTAACCCGGCAATTGATCCGGACACAGATGGATTCACTGAATCGTATTTTCTCCGGCCGTCAAATCCGCCTTGTCAACCGGTTGTTTTCCGCATCCGAGCAGGATCTCGACCGGGACCGGACTGATGCTGAGAGACGCAGCGGCAATGAATTGGCGGACCTGAATTTATATTTGATGATCGTCCTTCGTCAGGGACAGAATCTTGCACGTATGTGCGACCGGTTGAATCAATTGCCTGTCGTTGAGATTGCCTATCCGAAACCGGAATTTTCTCTGCCACAATGCCGGGATGTGGCGCCGGCAACACCGAGCTATGTGGCATCACAGGATTACCTCGGCCCTGCACCCGACGGTATTGATGCTTATTACGCCTGGCTTTTCCCCGGTGGGGAGGGTGAAAATATTCAAGTTATGGATATAGAATACGGATGGACCCTTACACACGAAGACTTGCCGGGTGTGTTTTATATCAACGCTCCCGTTATGAGATATGAAGACCATGGAACCGCTGTTTTGAGCATACTAGCCGGTTGCAGCAACAGTTACGGTATAACGGGGATCGTTCACCAGGCCGATATCGGTATCTTTTCATGCTGGACGATTTCCATCGCCGATGCTATAAACTCGGCCACCCAGATCCTTGATCCGGGCGACATTATTCTTCTTGAGCAACAAACGGCAGATAGTATAAACGGTATAAATTTGGTACCTGTTGAATATCATCAGGCAGAGTATGACGCTATTAAAGCGGCAACGGCTGGTGGATATGTTGTTGTCGAAGCCGCCGGTAACGGTGATGAGAATTTGGATCGTAGAGCTTTTAATGATATATTCGACCGGGATTTCAGAGATTCCGGTGCGATTATGATCGGTGCTGCTGATGCATATACACATGTGCCTTCTAATTTTACAACGTACGGAGATCGTGTGGATGTTCACGCCTGGGGTCAACGTATTTGGTGCGCGGGATATGGCGTTGTACGAGTGAACGGCCTGGATCATAACCAGTGGTATACCAATGATTTCAGCGGTACGTCCGGCGCCTCTGCCATAACCGCAGGAGCTGTCGCCAGCATACAAAGTTTCCTGTTGCAACAAGGACGGCAGATATTGTCATCTCAAGAGATGCGTAATCTGTTGCGAAACACCGGAACCCCCCAGGCCGCCGATGCCAAACAGATCGGTCCCATGACGGACCTGCGCCGTGCTTTTGAATCTCTCAATCAATGTTGTATGGCAGCCGGAAAATTTAATGACGATGCCTATATCGATTTAGCAATTGGTATTCCGTATGCGAATATCGGCACAAATATTTGTACAGGTGTTGTCGTGGTCCTCAAGGGCACGGCTTCCGGTCTCGACGTGTCGAATCCCGTCGTTTTTCACCAGGATACGGAGAATATCCCCGGCGGTGCCGAAAGCTACGACCGGTTCGGCGCCGCACTCGCTGC
>JAFGEC010000530.1 GCA_016931775.1 Candidatus Zhuqueibacterota bacterium | reverse complement strand
ATCAACACGGTATACATCATGCGTCCCATTATTAATGACCATCCAGAAAGAACCGTCGGCTTGATTGACTGTAACGGCAGAGTCAAGACCACCTATCGAATCCGCATCAATATTAAGGAAAATACGTTCCAAAACACCATCGCCCTTTACGCGGTAGATATAAGGATTATTATTCGATCCGCCTGCCGGCAAACTATAATCGGCCCAATAAGCATAGCCGTCAACACGACTGGAGTCGCCACGGATAGTGTTTACGGTTGACTCGCTGTTCCATAGGGTTGTTACTACACCAGTACTTTGATCTAAAACACTGACAGCCGAATTAGCGTTGTCATCCATACCGCAGTCAAAAAGTATGACATCACTGTCAGCTTCATAACCACCGCCAAAACCGCTTGGCACCATAGCAATGTCCCCAATATCATCATCTCCCCCACCAGCATAGTTCTCTTCAAGCAACATTGTTATAGTTGGACTAGCGCTAAGTGGATTCTCAGATTTGTACACATAAGCAACCTGATCACTGGATACATAAACAGTTCCATCCAAAGCAACGGCAACATCTGCCGGCTGGTCCTGTTCAGTGAATATCCTGGTACCGGTTACTTCATTGACAATATCAATGGCATAAACACCTTGCTTGGTATCCGTAGAGCTGCGATTGGCTAAATACACCCTGTCGTAAACACCGCCATTCTGAGAGCTAGGATCAAATTCTAAACCGTAGCTGTTACTAACTTCTGTCTGGGAAGCATTGGCCGTATCGAAACTTTTCCAGAACCCCAATGCATAGTCACCCACATAAGTTGCCGCTTCTGTCGAAACAGTCGCAACTAAAAGCAACAGAACAACAATACACATCAAATTTTTCATTTTCACTGCCTCCTAACATAATAATAAAATAACCATTCGCTTAAGTTCCCAAAAAATAACACATTTCTTAAATAATCTTCTTCGCTAAAAAACACACTCACACACACTTCTTAATAATCCAATCGACTATTATCTCTCCGAATATAACAATTTTATGATAATTAATGAAGGCCATTTTACGAAAACAACCTACCTAATTCCGCAAAACATAAAGCTGTTATATAGGTTGAAATGCTGCTATCAGATTTTCTGTTAATGACGGCGTAGAGTATAAAAATCTATATAGTTGTATCTAACAGTCCGAATTAATACCAACCTCAAATTATTAAATAAATGCGATCTTGAGGTGCTAAAAAAATGGCGGACACTTGGTTTGCCAATTCTGCCGCCTGTTCCTGCTCCATTTTATACATTTCCTCATAAACAGCCTGACTTCCATTAACCGGAGCATTTTATTACGCTATCTCAAGAAGTAGGGTCAACTGTATAGTAGATGTATAACCTATCTACCCCGCTATCCCAGCCAATAGCCAACATCCTGCCATCAGGTGAAAAAGCCATAGCATAGTCTGGAACACTATAACCCAAAAAAACGAGAGCATACAATATCTACCAGTTAGCTTTCATGAGGTATAAGACTAGGAATCATCACTTTGGGAAATTGAGGGAACAACCAGTTCAACATTACAGGCGGGACACTTTTTCTTTTTTTCTGCTAATTTAGCAGCCGCCCCTAATAGCTTATGACAATTTGGACATTTGAATCTAATTTTAGGTACATACCCCCTTCCATGCTTTGCGGGGGTTATATTAGATATACCAAGGGTATTCGTAGGTACTTGTTGCTTTACTTTTTGAACTTCCGACGGGCGTTTTTGGCTAGAAAAAGAAACGTTTTTATCTAAAGGCGCAAGACCGAAAACTGCATCAAGTGCAGAATCTATTGCTTTATCCATTGCTTTGACCCTGTCAGAATTTTGCCCTGACAAGGTTTTGGGCTCTTGAACTGAAGTCCAAAATAAGGCAGCTTCCTGCTGAGTTTGTTGCGGGTTTTTCCACCACATCAGTGCAAACTGGCGAGCTTTTTCTTTCGCTTGCTTTGGAAGAAAGTTGTGTTTTTTGTATAAACTAATAATACTGGCTGTATTTCCATCTTGGACTTTGTAACGCAGTTTTTGGATATCTGCAGGTAAACCCTCTGATATATTATTTTCAACGGTTTCTGCATCAACGGCATTTCTTTGTGCAAAAATGCTCTCTGTACAGGACTCGCACAACAACATATTGCCTGTTTCCTGCTCGGAATGCGGGGTCTTTACTACAAAAGCGGAATACCATAGGTAACCATTGGGTTTTTGTATACTGGATTTACATCGATCACACGTCGCTTGATTTCGCATAGAACTCACCTGTCAAAATCACCAAGACCGGCTATTGCTTTGAAATATTGTTTTTGGGTAAAAAATTTGTTGTAACCTTTGATATAAGGACGAGCTCTCATTTTTTTCTCGCAGACTTCGATAGCAATTTCATCGCCAACATCTAAACGCATTTTAAATGCCTCTTTTAATAACCAAATTGGGAACATCACTATCCCCAAAAAAATAAATGACATGGGACACAAAAATCCGATAGCATTGCCGGCAACAATACCCCACAAAGTCACTATAAGAACCGCAAGGATAATACCTAATGCTCCAAATAGATATAACATACGCCTTTTAGAAATACATCGGTCACAAATCGGAATATATACAGGAATACGAACGATGACATATTTTGTTGTACGTACTGACAAGCCGGCTCCTTCATCTGTCGTTCTTGAACCCGCTATTTGTGCACAGTAAAAAGCATACTCTCGCATCTGGACACCATGCCGCATACATTTGCCACATCTGGGGACGATATCTTCAGGCGTTTTCAAACTGCGAGGAACGTAAATCTCAATTGGTGGAACAATAAAATAACACGAACAAAACGGACATTCGTTTATTTTGCCCAATAACTCGGGTAAAACGAGAAATACCTTTTTACAGTCCGGACATATTACATGTTTCTTATCGCCGGAATTCCCTTGTGTTTCTTTCTTTCTGCAATTTTCCCACAATGAGGAGGTTTTGTTTTGTTCTATGTGCATATCAAACTCCTATCTTCAAGAGTTATAACACATTTGCGATGTGGTAAACTGAATTCTGACGTTTAAAAGGATAAAAAAGTACTTCTCCTTTTGACGTCAACAAGTCTGCCACAAGAATTCTTACAACGCTCCCTTTAAAAGCATGTCATTCTGCCCTTCCTCTTAAAAAGATAATACTACTTTATTCCAAGGAAAATGTCCAGATAATATATATTTAAAAAATTCATGGTCGGATTGAATCTGCATTAATACATAAAAAAAGCGGCACTGTTAAAAGTGCCGCTGGAGAATTTAAAGCAGAACACCTGAAATTAGCTGCCGCCTGCGATCTCGATCCTTTTCGGTTTGGCAGCTTCGGACCTGCTGATCTTCACCGTCAACACGCCATCGTTCATCTCTGCCTTTATATTATCCGTGTTGACGTT
>JAFGEC010000529.1 GCA_016931775.1 Candidatus Zhuqueibacterota bacterium | reverse complement strand
TTTTCCTCCAGTTTACTCGTCAGCGACACCTTATCCTGTGGTAAAAAAAGTTATCCATATCCAAAAAATCAAAAAATGCACCAGAACAGAAGCGAATACCTGCTTTGTTTTTAAATATATCCAGCCCAAAAACAAACCACAGACAAACATCAGGCTTGCGTGAATCCAAATATTTCCCGATAAAACAAGATATTCGGGAAATGTATACAGGTGACTCACTGCCATCGGAAAATAGTGAGAAAGTGCAAATAAAACAGCAGAGATCACCAGTGCTATTGAATACTTTTGTTCCCCCATCATCCGATGAAGACCGTTTAGAACAATCCCCCGAAATACAAACTCCTGGGGTAAAACAATTAAAATCAATGCGATAATGCGCACAAAAATAGCATGACCGGACGGAGAATATCGGGTCAGACTGACGGTCTGGGTCAGAAATCCGGTTGAAACAAAAATGACGAATAAAATAAATACACCCGAAAATACCAGTTTGAAATGTTCACCCTTGAGCCGCAACGAGAATCCGATATCCGCATTTTTTACGATGATAAAAATATACAGCAAAGATAAAAGTGCGGTTAAATAATACAGTCCTGTAATCCACTCTCTGGGCGGAATACCGACTGCCGGAATCAATCCGGTTTGAACCGGCACCCACAAAACAAGCGCCAGCAGAATGGATATCCAGTTCAGGTTAGGCGATGGCGTTTTATAAACAAACAGCAGCATAGCACCGGCATAAATCAGCCCCAGTACAAGGTGCAGCCACGGCTGATCAGCCACGACCAAGGCATATACAGAGTGCACAGTCCACAAGAATGCCGGTACAATCCACCAGCGGTTTGTGGTTTTGTCGATTAGAGGTCGAATATTTTTAAGGATTGCGGGGCTGGCGGCAATTAAAATACCGGCGAGATACAGGCAAAAAGTAACAAACGAAAGCATGGTTAATCCGACACTGATATTGGTATACACGAGACGGGTACCAAATACCAGCAGAATAAGTACGGCGAGAAGGATATTCAACTCCCGTTCCTGCTGCGGTTTTTTTTGAGATTTTTTCTTCATAATAACCTGGTTTTTATTCAAAATCAATATAACCAATTCGAAAGTTGTTGTCAATTTAAATTTGGCGGGATTTATAACATGTCACCAACAGGGTGATAATCCGGTTCCAGCATTGACGTATTTAAAAATGCGCCGTACCGGCTATCAAAGAAGGAACGAAAATTCTGAAAAGTACAGGGCTTCTAAAAGCGGTGCAACGACTTTTTCGGCCTGTCGGTAAAACCGGAAATTTTATTATCGATCCGGTGAATCGTATGATGAAAATGTATGGAAGAAGAAGAGCGGCAGCCGTGTGCGGATAAATTTCACGGACTGTATTTAAAAGTTAAAATCTATAATTGTTCACACTGAAAATCATGGTCAAATTGCGCACAATGCGTCTTTATTTCATGTCCGCAAACATGCCAATGATAACAGTGTCGGCAGCGGGAATGGTTCCACGCTTCCCTAAAAGATTCGGCCTTTTCATTGATCCACTGGTATACATAGGCTTTCCCCGGGTCGCGCTTTATACGAATACCTTCGTACCACTTGTCCAATTTAATTTTATTAACCTGTACAATGAGGAAACGCTTATTGGGATCTCTGGTCTGTTGAACGTTCATGATAGCAAAATTTTCCATTCTTTCTCCATTTTTATTAAACCGGTTCAAATTATGTTAAATTAAAAATTTTATCCAAAATTCCAAGGGGAAAATACAAATTTTTGTAATATCTCAGTTATGGGTGGAAGGTGCGACGCACCGGCTCTCGACATCTGTCAAAATTTTAAAACTACATATATTTGGCAAAAGGAGGTGCGTCGCACCGGTTCTATCCCACCCGAGACTGAGGTTTTACAAATTTTTCATTTTTTCCATGTTCAAGTGTCACTAAAAATTAACTTTTTTTCAACCCTTAGGTTCACTCTATTAGATGCATTTTTTAGAGTATTTTGGGGAAATTTTTAATTTTTAACAATTTTGCAAACGTGACCGGTATATCCGTATTATCCATCGTACCAATAAACTTTTCGGCACCGGGACCATACGCATATAACGGCACCATATCGGCAGTATGCCCCCCGGTATTCCAATGAATCTCCAGGTTTTCGCCGTTACGTTTCCCGCCGACGACAGACAGTCCGCCTGTTTCATGATCGGCTGTTACAACCACAAGGGTTTTGCCGTCCTGTTCGGCAAAATTTAAAACTTCTCTCAGGGCGTTATCGAAGAGATAGACCAGTCTTTTGGTATTCTCAAAATCATTATCGTGGCTTTTCCAATCAATTTGACTTCCTTCGATCATGAGGAAAAATCCCTTTTTATTTGCCTTGAGATTATTGATGGCCTCCCGGCTCATTTCGGCAAGCGTCGGTTCCGGTTCATGGGTGGTCATACTCTCGTTCGCATAAAATCCCATAACATATTCTGTTCGTATATTCTTCATCGAATCGGCCGTACCCAAAACCGTATAGCCGGCGTCCTTTGCCATCTGTATTAAATTTGTTTCATCCAGGCGTCTGCTGTTGTTCCAACTTTTCGGCATAAAAAAACACCGTCCGCCTCCGAAAAGAACATTGATCCGGTTTTGCAGCAATTGATCCGCAATATCATTCTCCATATTTCGGGAGCTGACATTTGAGGCAAAAGCGGCAGGTGTGGCATGGGTGACGGAGGAAGTCGCAACAAGTCCGGTTGCCATACCGTGATCACGGCATGCCATTAATATAGTGTACAAGGACTGGCTGTCGGGTGTTGTACTGATCATGCCATTATTGGTTTTGTAACCTGTAGCCAAAGCCGTTGCCGAAGCGCCGGAGTCGGTAATCAGTCGATTCGCTGAAAATGTTTTAACAAAACCTGTTACCGGCATTTTATCCATTGTCAAAGCAGAGTCCGGTCCCACAGTAGCATATCGTACGGCGGAAATGTGGGAAAAGCCCATACCGTCGCCGATAAGAAGAATGATATTTTTCACTTTGGGTGCCCGCGCCGCCAGATTTGATTCGACACAGGAAACAGTGACCCAAAATGCCCAAAAAAGTATTCGTAAAGTTTTCACGATTCCTCCGTTTTCCGGTTAAACGGATTTACTACTCGTTTTATTCCGGCTCTATTCATTTATCGCAGCCAATGCATCGGCTTCATCTTCAAAATTCTGAATAACATTTTCAAGTTGAGCAATTTGCAGCAGACTTTTAACGCGTTTTGTTGCATTTATAACAACGAACCGGGCCTGGTTCTCCCGTGCAAGCCTGACACCAAGCAAGAGGGCTCCCAAACCTGAACTATCCGCATAATTCACATTGCTCAAATCGATCATCAGCTTGGCATCTTTTTGCAACAAAACCAGCAGCTGGGCTTTAAGATCCGGCGCAATATTGGTATCCAGCCGGTCTACTTTGAGACGTACAATTTGCACTTGATCGACTTTATCCAGTAAAAAATCCATGTATCCCTCCATTTTAAAAATATCATTTTCCGAGTTCCCATGTTTTGGCATATTTTACAGCGACATATCCGGCTGACAGCAGACACAACATCAAACCTTCAATACCATCCAGGAACCCTCGTTTCATAAAATACATTTTCAAAAAAGCAAAAACCGGTCTGAAAATTATACTGCCGAGTCCGGCACGCCGTCCACGTTCATGTAATTCTTCAGCGGCAAGCGAAGTATACCGGTTAAACTTCCATAAATAATGTTCCAGCGAGTCATCAGTATAATGTAAAAGCGCATGAGTCAACCGGCCGCAAGAACCGTCTAAAATCAGTCCTTCATGAACCTTGTTATGACTAAATCGGGCATTTTGCTTCCGGAACAATCGCAGGACATACCCCGGATACCAGCCGCAATGTTTTATCCACCGGCCGAGGAAAAAAGCCTTCCGGGGCATTTCGAATCCTTGATATTCTGTTTTGTTCAGCACATGTTTTATTTCATCTGACAATTCCGGGGTTACACGTTCATCGGCATCCAGCCATAAAATCCACTCCGACGTGGTGCGGTCGAGTGCGAGATTTTTATTTTCCGCATAACCATCAAACGGATGCAGGATCACTTTGTCCGTATAGTTTTTTACAATTTCAATGGTTCTGTCAGTGCTGAAGGAATCGACCACCACTATTTCGTCGGCCCATTGCACACTCTGCAGGCATGCATCGATATTCTTCTCCTCATTCAATGTGATTAAAATAACAGAGATCGACATTATACAATCGTTTTTTTTATTTCCGACAATTGATCTGCGTTTAAATGCTGCAGATACCAAATTTTCATATAAAGGACCATCTTTAAAAACGCTGCAATCCAGCACAGTAAAAAACCGTGCACACCTTCAAAAATACCGCCCTGACTTATATATTTTATCCAAAACGTACTTGAAGGATTGACGAGAAAATGA
This sequence comes from Candidatus Zhuqueibacterota bacterium, assembly GCA_016931775.1. Classification (GTDB taxonomy): domain Bacteria; phylum Zhuqueibacterota; class Zhuqueibacteria; order Residuimicrobiales; family JAFGEC01; genus JAFGEC01. The sequence goes on along the minus strand of JAFGEC010000529.1, from coordinate 7,706 downwards.
TACCACCGGACTTTTTTCCGCGCCAGCCTGTCCAATGCTTCAAGAGATGAATACCGGTTTAATTTAGCGATACTATGGGACAAGGATATATGGGAATCATGATGGATATCAAAAAGCAAACAGCCGACAGGACCGTCGACAACAAATCCTTCATGTACCATCTGTTTACTCACCTTTGTTTTTGACCGGCGAAACAGGCGTAATTGATAACCGGGGTACCATCCGCATTTTTTAATCCACTTGCCTAAAAAATAGGACCTTCTCTTTATCAAATAGCCGTCTTGTTCCGGGCCGGTTCGCAGCAGTTCCTGAATCTCGTCTGCCAATTTTGCGCTCACCGTCTCATCGGCATCCAGAGAGAGTATCCAGTCATTTCGGCACATATCAAGGGCGTATTGTTTTTGCTGGGCAAATCCCGGCCATTGCCTTGTAAAGACACGATCGGTATACTGCCGGGCAACCTTGACCGTATCATCAGTACTTTCCGCATCTACCACAATAATTTCATCCGCCCAGCGGACACTCTCCAGGCATACTCGTATGTTTTTTTCTTCGTTTTGTGTAATGACAGCAATAGACAGTTTTTGCATATTTTCAGGTCAGGGATTCATATAATTGATTGGCAGTGATGCATTTTTGAACCGCCGTCATGATATCGCCGACGGTAATGGTATCCATACAGGCTATATTTTCGCAATCCAAACGGTTGCAACCAAGACATGTCAGAGTGTTATCACTGACGATTTGATGTCCTTGACCGTACGGACCTTGAAGTTTCGGGTTGGTCGGGCCAAAAAGGGCGACACATGGCGTACCCATTGCAGCGGCGATATGCATCGGACCGGAATCGGTGGTCACAAGTAAATCGACTTTTTGCAGTATGGCGGCAAGTTGTTTGAGATTGGTGTCCGGCAACAGCAAAACCGGGCAGGTTGCCAGGTGCTGAATCTTTTGAGCTTTTTCTTTGTCACCTGGTCCCCATACAATTAAAATTTGCGCCCGGTAGGCTGCAACCAAAGTATCAGCCAGATGAGCGAAACGATCCAACGGCCATCTTTTTGACGGCCATCCGCCCGAGAAATTAAGAGCAATAACCCGCTGATCGTACAATTCGGTCTGCTGCCAAAAATTTTCTGCAAAGTTTTTACTTCCTTCACCCACATGAAAATTTAATTTATTTGACAAAACAGGAATTCCGATAGACTTGAGTGCATCAAGATGCCAATCGGCCTCATGAAGTTCATTTGCGCGCGAATTAATAACAACATTGTACGCCCACCGGCGAATCCGAAAATCGTAACCCACTCGTTTCCAGGCATTGCTTAACCATGTCATAATCGCGCTTCTCGGATTGCCAAAATAGTCGATAACAAGATCATAATTCTGATTTCGAATGAGTGACAGGAATTTGATATCTTTAATCAATTTTCCTAAAATGGTCATTCTTGAAATTGTTTTTCTTTCATAGGACAGTACGTTGTTGAGAATAGGATTTCCAAGGACAACTTCTTTACATATGTCATCGGTAAGAAAATCGATTCTAGCTTCGGGATACGCTGCTCTTATATTATCCAACACAATTGTTGATAAAACGACATCGCCGATTGCGCGGAGCTTTATGATCAATATTTTATCTATATGTCGCATAATTCACATTTCGACCTTTTTTATTAAAGCCTTTGTCTCTTCAGTGGTCACAATCACATCCAGTTCTTCCAAATTTATCCATCGGGCCTGCTCCGCATCACTTTGCGCTTTTAAAGCGCCGTATTTATATTTCGCGAAATATTCAACAATAATGTAATGATATTTTATATCTTTATTGTCCTTTTCTATATATTCAAACACATCGATCAACTTTAAATCGGATACTTTTATACCGCATTCTTCATCCAACTCTCGCTGAACACACTGTTCCAGGCTCTCTCCTATCTTTAAAAGACCGCCCGGAACCGTCCAAATACCTTTTAGCGGTGGCCGGCCTCTTTTTATCAGCAGGATTTTATTGCCCCGCTTTACAACGACGCCTACACCCACAAGAGGAAAATTCGGGTATTCACGCATCGGTTGCTATAAAAATAGACCGCGTACATCGCCTATTCCCATTCATCATCTCCTTCCCATTCAGGAGCACCTTCCATCCAATCTTCCTCTGTTTCCTCCCACTCATCCTCCTCTTCTTCTTCTTCCCACTCTTCTTCATCCTCTTCCCAATATTCATCCTCATCCCAGGTTTCTTCCTCTTCTTTTTCTTCCTCTTCCCAGTCTTCATCTTCGGATTCATCATCCCAGTCTTCATCGATATCGACATCCTGATCTATATCTTCGTCTGAATCAATATCACCGTCAGGATCGATATCATCGTCTTCCTCTTCAGATTCGATGTCGTCATCAAACTCCAAGGAATAAACAGTTTGAAAGTCTTCATCCATTTTAGATGTTTTCATTCATCACCTCATTAAAATTATACCATTTATAAGGTTAATCATCGGCCATAAGGCGTAAAAATATCAAATGGATTTACAAGATGCAACATTTTTTTTTACCTGCCGATTAAACCATAACGAAAATGGGCATCCATACGTTACCGCGAACGCATACCAAGATCACCACTTTGCGGTTCTACATCATATAGTATAAATTATTTTTTAAAATGCAATAATTTTATAGCGGACTGGAAAACTTTTTCTGGCGGAACAGATTCACACTTTTTATCATTTGCGCGCACTGCAACGACAGTTTCACCGGCCGGTTTCCACAAAGCCGGATCCGTCGGACCAAAAACAGCGACGAGTGGTGTACCCACTGCTGCAGCAAGATGCATAACGCCGGTATCATTACAAAGCAAAACATCTGCTTGAGAAAGTACAGCAGCTACATGACGCAGTTCTTTATGGATTGAGATAATCGGCCTGACTTTTAATTTCGAAATCACGGCCTGACCGATCTCCGTTTCATTCGGCCCCCAGGTCACGTACAGTTGTGCGCTGTATTTTTCCGCTATCCATTGGCCGACTTGAGCAAAATTTTCGGCAGGCCAACGATTTTTCATTTTACCGGCGCCGGGATGTATGGCAACAAGTGGTTTTCCGGATTGTTTTCCCTTTGAACGTAAAAATCGAGCAGCCCATTCCAGTTCCGCATCCGTTAACTTTATAAACTCACAAGGATCGTCACTTTCTGCGCCGATATAGCGGACGATGTCGAGATTCCGTTCACTTTGCTGACAATCCACCGTACGATAGGGTGCGAGAAGATTATAAAAAAAATTGCGGTCGGCATTTTTAAAAAGATGATGCTCCGAGCCAAGGATAAAAGGCGCACCGGAAAAAAACGCCAGCAGGTCACTGGTCAACGAATGAGAAACCGTGTTTAGTACGATCGCCATATCATATTTTCGTATTTGTCGGACAAATGAAAGAACTTTGTCCAGTGACCAATCACGTCCGTTTTCATAAAATGGAATGACAAGATCGACATAAGGATTATTTTCCACCAATGCGGCGGTATATTTTCGGGCAACAACAGCGATAAAGGATTTCGGAAACAGCTGCCGGACAGCCTTAAATACCGGTGTGGATAAAAGAAAATCCCCGAGCTGGTCGTGCTGCCGAACAATCAGAATCCGGTTCACATTTTTCCAATCTACATCCGACACACGTATTTGCGGTTTGGCAAATAATTTTTTTATTATCCCGGTTTGCCGGTGTTTAAAAAACTGTTCAATCCGATACCATATGTTCATGTTTTCGTTCCAGTAACTTTTCAAACAATTGCTCCAGGGAATCCAGCATTTTCTCCATTGTAAATAATTGCAGCACACGATTCCGGCCTTTTTCACCCATACGGCGGGCGAGATGTCTGTCTTTCATAAGTTTGAGCAAGGCATCCGCCAGATCGTGAGCGTTATTGACGGGAACCACCAATCCGGTTTTTTCGTGTTGTACGATCTCAGGCATTGAACTCACAGCCGTTGTGACCACGGGTTTTCCAGCGGCCATTGCTTCGATGAGTACAATGCCAAAACCCTCCCATAAAGAAGGCAATATAAACACATCCATATTTTTATACAATTCACTTACATCGTTCATAAAACCCAATAAAAAAACACGGTCGGCCAAACCGTTCTCTTTTATGAAACAGAGGATCTCCGCTTCCATGGGCCCCTCCCCTGCCAGGAGCAACCGCGCCGGATACTGAGATGCCGCCATCTTGAAGGCGTTCAACAAACAAAAAATACCCTTGCGCTCATCCAGTTGTCCGACAAATCCAAAAACAGCATCGTCCGCAGGAATACCCAGTTCACTGCGGATATCTCTCAAAGCAGGGCCAAAAAACGGCGCCGGATCTATACCGTTATAAATCACAGTGATTCTATCCGGATCCAGCCAGGGTGCATTCTGTAACAGGGCCTGCCTGGTTGCCCTGGAGTTTGCCAACAAGTGATCCGCCAGCCGGTTATAACTGAAACGGTATTGAATTTTATTTTTGAGCGGATAATCAATACCGCGGCGTGGAATGACGACAATTCCGCCGACAAGCTTTGCGCCGATCCCCGCAAAACGCAGTTCCTTGTCCATATTGGTCAGAACGATCTGAATTTTGAGCCGCCGCAGTAAACGTGCGGTCTGCCAGATCGTGAACGGATCAAAATCACCACGTATACGGATTGTAAAAACCTGAATACCCATTTTTTCTGCACGCCGAGCCAGTTCAGTACCGGGACGGCACAGCAAAAAAACGTCATGACCGCGCCGAGCCAATCCATCCAACGTCCGAAGCATCCAAATTTCCCCGCCGCCGAACATTTGTATTGAATTCACAAACATTATCCGCATTACAACTCCTCCAGACCGGCCAAGCGATGTATTTTTTGCACCACATTTTCCGCATTATGAAATTTACGCACCCACAATCGTCCACGCGCTCCGATCTCTTTCCGTCGCTGGGGTGACTGTAAAAGTTGTTTCACCTTTTCGTACATATTGTCTTTGTCGATAACGACAAACGGATGATCGGTATATTGCCGTTCAAATCCTTTTGCAAGACAGGAACAGCATGGAATTCCCATGGCGAGAGCTTCCAGGGAATTGATTCCATACCCCAGATCACCAATTTGATCGATAAAGATATCACAGGTTTGTTTCAATTTAATGGCCTGTGAATAAGAAAGATTTTGAATAAGCACAATCTGAAAGTCAATTTCTTTTTTCAGTAAATCCAAAATACTCAAAATGGTATCGCTTCCTTTTGCAGCGCGATTGGTCGGTGCATGGCCGATTCGAATTTTTCCTCCGGATGGCTGATGAGCTGAAAAATTTTCGGCATTAAAAGGAAAGAAGATGTGGGAAATCTTTGGATGCAGTAACAGATGGTCGTACTCGACGGTTACATTGAGATCACTCAACCGGTCGATGGCAGGGATGACGCCCCGTGTGCGTAAATCACTTCCGGTGTAGCAGCATATTATTTTTTTCCCTTGCGCCTTCATTTGCCGGATAAACCGGCTGTTTCGATAAAGCCCCAGCCCGCCATCCAGTTGAAAAACATCAAACCGATCTAATTTATACTTGCGGATGGCACACTGAACCCTCGGTATCCAAAAAACATCCCGGACTTTTACTAAAATTTTTTCAGCCGTGCTGTATGGATGCCACTCTATGGGAATACGTGCGGGTTTTTTAGCGGTGTTGCTGACAACAAGCTTATCAGGCGAAGATACATATTTTTTGATCCATTTTGTCACTCGAAAATCGATAAACGGCAGTTCAAGGCAGATATCCCGGTAATAATTTCTGTCATCATGAAAAAGGGTTAAAAGTCTACTTTCAAATCCCAATTTGCGTTCGGTCAATACCATTTGTCCCGGAACCCCGGATGTATTGATTGGCGCGATATGCAATATTTTGAGTCGGCTAGATTTCACTGGGCGTGTCCGGACAATTAAAAAACTAACTGCAGGCTGTCTCTAAAAACACCCTGTGCACCAAAACTTTCCTTAAAACGCGCCAGTCCCCAATTGGGATCTTCATTTACTGTGAATATTCCAAAATCCAGAAACTTAAATCCCAGTTCCAGCCCCCAATGGACGATTTCATAAAACAGCTTATTCACGCCTCGATACTGCTGGTATTCCTCATCATGACTGATATAAAACGCAAGCACAACCTGAGGATTACATACAAACATCACAACACCGGCGACCATAGTTTGCTGATAAAAAGCGGCGTAGAGTTTGATATCATTCGGAAATATTGTTACAAGTGACAACAATTCATCGATCGAATGTGTCGGTGACACATTATGTCGCAACCGAAGATTCTTTTGCAAAATTTTATAAAATTCCTCATAAAGATCACACTCCCTTACGACAACACCTAATTTTTCCGCCCGGCGTACTGCGCGCCGCGAGCTCGTACTGAACGAATCGAGTATCCTGGATTGCGGAATATCCAGTGGTATAACGCTGGATATTTCACGTTTTCTGTAAACAAAACCGGACTGTACCATGGCAAAATCGATATAATTACTCGGCCGGTTAAGATATATCTGCGGGGGTGGTGTTAAATCAACTCCCTGAAAACCTTTTTCCCTTGCATATTTCGTAAGCGCCTGAACCAGATCAAAGGCGTCTTTTATGGATAGATTGTCGTGTACCACCAATCCACCGTACGATGCCCCTCTATGCGAGATCAACATTCGTCGATCTTCCAATGTAATGTCTACTGCAGGACAAACGGCCAGCAGTTTATTCTCTTTGTAGAAAAGCAAAGAGCTGTCTTTAAAACGCATCGGAGGGTGATAATCCAAAAATTTTCTTCGATGAAAAATAGTACCGTTATTTGAGGTTTTAATGTAATTTTCCCAAATCCCACGGTCGGTTTCAGTGTATTTTTTTACGATCAAAGACACGAGTTTGATGATCCTTAATTCTTTATCAGTTTAACAAGAATCGCTTTTTGCGCATGCATCCTATTTTCAGCCTCTACAAACACAACTGATCCAGGACTTTCCATCACCTCGTCGGTGATTTCCTCGCCCCTATGGGCTGGCAGGCAGTGCATGACGATGCACGACGGATCAGCCAATGACACGAGTTGCCGATTAACCTGAAAATCCTGAAATATTTTTTTACGGCTTTCAGCCTCTGCTTCCTGACCCATACTCGCCCACACATCTGTATAGATGACATCCGCACCGCTCACAGCCTGGCGCGGCTCATTGGTAATGATAATTTCTCCTTTTTTTTGATGGCGTGCCCATTGGGTAATTCCGGCATCCGGTTCGTATCCCTCCGGCGTAGCAATTCGCAGAGAAATTTTCAAACGGCCGGCCAGGTTAATCCATGAATGGGCAACATTATTGCCGTCGCCGACATATGCAATTTTTACGTCTTCCACACGTCCTTTAAACTCGAGAATCGTAAAAATATCACCAATAATTTGGCACGGATGCAGCAAATCAGAAAGTCCGTTTATGACCGGTACCGAGGCATATTTCGCCAGTTGGGTAACAATCTCATGACCGAAAACCCGGGCCATAATTGCGTCATTAAATCCTGCGAGAACACGGGCAACATCCGGGACCGATTCACGGGTACCCAGTCCGATTTCCGCAGGACTCAGATACAATGCATGCCCTCCCAGTTGATACATGCCGGTTTCAAACGATACACGGGTTCGGGTTGAGGGTTTTTGAAACACCAT
>JAFGEC010000528.1 GCA_016931775.1 Candidatus Zhuqueibacterota bacterium | reverse complement strand
TCCGGTGTCGTGACAATAATATTTTTATCACAATTGAGGAAATAATCCAATCCTGAATCATCGATCCGAGAACCCAGATCCAGCAAAATATAATCCGCATCGAGGTTTTTCAACGAACGGATAAATTTCATTTTGGTTATAATAGATGCTGCTGCCGGTCCGCATGTGCCGTTTTTATATGCAATGACACTTAAATTGGGATAAGGTGTCGTACAGGCGAAATGCGCCATCTCCTTGTCGTCATGAACGGATTCATAAAATGTCCTTAAAGATTTTTCAATGCCGAAATTATACGATTGAATTGAACATCCGAAATTAGCGTCGACAATAATGACTTTTTTGTTTAATTTTGAAAGTGCTATCCCCATAAGGGAGCATAAAACAGACTTGCCGACGCCTCCTTTACGGCCGGCGATCGCCCACATTTTAGGCTTTTTGGTTTCGCGTGTGTTACGCATGATATCTTGGAGGCTTGCCATAAAACCGGCTCGGTAACGGGTACGATTTTGGTCGACAATCAGATCGTTGGGATATAAAAGCCCTCGAATACCCCATAAGGCAAGAGAATATGAAGAAATTGGCCCGATTGGTTTTTCACAATCGATGGTCCAGGAGTATTTTTGTTTATCCATTGATAATTGCCTTAGTTTGATACAATGTTTTAATCCATGTCAGTAAAAACATGGAGCCCTCAATCCTTCTATTAACATCTCATTGAACGTAAAATCATGAAAATATTACAATTTAATGCCTGTAATCACAATTCTGAGATTCTTTGTCTCCTTGTAACATGCAATAAGCGTTCCAAACAGCCGAATATCTCTGGATAATGCATTTTTTTAGAATTGGCGGCGTACTTTGCGGAATTCCCGGAAAAATCATATAGAATAATATATTTATTCGTAATTTAAAATACAATAAAAAAAGCATTTTAATAAAAACAATTTGTTTTTTCAGTCATTTCGGTTAATTTATAGAGTAGTAAAAAAAAATATCAATTCTGTACAACAAACAGACCGTTTTTGTGGTAATACAAAGGTGGAGCGGCTGCTTTTCTAGCACCGTTCTTGTTATTTTTAAAGTGTTTTGGAGGTTTTATGAAAAAGAAATTGATGTTTTTGATAATATTCGCCGGTGCTTTATTTATCCTATGTCAACGGATTCCCGAGTCCAGAAGAAATGTGACGACCAGGACCGATACGACTCGAAGTGAAGATATAGACAGGGACATTGACCGGAGATTAAGGGCGTTAGAGGCACAAAAACGTTCTTTGGAGGGCAGGTTAAAAGAATTGGAAATGAAACAGGAAGAACTGGAAGACAAAGAAAAGCGACTTGCAGAATTGGAAACCGATCTTAACTTGCGTCAGGAAGAAATTGAGAAAACCCGTGTGAGACTCGAAAAACGGGAAAATATTGCCTATTTGGTATTGGCGGCGGCTGTTCTGCTTTTTTTCGTTGCACTGGTTTTGACTTTCAAGAAACGTAACGATAAATCTACCCCCGAGTTTACATACGAAGAGCAAATTAAGGATAGCACACAAGCCGGGCCGTCCGGTGGACGAACGCAACCGCAGGCTACGGGAGCGAAAACGGCAAAAAAATCAATCTCGGAAGTAAAGGGCTCTTCGCAACCAAAACCGGCAGGCAGCAAAACAAAAGAGGATAAAAAAACGGCGATACGTCAGCCATCACCAAGATCCCGCGCTGTCGGTTCAAAACAGGTTGAGAAAAAATCAACGACCGCGACCGAACCGAGTGAACAAAAATCAGTCGATGCGCCGAAAAAAGCAACAACGCGGCCGAGGACACGAAAGACCTCTGCAAAAACAGAGAAGGAAAAGACATCTAAAAAAGCCGTTTCGCCTCAAAAGGAACGTGCGGAATCCGGGAAAACGGTTAAAGATTCCGGAGAAAAAATTCAGGAACAATCGGAATAAAAAATGAACCATGACAGTTCAAAACACAATGCCTGTTTTTTACACAACAGAGCCTGCAATGAGATGGCAGAACTGTCGGCGCTTTTTCGGGATCGAAAAAGATGTCTTGTTGTTCTTCACAATAATCCTGATCCTGATGCGTTGGCCAGTGGTTTGGCTTTAAAGTTTTTGGTTGAGTTCCTATTCGGAGTGGAAACCAGCATCGCTTACGACGGTATTATCGGACGGGCGGAAAATATAAACATGGTTCGATTATTAAAGATAAAGTTAAAGCGGTTAAATCGAATTCGTTTAAACCGTTATGACTGTGTTGCCGTGGTAGATAGTCAACCGGGTGCCGGAAACAATAACTGGCCGGTGAACAAACAGTGTCAGCTTGTGATCGACCATCACCCCATAAGAAAAAGACTTCATGCGGACCTGGTTTATATCGATCCCAGTATTGGGGCATCGGCCACTCGCCTGGTTGAATGGTTCCATGCCGCCAAGATTCCGCTTCCTGCTAACATTGCCACTGCTCTTTTATATGCTATCCGTTCCGAAACACAGGATCTGGGCCGCGACGCCGAGGACAGAGATATTGCCGCTTATCGGTTCGTTCATCCGCGTGCAAGCATGCGTCTTTTGGCGAAAATATCCTATCCTAAGAGACCTCGTATGTATTTTAAAACACTGGCATGGGCGCTCGATCGGACATACGTTTTTCGCCATCTTATTTGTGCACACCTGGGTACCGTTCATGCCCCGGAGATGGTGGCGGAAATAGCGGATTTATTGATTCAGCACCAGCGTATGAGCTGGTGCTTGTGTTCAGGATTATACCAGAAAGAAATGATTATCTCCATGCGATCGTCGAACCCGAAAGCCAAGGCGGGTAAGATCATTAAAAAATTGGTGCCAGATCCCAATATGGCCGGCGGACATGATATGTTTGCCGGCGGAAAAATCAAGTTAAAGAAAAACAGTGAACCTGCCGCTGCTAAACTTATGCAGGATTTTGCCCGGATTATGGGATATGATAATGCGGAATGGAAACCACTCATGGAAGAAGATGGAGAAAAGTCCGGGAACTGATGTTTTGCAGGCTCTAACACTTTCGGACGGGAATTACCGTCAGAGGAGGGAATAATGAAAAATCAATTAAAACGAAAACAAATCGCGACAAGTTTGGCGATAATGTTGTTTTTTTGTTCTGTATTCATACAGGCATGTTGTTACAACAAATCCAAAGTGGAAGCACCGGTTAAGGTAAAAAAAGCGGATGTTCTGGGACAGGTCACATTTGACCAGCACAATCCCGGTGAAAAATACGGTATGGGTGATGTTGAGGAGGATTTTGGTGCCAAAGTGTCGTGGGGTACCATGTGGCCGTATAATCGTTTGTCTATCGTCGAAGCGGACAGTATTCATGGAAAAGTGCTGCAAGTCAACTATCCCAAAAACAAGGTCAGATTTTTTGCTTCCGGAGGTTCGTGGAAATGGAAAAAATTCCCAAAGAGTAAAGAGCTGTACCTCAGTTACTGGGTAAAGTTCCCGGATGATTTCGTGTTTCGTCACGGCGGTAAGCTTCACGGACTGGTTGGAGGAAAGGGAAATTCCGGCGGGCATAAACCAAACGGTCACGACGGTTGGAGCTGCAGAATGCACTGGGGACCGGAGAACCAGATCAAACTCTATATTTACCACAAGGACCAACAGACGACATGGGGTGATGTCTTTTATTTTAATCACAAGTCACAGCCCATTGTTGTTGGTGTTGATAAGCTGGTGTCAGAGACGAATCCGGACAACGTTCGTATCCAAACCGGAAAATGGCATTATATCATGCTGCGGGTAAAGATGAATGATATCGGTGCCAAGAACGGGGTGGCTCAGGCCTGGTACGACGGTGAGCTGGTTGCTGATATCCGGGGCCTGGAATGGAGGGATTCGACGTGTAAAGATGAAGATTTATTGGTCAGTGGCATGTATTTTTCCACTTTTTTTGGCGGCCGGGATGATAGATACCGACCCGTGAAAGATGAATATTTATGGTTTGATGATTTTACGGTTTCTGAACAGTTCAACTGCCCCCAAGGAATGGAGTGTGAACCGGTTCCCTCGGAATAGATCAGGTATTACAATGTTGTGCGGGTAAATTGCATCAGCAGGCTGTCTTTACTGACCTCGATGCCCACGTTTTGGTATTGTAAAAGGTCGAGCGCTTGTTGCGTGGTATAATAGCCGACAGTATTGGATTGTATTGTCACATCGTCGGATATTTTATCGACTTTTAGCGGTATCACCGTGCTGTGTGTAGACAGCCAAAAGAACAGGGCCACAAATACAGCCCCAATGGCCGCCTGGTACACGGGAATTTTATAGGATAAAATTAGACGTAATGTGGTGAATATGTGGTCGTGTCTGTTTTTACGTATTTCCCGTCTCAACTTTTGAGCGATATCAGGTGACGGCCCTGAAAAATTCGAACTGTCGACATGCATGACCTGCTGAAGCCGAACGATATTCTGTTGCACCTTGCGGCAGTCCTTGCAGTCCTCCAGATGTTTTTGCAGCCGTTCGAATAATTGTGCCGATATTCCTTCCGTAGCGTGGCGTATCAGCAAGTCTTTATAATAATTACACTCATGCATTCCTGCCCTCAATTCTTTGGGTAATAGTTATAGAGCTTTTTGGCCAGTTTTTTTGTAACATAGAATAACCGGGATTTTACAGTGCCTTCGGGACAATCGAGGATTTCACTGATCTCCAGGGTTGAAAGATTTTCCTGAAAACGCAGGATAAAAGCGCTTTTTTGTTCCGGTTTTAATTGTTGCAGTTGTTCAAATACCGCCTGAACGAAAAATTGATCATCCAGCTTTTGTTCGTATGTTCTGTCCTGCTGTATGTGTATCTCTTCTATTTCGTCGCGGTGTTCAAGAATATTTCGGCTCATTCGACGGTACTCATTTTTACACAGATTGTAGGCGATGGAATACACCCATGTAGAAAACCGTCTCGCCGGATTGAATGAGTGTGCGTTTTTAAATATACGTAAAAATGTTTCCTGCAGAAAATCCTGAGCCTTGTCCTTGTCTCCGTTGAGCATTCGGTAAAAAAAATATAAAAGACGTTGACTGTACCGTAAATACAGCACATCAAAAGCGGCAATTTTGCCTTTTTTTACCAGCACCAAAAGTTGTTCATCGCTTTTTTTGTCGTTTAATGAGAGCATGCTGAATAATGGCTCGTTTTTGAATAAAAGCGCGATATACCGCTTTCGTCCTGTTTTATTAAATCTGTCTGACTATATTGTACACTTTTAGATTGTAAATCGCAAGTATGATATCGAATTATTACACACTTGGATCTATATAATTTCTTTGATCGTTTCCAGCAATTTTTTATCATCACCTTGCCTGGCAATTTCAAACGCCAAATCTTTGAATTTTTGTTTTTCAACCTCGTCACCACTGACCGCATAATGTCTGGCGAGCATGATAAATCCCGGCACGTAATTCATATAGATTCGTGCTCGCAGGGTCCGGCCGATTTTCTTTTCACGGTACCAATCGTAGGATAAATTATCCAGTCTGAAAAATCTGGTATTCCGCTTAAGGAGTGCGATGTTATCCAGTTTATCTGCGCTGTACTGGGTTGTCAATCCTACCACGTACAGGTTATCCTGAAAATGTTTAGTGTGTTGGGGATAAACGGTCAGCGCAAAATTGATCGGTATCTCGGGATTATCCTTGATCAGTTTTTGGGTTAAAAGTCTAACATATTCTGACAGTGAAAATACACCGTTTTGGACAGCCTCGCGTTTGAACTCTTTAATTTTGATGTTTTTTTGTCCCAATATACGTTTTAGATACTCGTAAATGGTACTCATTGAAACGTTGATTATTGTGACATCAGTGCGAACACCATGTACTTCCTGCAACATGCGCGCCGGGTAGGTGTCGTTGTCACCGTTGGTGAATAAAATGGCATTTTTTTCAGCGGACATGAGCATATTATAGTTGTATTCCAGTAGCCAGGGTGCAATATCCCGGCTGTCATACAGTTTTTGATAAAATTCTTTGACCTTGTCCATCTGCCCTTGAACTTCATAATATGTGATAAACAGATCATAAGTGGAAGGATCATCCGGTCTGAGGTCAAACGCTTTTTGTGCCACTGCTATATCATTAATATCATTTACATTTCGAGCTGCAAGCATGTAAGATTCAAAAGTCCCCGGAATGGCCTGTTGCATGTCCTGGATGATTTTATTCAGAACGGTTTTCTTTTCTTGGGTGTCGATATTTTCAAAATTCCGGTAACGATTAGCGTTATAATAGTAAACCCAGGCTTCGGCGTTTTGTGGATTTGCCTCCAGTTCTTTTTTCCAAAGTTCCGCCTGGGTTTGATACCATTCATCGGGCATTTGTTCATAAACGATCCGTAATACCGGTTGCGGTTTTTCCGTGGCGTGAACAAGGGTAAATATGACAAGGAAGCTGGTAAGGATAATTTTTTTCATAATTTGTCTCCTTTTGAAAAAATTGTACATGTCCTTGGCGGTTTATCAATTTAAATAACCGTTAAAGTTAGTTTTTCAGTAGGTTGTATTGTGTTCCACGAATTTCATTTTATACTACACCGCTTCGGCCAAATGGTTCAATTTTTTTTAAAAACAACTTTTTTTTACCACATGATTTTTATAAATTCCAGGGTGGTAATTCAAAGATTGGAGCTGCGGTGTTTAGATTATCATTTTTTGCCCTGTTATTTTTGTTTGCCAAAACAAATGCAGAACAGGATATTGTTTTCCGTGTTACCGCTCGAGATTTACCATCCCATTCCAAGGTTTTTATTGCCGGGAACCATCCCAAACTCGGCAATTGGGAGCCCAATCTGTATGATTTAAAACAAGAAAACGACAGCACATGGACTCGGCGGTTCAGATTCGAGTCCGGCACCCAATTGGAATACAAATTTACCCGCGGTTCCTGGCAAACGGAAGCGGTTGATTCACTGGGCATGGAAATGCCCAATTACCGGCTCGTCGTTACGGGTGACACCGTGGTCACACATTATGCGAAATATTGGAGTGATTTAATTGAGCGGGAAACTATCATTTCTCAAAGCCGGTTTGCCAACAAGGGTGGGCGATTGGAATTGGAGAAAAATTGGAAATATTCACCGGGGGACGATTCCTTATGGGCGCAGCCAGAGTACGACGATAATGATTGGCAGGATGTAAATCCTTACTTGCGTCCTGAACAATTAAAGGATATTAGCTGGTCCGGTATCGGCTGGTTCCGTTTGTTTATCCATGTGGATTCGAGTGTTTATCATCAACCTTACGCTCTGATTGTGCGCCAGGCCGGTGCATCCGAGATCTGGCTGGACGGCGAACGTTTGTATCAATTAGGCCGTGTCGCTGCAACCAAAGAGGACGAACGGCCTTATGATGACCGTTCTGTCAAGTATATCGTTTTCAAAGCAAAGCCGGAACAGGTGCTGGCGGTTCGATATTCCAATCATTCGTCAGATATTTTCAAAAGACATAAAACCCCATCCGGTTTCTCAATTACGCTTCGTTTGTTAAACGATTACTACCAGGAACGAATTTTTGACATCAAGTATCTGAATACGTATCGAATGATTTTTGCATGTATCCCGGCAGCTTTTGCAGCAGTCTATTTTTTATTATTCGTATTTTATCCCAAACAGCAAAACTTTTTATATTTTTCACTCCTTTTGGTCGGATTTGCCGTTTTATCATATCTTGTTTTTACCATACCGGAATCTACCAATCGATTGAACAGTTACACGCTGACTCGAATATTGGCCAGCTCAGTAGCCTATTGCTTTGCCATGGGTGTGTTAACCATTTACAGCAGCGTATATGAGAGAATACCCAAAAGATTTCTGTTTTTTGTAGTTGTGGTTGGTCTTTTTATAACCGGAGTATGGATGCCTTTTGTTTACCGTATCGCTATACCATTAAATATTTTATCCGGCCTGAATATATTGGCTGCGGTGGTTGAAAGTTTCCGGCTGACCTTCAGCTCACGGGCCCGCCGCGAAGATTGGCCCTGGCTCATTGGCGTCGGATTCCTGCTGCTTATTCTCAGCTTTGTTCTGCAGATTTTATATGATACAATGGTGATACCGTCTTCGGGCGGAGTGAGAATTGTCTATGTATATGGTATTTTATCCCTGGGATTGTGTATTGCGATTTATTTGTCGCGCAATTGGGCGCGCTCGCGAAAAGACCTTGAACGCCAACTCGTGCAGATTAGACAGTTGTCGAAAAAAAACCTTGAGAACGAACGCCGGGCACAGGAAGAGGAAATCACAAGAAGAGTGCTTGAGGTGGACAATGCACGTAAAACCCGCGAACTGAATGAAGCTCGCCGGCTGCAGCTCTCGATGCTGCCCAGAGAAATACCAAAGATGCCGAATTTCGATGTGGCTGTGTACATGCAACCCGCCACTGAAGTGGGCGGAGATTATTACGATTTCTACAGGAATAACGGCACGCTGACCATCGCCATAGGCGACGCGACCGGGCACGGCATGAAAGCCGGTACGATAGTGGCCTCCATCAAGAGTCTTTTTAGTGCGTTTGGAGGGCAATTGGAGATGACCAGTTTTTTTAACCGATGTACGGAAATTTTACGGGATATGCATCTTGGGAATCTTTACATGGCCATGATGCTGGTTCGTATCGAAAACAACCGGCTTACAGCATTATCGGCAGGCATGCCGCCGATTTATATTTACCGCCATACAACAAAAACGCTTCAGGAACTCGTTTTAAAAGGCATGCCGTTGGGCGGGCCGTTGGATTATCCCTATGTGGAAAAATCCATCAACTTGAAACCGGGAGATGCGGTTTTACTTATGTCCGACGGATTTCCCGAACTTTTTAATAAAAAAGGTGAAATGCTCGATTATTCCCGGGCAAAACAAATATTTCTACAGGCGGGGGAAAAATCGGCTCAGAATATTATTACAGAGTTGATTGCAAGCAGTGAAAACTGGCTGCAGGAACATCAACAAAACGATGATATTACCTTTGTGGTTCTCAAGGTGAAAGAGGGAATCGGGTCGAATTAAGAAAAATTTTTTTTATGCCTTTTGGATTTGCTCCGCCACGTCGCCGACCAGATTCAGTAAATCCCCCACCAATCCCGGCGATGAGTTGTTACTCCGTAACGGTACCGGCGGATTGGGCCTTGCTGCGTTCAATGGATTGCAGCGCCAGGTAGTTTTGTCCAAATTTGTTTAAATTTTCCATTTCCGTGTCATATTGATCGAAATGGCGCTCCTCATCGACAACCAGACTTTCAAAAAGTTGTTTTGAAACGGAATCCGCATTCGCCGAACATTCATTTGCCCATAGATTATAACTGTGTGCGCTATCCTGTTCCAATTTTACGGACAGGTCAAGCATTTCTTTCACTTCATGAATCGGCTTGACCTCCCCGGTTGCTTTTAACTTGACTTCTCCTTTTAAAAATAGAATTCGCTCTGCGAGCCGCTCAATATGAAGCATTTCTTCAATGGCCGTTCTTTTGTACAGGTTGGCAATCAAGTCGTAACCCTGATCGTCACAATGAAAATGAAAAAACATATACTGATGAACAGCGGTCAATTCATCCGCAACGGCCTTGTTTAATAATTCTATACTTTTTTCGTACATTGTGAATACTCCTTTCTGTTTAAGAAAAACACTGATTTGTGCTGTGCTGTCCGCAGCACATTAAAGACGTGACAACTCCTGCCGATATTGCCGTATTTTAAGGAAACAATGTATTGTTTTTAATTATTGCTTGCGTTTTTTTTAATTAATAATTATTATTAACTAATAATAATAATAATATAAGTATTTAGTGGTGAATATTCAAGAGCAAATCGAATTATTTATCAAAAAGTGCCGGGTAAAAAATCTCAATGTCACACCACAACGGTTGACGATTTACAGGGCGCTTTTGAGTGATGGTTCTCATCCGAATCCTGATGCCATTCACAAAAAAATCATTCAAGAACATCCAACCATTTCATTTTCGACCGTGTATAAAACACTGGAGGCTTTTGAAAGAACCGGTATTATTTCTCTGGTTAACAATTTACACGACACCATGCGTTACGATCCCATCACAAAACAACATCATCATATAATATGTGTAAAATGTAAAAAAATTATAGATGTGTTTGATGAAGAACTGGATTTTATCAAGATACCGCAATCCGTTACAGATGGCAATCGACTGCTTGGTTTCAAAGTGCATTTTAATGTAATATGTTCGAATTGTAGGGAGTAAAAAATTTTTGTACTATATAATAATTATTGTTATATAATAATTGATATGTTTCAAGATGTTAAAAGACAGCCGATTATCTCATGGTAAAAACACTTAATCCTTTCGAGCGGGCGGTTGAGGACAATCAGGATGCAGTATCCATCGGACGGCAATGGAAGTTTTACGTTTAGTGTTATTCATGCGAATGTTAGCTGTACAAATTTGAATTGAAAAAAAGAAAGGAGAATAAAGATGAATGACAGCAAGAGCCCGGTAACGGGCGGATCTAACAAACAAATAGTTGGTGGCGGCACATCGAATCGGGACTGGTGGCCGAATCAGTTGAACCTTCGTATTCTGCACCAGCATTCCTCCCTGTCCAATCCGATGGGAGAGGTGTTTAACTATGCCGAGGAATTCAAAAAGCTAGACTTGAAGGCCCTGAAAAAGGACTTGTATGCGCTGATGACCGATTCCCAGGAGTGGTGGCCGGCCGACTACGGTCACTACGGGGGCCTGTTCATTCGAATGGCTTGGCACAGCGCAGGCACATACCGAATGGGCGATGGCCGCGGCGGCGCAGGAACCGGTAATCAGCGTTTTGCGCCCCTGAACAGTTGGCCGGACAATGCGAACCTTGACAAGGCGCGCCGGCTGCTCTGGCCCATCAAGAAAAAGTACGGTAGAAAAATATCGTGGGCCGACCTCATGATCCTGGCCGGCAACTGTGCGTTAGAGTCAATGGGATTCAAGACGTTCGGTTTCGGCGGCGGGCGCGAGGATATCTGGGAACCGGAAGAGGACATTTACTGGGGCTCCGAGGCCGAGTGGCTTGGCGACAAGCGCTACACTGGGGATCGGAAACTCGATAATCCCCTCGCCGCCGTGCAGATGGGTTTGATTTACGTGAATCCCGAAGGGCCGAATGGCCAACCGAGTGCGGTTGCTTCAGGCCGCGACATTCGGGAGACCTTTGCGCGCATGGCGATGAACGACGAGGAGACCGTCGCCCTCGTCGCGGGCGGCCACACGTTCGGTAAAACCCACGGTGCCGGCCCTGCGTCCCATGTGGGACCTGAGCCCGAAGCCGCCCCGATCGAGGAGCAGGGCCTCGGCTGGAAGAACAGTTTCGGCAGCGGCAAGGGAGACGACACGATCACCAGCGGCATCGAAGGAGCTTGGACGCCCAAACCGATCCAGTGGGATATGGGCTATTTCGATATGCTGTTCGGTTACGATTGGGATCTGGTGAAGAGCCCCGCTGGTGCCTGGCAGTGGATTCCGGTCAATCCGGATAAAAAGGATCTCGCGCCGGCCGCTCACGATCCGTCGAAGCGGGTGACGACCATCATGACCACGGCGGATCTCGCTCTGAGGATGGATCCGATCTACGAGCCGATCGCTCGCCGGTTCCACAAGAATCCCGACGAATTCGCCGATGCCTTTGCCCGAGCGTGGTTCAAACTGACGCACCGCGACATGGGACCCCGTTCGCGCTATCTCGGCCCGGAGGTTCCGTCGGAAGAACTCATTTGGCAAGATCCCATCCCTGAAGTCGATCATGAGCTGATCGACGATAATGACCTCGCGGCTCTCAAGGCCAAGGTTCTGGCTTCGGGACTTTCGGTTTCCCAACTGGTTTCGACCGCCTGGGCGTCGGCATCAACTTTCCGCGGTTCCGATAAACGCGGCGGTGCGAACGGCTCGCGCATCCGTCTTGCGCCGCAAAAGGATTGGGAAGTCAACCAGCCGACCCAACTGAAAACTGTGCTGCAGACCCTTGAGGGAATCCAAAAGACGTTTAACAGCGCGCAGACAGGAGGGAAGAAGATTTCGCTGGCCGACTTGATTGTGCTGGGTGGATGTGCAGGTGTCGAGCAAGCCGCGAAGAAAGCCGGTCACGATGTGACCGTTCCCTTCACACCGGGACGTATGGATGCCTCGCAGGAGCAAACCGACGTGGCGTCATTCGCCGTGCTCGAACCGGCTGCAGACGGATTCCGTAACTACCTTAAGACTAAATATACCGTGACGGCGGAGGAACTGCTGGTTGATCGCGCGCAACTGCTGACGCTGACCGCTCCTGAGATGACTGCTCTCGTCGGCGGTATGCGAGTCCTGAATGCCAACTTTGGACAATCCAAGCACGGTGTCTTCACCAAACGGCCGGAGACGCTCACCAATGACTTTTTTGTGAATCTGCTCGACATGAACACGACGTGGAAGGCGACCTCGGAGGACGATAATGTGTTCGAAGGTCGTGATCGCACAACAGGCGAACTCAAGTGGACCGGCACCCGTGTCGACCTCATCTTCGGTTCGAACTCACAGCTTCGGGCCCTGGCGGAAGTTTACGGATGTGAGGACTCTCAGGAAAAGTTCCTCGACGACTTTATAGCGGCGTGGAACAAGGTTATGAATCTTGACCGTTTCGACCTTACCTGATCGCCGTATTGACGTTTTTGAAAACTTTTGACAGAACGGTATAAAACGGTCAGTTAACCGGTTCAGCGGATGGTGCACCACCGCCGCTGAACCGGAAAAATGAACGGTCTGAGGTTAATGCCATCTCAAGTGTATACAGGATTTCACTGCTGAAGGATTTCAGGATATTTTTATCGATATATTGTGTAAGCTGGATAAACATGATCAACGGTTAAACTGTCTCTGACAATTCCATCGCTAAATCCAAAAAAACACCATTTGTCCATCCAAAACCATGTTGTGTCTGATACCGGTCGTATATATCCGCCTTGTTGCCGTCAACCACATTATATTTTTCCCACATGAGAAATGTCTTTTCAAAAACCATCATATTCAGGATGATCCATTTTTTTGCGATTCGATGTGCCTCTTTTAAATAACCATAGCGTTTCAGTCCGTGAAATACCATCCAGTGCAGCGGTGCCCAGCCATATGGATAATTCCATTGTCGGTCCTTGCAGCCGTAATCCCTGTCGCACGTCGCCAGACCGTAATCGTGTTCGAAT
Organism: Candidatus Zhuqueibacterota bacterium; assembly: GCA_016931775.1. Taxonomy (GTDB): domain Bacteria; phylum Zhuqueibacterota; class Zhuqueibacteria; order Residuimicrobiales; family JAFGEC01; genus JAFGEC01. Next base: position 8,004 of record JAFGEC010000528.1, on the reverse strand, counting down.
AGTCTCAGGTTCCAAACCAGCCTCTGTGCATCCCGCTTTCGTGATAATCCGGCCCACATGGGTACATAAGCCGCCAATGATCTTATTTTTTTTTGCTTTTTGGTTTTTTGATTGAAATCATAATACAGACCGTCTTGCTCACACCACATATATTTTGATATGAGCTTTTTTCGAATCATCGCCTTTTCTGAGTACTCTTTTGCTTTTGACTGATGACCGGTTTTTGAGTAATAACGTTGAAAATGTTTTTCATATACGTACAAGTTTGCATTCAAATCAACCGGTAATAGATCGGTTGTATCGTCATCATCATATCTTGGTGACATGTCCCATGAGACCTCCGTGTGTCGTGTCATATAGTTATCACCGGAATCTTCGTAAAAACGCGACAGGCCGCTTTCGGTCATATGTTTACCCCTGCACCAATAATCTGTGTATTCTTTTTCTGCGTAAAACATGGCATTTTTTAGCCACGTTTCGTCGGGAAATAACTCAAATACGATGTTTATCATGGAGGTCAAAAACGGCAATTGGGAACGTGATGCCCATTTTTTTTTGTTTGAGTTTAACACGCGCCCGTATTTGTCGATCATATAAAGACAATTGTCTACTATCCCTTTTAAAAGATAATGGAATTCGGGATAATGTCTCACACCGACGATGGTGAAGAAACTATCCCAGTAAAACATGGTGTCAAAAATCCCGCCGGGAACGACATACGAATATGGGAGGAAAATGTTTTCATCGTCTTTCAACTCCGAGATCGGTTTTGAATTTGATTTCGTATAATTGACGAGCAACGGCCAGTAATTTCGAATATAGTCGTTAATTTTTAGGCTTTTATTCATGATCGGCTTGAGATTTATTCTCCTTTAGTTGTTTTAACACCTGCCATGCCTGAATGTATTTTTGGATAAAGTCATCCTTATAGATAACAATGATCGTTCGTAGAACGATGAACATTAAAATAGAAATGAACACAGACATTGAACTCAGTAATATTATATTTTCAAGATTTCTCGGTGTGAGGTATATCCAGGCTAGTCCCAGGCAAAGAAAACTGATGAATCCGTATAATCCCGAAATGGACACCGTATATTTACCCATCGGATTCGACGGTACCAAGCCGTTTTGACGCAGCTGGAGCCAATCCGTTTCCCAACTGATGGATTTATTTCCCTGCTCGATAAAAACATAAATATATGTAGCGCTTTTAATCGTCGATTCCATTTGCGATGATAAAAAATACAGGGCGGGAATGAGTAGGACAAACGGTGCGAGAAAAATACCCCATATTCCACTGCTGATGCCGTATCCGATGAGTGAAGCCGTTACAGTAATGCTGATGGTAAAAATATTGGCACAATGTTGAGAATTGCCTTTGATTTCATCATAAAGATACTGGTATTCAAAAGATATCAAGTCCGGATTATTCGCCGGCATAACAATCTTCCTCCTGGCTTTGCGGGAGGATGGAAGTGAAAATGGCCGCAATAACACGATTTTCCCTTTCGATCATTATTGTCATAAATGTTTGTATATTTTAATAAAATTAACACAAGTATTTATTTGTTCCGGTTTTTATATGGATTGTTTAGATGTAACAGCTTATACAGCTCGCTTATTTAATGCCCCCCATCCTCACTTTTATATCGGTACTTTTCTCCGCTTTCTTCAATAATCCGCCGGTACCACGATTCACCATAACCGGGATGGTGAACCTTGCCGTGTTCGTCTTTTACATTGCCGTCCAGGTATTTATAAAGCAGAAATTCACCCAGTTTTTTCCACCGTTTTACGGTTTCATCGCCGAGTCGGGTCGAATAATCGGTGAGAAAAGTGCGGGCCAGTTGAGGGGCCTGGTTGTACAGTGCCAGTGCGGCCGCCTCGATGCCCGGCTGATCGGAAACGAAACGGGCTTCCAGTTGACGCTGGACGATCTGGATATCCTTGATCATATCGTTGTAGCGCAGGTAAGCAAAATTGGAGACAAAATTAAACACCCAGAAGGCTGATTCCCATGTAAAATTTAGAAATGAACCGGTGCCCACCGAATAAGAATAGGGGGCTTTTTGGATACCGCAGTACATGGGTACATAAACCGTACTGTAGGTGTCGTCGACGCCGAACCAGATGATACCGCCGATGGGATCGGGTAGCCACGAACGCGATTGGGTCACGAAGGAAAAACCCGTTTGCTGGGTTGATGTCGAGCGCTCATTAAAGTACTCTACGCTGTCCACTTTCCAGGTGAGCGGCCGCCAACGGTAGGGCAGCTGATACGGACCGGCGCCGATGCCTTTACTCAAATCGAATTCCGAGTCTTCAAAGTGGTCGCGCATGAGTTCCATGACATCCCGCACCGATAGCTTTTTATCCGGTTTGATCCATAACGGCATAGGTTCGGCGCCCTCATCACCGCGGGCATAATCGATGGGTATATTTAACGACGGCGCCACCCTGCGGAACATGCTCCACACCCGCGCTTCACAAAACCGCAAACCGCCGAAATCAGGCGGTGCGTAGGCGTCTGCAAAACTAAAATCCTGATCCTTGCCGTTAAAATATCCCTTCTCACGTGCAAAAGATATCACATCCTTGGCATACAGGCAATTTTCCTTGTCATTCAGCGGGAATTGACGGATTCGTGATTGATTGGCGTGGGCACAGATATAACCGTCGGGTATTTTGCGCGCCACCCATACAGCTCCTTTATTACCGGGGCCTTTGCCGATGATTTCCATAATCCATACTTCATTGGGATCGGATATGGATAACGATTCACCTTCGCTATGATATCCATGCTCTGCGACGAGATCCGTCATAACCTTGATGGCCTCGCGGGCTGTTTTTGCCCGTTGCAGCGCGATGTACATGAGACTGCCGTAATCCATAATTCCAGTGGAATCCACCAGTTCATGCCTGCCACCGTAGGTGGTTTCGCCAACAGCCACCTGGTGTTCGTTAATGTTACCTACGACAGAGTAAGTGACGGGAGCCTGTTTGATTTGGCCCAGATAATCACCGGTATCCCATTCGTAAATATTCAGCATTTCTCCCTCCAGGTGGTGTCCGGGGGGCGTGTAATATAGTTCACCATACAGGACATGTGAATCGGCCGAGTAAGAGATGAAAGTGGAGCCGTCGGTGGATGCGCCTTTTGTGATGAGAAAGTTGGTACAGGGTATAGCCGTGCTAACGAAAATGAATGTTATTAAGAGAATCGAGTGTCGAAACATGAAATGGTCCTCCGTTGTATTATGGCTTGCTTAAATTTATGACTTTTATCTTACCTGTAGGTAACTTGAAAAAATCGGTTAGCCACGAATCAACACGAGTATTTTTCTTTTTTTCAACAGTATTTTTTCGTGACCTGATGACAATCCAAATCTTCCTTATGGTTTATTATAAATCGAAATTAACGAGAATTTACAGTATAAATAATTTGTTTTAATTATTCAAGATAATAAATTAACGAGAAATAATTTAGCGAAAAATGCCGTTTGATAACAGGGGAAAAAAGAATAATAAAACAGCATGCTCTTTTATATGGATTTTAAAAAACCCCCTGGATATCAATTCCTTGAGTTTTGTATTTTTTTTCAATAACTTTTCCTATGGCATCAAACCGAACATCAGAAATATCGCAAAATTTCCCCTTTTGCGCCATCGTCGGTCAGGAAGCATTACGCTCCGCATTGTTGTTGAATATGGTTGATCCCGGTCTTGGCGGCGTTTTGGTGCGTGGTGATAAGGGTACGGGAAAAACCACTGCCGTGCGTTCTTTGCGGGGTATCATGCCGGCCATTCAGGCCATCGACTGTCCATATTCCTGTGATCCCCAGGATCTTTATCACCGCTGTCCTCAATGCCGGAAAGCGCTGGAGAGTTTATTCAGTCAGCCGGTAATAACCAAAGATATGCCGTTTGTGGAACTGCCCCTAAATGCCACCGAAGACCGTATTGCCGGCATATTGCAGATCGAACAAGCCCTCAAATCCGGGGAGCGGTATTTTGAACCGGGTCTTTTGGCTGCGGCCAATCGTGGTTTACTCTATGTTGATGAAGTGAATTTATTACCGGATCATCTGGTGGATATCCTGCTGGACGCTGCCGCATCGGGTGTTAATACAGTGGAGCGTGAAGGCGTTTCATTTTCACATCCGGCAAAATTTATGTTAATCGGTACCATGAATCCCGAAGAGGGTGAATTGCGTCCCCAGTTTTTAGACCGGTTCGGCCTGAGTGTTGAAATTAAAACCCTTCAGCAGGCCACGGACCGGCGGGAGATCATACAAAGGCGTCTTGTTTTTGAAGCGGATCCGAGAAAATATACTCAGGAGTGGCGACAACGGGACGAAATCGTCAAACAACGTATCCTCGGCGCGCGTGAAATATTAGAAAAGGTCAATATCCCCCACCATCAAATCGATTTGGCGGTGCGTTTGGCCGCCGCCGGCCGTGTTTCCGGTCATCGGGCCGAAATATTGATCATCAAAACCGCTAGGGCTCTGGCTGCCTTTACCGGCGATTTTGAAATATCAAACGCACACATCACAGAAGCCGCATTATATGTTCTTCCTCATCGTTTGCAAAATTGGACACTGGATTCGGAGGGCGATCAGCAAAACCGGTTGCGGACTCTTATAACGCAGGTTTTCAACGAAAAAAAACCGGCGGAGGGGGAGTTATCCGAAAATTTCGAGACGTCGGATACGGAAACCGAGGGTATGCAAATACCCGGCGCAGCTGCGGCAGGCAGTATTGTGTTCGAATTTCTTAAAAAAAAAGCCCTTATGTGATCCATGAACCGGATCACTCGATTTTTATCAGAACCATCAAATTGCCGGAGGGTGGAATTCAGCGCAGTGTCGCGCGTTTCCGCCGGGATATCGCTCACGGCGACGGAACTGGCCGGTATGAACGTGCTGTGCCGTATAAAAAGGCGCCGTTTAACAAAAATATTGCCATATTTACCACCATCCTTAATGCCGCCCGACGCATGGGTGGGAAATCCTTACACCGCTCTATAAAAATAATCGCCGGTGATCTGGCGGTTAAAATTCGCAGCCATCCCAACAACCTTTTTATTGTGTTCCTGGTTGATTCTTCGGAATCGATGAACTCCGATATGCGCATGCGGGCTGCCAAGGGAGCTGTATTGGGATTGTTGCGCCGTGCGTATTTACAGAGGCTCTCTGTGGCTATGATCGCCATGGGCGGCGATCGGGCGAATGTGCTGCTGCCCCGCACCACAAGCGTGAGGCTGGCCCTGAAGAAACTTTATAAAATGCCCACTGGCGGTGCCACGCCTTTTGCCGATGGACTTGTCAAAGCACGGCAACTGATTAATACAGCCAGGAAGCAAAATATCCTCATTGAACCGGTTCTTTTTATTCTTTCCGACGGTGAAGCCAACGTCCCGCTGCAATCCGGCCGGAATGTTAAAAAGGAACTATTGAACCTGGCAAACCAAATGCGTAAGGAACGCTTTACCACGATTGTTATTGATACCAGTTCAGCGGCACCGAACCTCCGGGAATTACCCTATTTGGCAAAATTACTGGGCGCAGATTATTTTTTTATCAAAAATCTGCGCCCTGAAGGTATTGTTGCTTGTTTACGTCCTGGAAATAAACGCTTTACACGGTTTTCGGAAGGGGCTCAAAAATAATATTTAAAACCCACCGCGGTGATAAAACCATTGGAGTATAGCGGTTTGCCGGGTAACTTTTCCGCTTTTGCCCCCGTGCCAATACCACCCAACTCGATATAATAGCTAACCGGGGCATTCGCTTCACTTGCCACAAAAAATTCGAAACCAAAAACGCCGTAACCGCCGACCACATTATCGCCGGAAAAATCGCTATTGGGCATTAAAAAAGCCAATCCACCTTTGCCATAGAGACGGATCGACTTGGCAATGGAACCGCCTACGCCGATGAGCCCAAAAGTTACCGTGTTATATGGCATCCAGGTGAATTCGGTCTCGTTTGCCGGTATTCCGTTTAAATAACTCATTTTTGCCGATAACTGTAACGCAATATGTTCACCGGCAAAATAAGGTGATGTGATACAAAGATCCATGCCAAAATTTTCCTGAATTCTATGCAACCCACCACCGATCGAAAAACCGGAAGCACGATCGTTCAGTTCGACTTGTGCGGTCAGGGATTGTGAAAACAGAGTTAGACTCAGAATCATAACCGGCATAACTATCGCGAGCATCTTTTTCTGCTTTTTCATAAGCGATCTCCTTTCTGTTTAGATAAGATTTAAATGGATCAATAAAATGCGTGTTCCAATTATAATTAAAATTATGCCTCCGACAACTTCCATCACCCTGCCGAAAATAATACCGAGCACCCTGCCCAGTAAAATGCCGCTCAAGGAAATGAGGGCAGTGATCAAACCGATGATGACCGTCGGCGTCCAAATGCTTATTCCCAGCATACCCAGACTTAAACCTACGGCCAGGGCATCGATACTTACAGCGAGTGACAATAAAATCAGATTGAATCCCCGGCTTGGATTGGATGTATATTTTTCCTCGAACTTTCCCAAAGCGGTGTATATCATTTTGACACCGAGAAAAAAAAGCAGCCCAAAGGCGATCCAGTGATCAACTGTCTGTATGTAACGAGCGATGCTGCATATCAACAACCAGCCCGCCACGGGCATGAGAAACTGAAAAAGACCGAAATGAAACGAGATTCGAAATTTTGCCCTTGGGCTTTTTAAAAAGGGTGTCGTGCCTACCGCCAGAGAGACAGCAAAAGCATCCATGGCCAGTCCAACCGCTATCAGAACCATTTCGAGAAATGTCATTTGCCGTTTCGCTGTTTTTATTTATTAATATTGCTGCTTTTCATCCGGTAGGAATCGCCCACCCAAACACCGGTCCAGGGCGGTGCCTTTTTGACATTTAATCCCTCTTCCGTGAGAATGGTCAATTTAAACACACGTGCGATCTCCTTGTTGTCGTTTTTGTATCCAACCGCCCAGATGGGTAAACCCCACTGAATCGGCTGGTCAAAAATATTTCTTTTTGCCACGACCCAATTACCGGCTACGCTTACCCGAACGGTTGTCTGCGACGGATCCTCATTGTTAAAGTATTTAATACAGGATTCCGCCAGCTGATTGACATTACCGGGACCGGCAAAATTCGTATAATGACCCGGAAACCGTGCTTCCTCCAGCGCTTTTGCTACATCCTGCTGGGATTTTTGCCGGAGTTGTTTGATTTTTACGGCCCATTCCTTCAGCTCGCTGTCATTTGGATTGAATTTTAAACCCAGCTGGATTTTTTCTTCCACCTGTGCATAACGCCTGTCGCGAGCAGTATCTGTTATAGAATCAACACCTTCTAAAAACTGTAACGCCCGGGTTAAAATGTGTTTTGCTTCGATTTTCGGTGCTTCTTCAAGATTCGTCAGCCCGTTCACCAGTTCGGTGAAACAGTGTCCTGCCGACTGGGACGGCCGTTGATTTACTTCGTCATACATACCCTTTGACGGATCTTTGGGAGTGAGTTCCTGCATTTTTTTGTCGATGGCATCCTTGTCCGTGCCGTATTTTTGCGAAAATGCCTGCACCTTGGCCTTGACTTCAGGCGCGCGGGCCTTTAATTGATAAATTTTGGCAATTACCGGGTCCGCATTGTCTTCCGTATAAATGATGTTTTGGACATATGTCGGAATGACGGTTTCCAGATCGTCCACAAAGTCCTTTTTGAGGGCAATAATTGCTTCCCAATCCTTTAACGCCGCTTCTTTCGCCGCCGAATCAACGACAGGCTTGGTTTCGGCCTGTTGTTTTTGGCCGAACATTCCTTCCAGGCGCCGGTATTTGCTCTCCAGCATCCTTAACTGTACAAACCGGGGGTTCAAAGAACGGATTTTTTCAATTTTTGCATTAATTTCGGCCAGTTTGGCCTGCGCCTCAGCTCCGGCGTGCATTTTTTCTAATGCCCGTATGTCGTTATTGACCTCTTTGGCCAGT
>JAFGEC010000527.1 GCA_016931775.1 Candidatus Zhuqueibacterota bacterium | reverse complement strand
GCGGCGATCATTGCCGCGTATCTGTTCTTTACCGGATAAGATTCTAAAAAGTCCCATTCAAACGAATGGGACTTTTTTTTATCAATATAAACCAGATCGCGACTACGGGAACTCGGCATCAGATATCTATATGCACTATTCCTTGTTCATTTCCCACGTAACAAAGCCCCATAAGATCCGTTTTTCTATATACTGTTTTTGCTTTTGTCTCAGGTTCTCCATATCGAAAGTTCTTTTGTACCTGAGGTTTTACTTTATCAGCACCATTTTCCTTGTTTTTTGCCACGTCTGCTTCTTCCCGGCGGCATAAATACGGTAAATATACACACCGCTGGAAACATTTTTACCGGCTTCATTTTTTGAATCCCATTCAACTTTACAGTATCCGGCATTTTCCATTTTATCAACCAGTGTTTTCACCTTGCGCCCCATCATATCATATATCTCGATCCTGACCCTGCTGAGATACGGCAGTTGATATTCGATAACAGTCACCGGATTAAAGGGATTCGGATAATTTTGCAGCAAATCATATTTTACAGGCACGGCAGATCCGGACTGTCCCCCGAGGCCGGTCTCTATATATAGAATATCTGCATTTGAGCGCGGTTGTATTTTATAAACAGAATCTTCATAACAGACAATTCCCGTAATCGATAACAAATCTCCGATTGGATGGACATACCCATGTTCGGCCCAATTTCCAATCTGGAAAGTATCAGAATTCGCAATCCACCAATCACCTGTCGTTTTTTCCACATCGACGACGTGCACACTGTCAACCTTAACCAGCACACCTTCGTATGCTTCACAGCTATCCGACTTAACGTCACACAAAAAAACCGGCTCGGGTAGCGTCCGGCCGCTGCTATGGAGAAGAAAATCGGTAATTGCCCCAATCTCGGTCTGGCCTTCTTTTTCAACAACAGTACCGGTAATGGTGATGCTGTCGCCCCGCTGAACCTGATGAACGGCATCAGAGATAAAAATGCCCTGCCAGGAACCGGGATCTTCCTGTATACAATACACATTTGGGAAAATACCGAATCCGGCTGTGACAATACCGCTCACGGTGACCTGCTGTCCCGTCATGGGTGATTGACCGATACTATCCTGAGAAAATTGAATTTCCGGAATCGTACACGCCATGGCTGGTAAATCGCCGAAATAAACGGTGACCCCGTTTTCATTCACGGAATTACCCCAGTACCAGCCGTTTACGTGAACCGCATAGGCTTTCTCTTCACTTTTAATTTTTGATGCTTGATACATCGCAGGAAATTCGACGATAAGGTAAAATTCATGAACCTCTCCGGGCAGGATATCCATCGGCAGTTCATCCGTCGGCAGCACCGGTTCTATCCATGCTTTGGATTCAGGGGGTAGGTCATCAGTACAGATACATGCATCGGCGGATCTCCACGGCAGAGGAACGCTGGGTTCAACCCCGATCCATAGTGAAATTTCATAACGCTGCTTTATCCCTCCAACGCTCAGTACGGAGGTGGAAAGCGGCACGACATCAATGTTTTCCTGAGCCGTATTATTGGCGGCATTCGTATCTCCTGTATAATGAATCTGCACGCGAATGCATTTATGGCCGGGCTTTTGCGGTGTAAAGGGAATGGAAGCAACCGCACTGCCGTTATATGGGACGTTCACCTGGGTACGTCCGATTATCTCCCAGGGAACACTCCATCCAAAATGGCTGATAGAAAAGTCAACGATGACATTTGAGGCCGGGCCACCCCTCGCATAGATACGGGCGTTTAAAGTATTCTTCTGACCCGCTTTAATTGGATATAGATTTGCCCATATACAGCGATTGTTCCAGGAACCACGAACATAGGGCAAGACATAAACATCCGCCGGGAGATTCGAATTGACCGCCTTTGCGGCATCCACAATTCCCCAGCCATACTGGATATTGTATATCGGATCGACAGCCGGGAAAGAGGCGGTTCCTCGTTTTCCTGCTGTGGTCCGAAGAATGGTTTTTATAGCGCCGGGGGGGGTTCCCGGATATTTCTCCAATAACAGGGCACAGACACCAGATGTATGGGCGGTTGCCCAGGACGTACCTGATGTACCCGGATGCTGCCAGAAACCTGCGGCCGTTTGTCCCGGATGAATGCCCTGACAAACCGTTATCGCCGTGCCGTAAGCTGAGACTTCGGGTTTAAGATCATTTATTCCGAAAATAAAAGGAGGAGGCGTGGGACGCGGGCCGGTCACGGATATCGGATCAAAGTAATCATCTGTTCGGTTGATCGTCGCATTATCATTCACGGCACTGACGGCAATTACACCATTTCCAGCTCCTGGAGACCGTACGCCATTGTTGGGAGGCCTGTTCCCGGACGACGATACGGCGACAATACCGGCTTTTACAGCCGCATCCGCCATCCGGCTTACAGCATCGGTACCATCACTGGCACCTGAACTAAACGACATATTGATCACATCGATCTTGAAATTGCTACGATTGGATATACACCACTGAATCGCACGAATGCAAACTGACCCAGGACTCGGCCCTGATTGAAAGACCTTGCAGTCTATTAACCCGGCTTCCGGCGCCACACCACAGTACTGTTGGTTCGGATCATTGGCCATAATCATGCTGGCCACAGCGGTTCCATGATACCAGTTTACCCACGCATCATCCGGGTTCGTACCTTTCCCCCCTACTCCGGTAAAAGCATCATATCCTGCAATAAATTTCCCGGCCAGAGCCGGATGATTGTCGTCCACACCGGAATCAATAATCGCTACATTGATCCCTTTGCCGCGAAATCCACGAGGCATATTTAAAGCCCAGACGGCCTGTTTCGGATACGTATAGGTGGTACTGGCTCGCGCTTTGATTGCACAGACACTGATATCGATATCCGGGTAATTCGGCCGGTCCCATTCGATCATTTTCACACGGGAATATTTAAGGATATTATAACAATCCGAAACCCTCACATTCCGCAGGGCAATGGCGTCGATTAAACCAAAAACATCAAAAAGCTCTCCATATTGAGAGACCGTATCGATATCCGCCTGAGTGATTTCACAGCATATGTCCACAATCACATTCACTGTCGTGTCGGGAAAAACGGCATAAAGACTGTCAATATGGTCATCGACTTTATTAGGCCAGCCGGGACCCTTGCCAAAGTTATCATATAAATAGGCACCGGCTTCAGTGGTAAAAAAAAGTAAAAAAGACAATGCCGTAAAAAATATGCTGGTAAAAGAAAATCTTTTTCCCATGACTTTTTTCCTCCAAAAAAATTTATTGTTGCTTCTGTCGGAAATTGAAAGTCAGTTTTGAATTCGGTTTAGAGAGGAATATTGTAAATCGAAGGAGTAGAAAAATAAGCAGAGTTCCAATTATATTGTTATATAATATAAATTTACATAAAAGTCAAGTAAGATATTGTGGATTATTATTATGAAATTCAATGGTTATCGCTATCAAAGGGAAACAGCTGTGAGCATACCCTGTAACATAATATGACTTGCGATTGTTACAAGTTATTTTTATTTTTCACAATCGGTGTTTTATATAATTTTAAAAAGCGGGTTTCAAATCAAGACTTGACAAACAACTGGGAGGACACAGCCGATAAAAACAAAACTTTTCGGCATTCCATACTTATTTTTCGGTTGACTGACATACTAAAAATATTTCACTCATTCAAATCCAAAGCATCACCCGGTTGGTAAATTTTTATTGATTTTATGAGGTCGCCAATGAAAAGACTGTTTGTTTTTTTTACATTCGCAAACCTATTATGGCTCCTGCAGGGCTGTCCCAACGACAACAATCCCACTCAGCCAAAACAAACAACCGCTAAAATGACCGGAACCGTCGAACTTCCCGATTCGACAATAGACACGTCAAATCTTACCGTGGCTTTCGGCCAATCGGAAACACCGCTACTGCAAGACGGCCGTTTTCAGATCACCGGCAATAAAGGAGTGACCGGCCTGGCCATGGTGTTTGCCCAGGATTCCATTCCGTTCCTTTTAGGCATCGTTCCCGATCCGGCAAAAGGACAAAACATTGTTGTCAATACACACTCTACGGCACTGGCGCTGCTCTACCTCAATCCACTGGTCTGCGTTCAGGATCCCGTCTTCTCCCAGGAGGTCATTGACAAACTGGAAGCCCTGGACGAGTTTTCGGCTTTTGAATCGGCAATCGAGGCCTGCTTGTCCGAACGGCCGTCGCTGCTGGAAGTCGATTCCGAAATCGAAAAGTTATACTCTCAGGCCATTGCCGCTTACCTGAACCTGTTCGAGTCCGCGCCGCCGGCTGCAATTCAAAAAACCCAGGACGAGGAAATCATCATTTTTCCCGGCAACATCGTCGGCGGATTGCAGATCAAGCACGTAAAAAACGACGTCTTTGAAATAATGAACAGCTACGGCCGCTGGGCCTATGCGGTTACACCGCAGAGCAAGTTCTGGGTCTTTCCCAACGGCGACCTGCTGGATGCGGTAAAATGGAACCGTCCATGGGCCGAATCGACCGTGCAATTCAATTTAACAGTCGAAGCCAATAAAGATCCCAAAGAAGTGAATATATACGGCATCGGCTGGAATGACGCCGACGACAACAGTTGGGCCCTCCTGAATGAACAGGAAAAAACGTACGCTCTGCAGGCCGGCATTATGACCGTCTGCGTCGAGTTCGTTCCCAGAATTATCTCCGTCATTACCAATACGTCGTCATCCGTCGGCCGAAATCAGCTGTCTCAAACCGAGGCGGCCAAAGTTCTAGGCGCCGTCTTTGGAGACGGTGTATTGATCACCAAGGCAGCAGCATATATCGAAGCAGGACAATCCTTTTCATTTATCTGGGAATTAAACAAGGCAATTCTGGCAAAAATCGCTTATGACTCGGATTTTCGGGGAAAATTTTCGGGTCTTTTGGGGTTCACAGTTAAAGGAGCTGCTCTAAAAAGATTGTGCAATTGGCTTCTGCTGCCGCTTCAAGCCGGTGTTTTCGCCGACGATCTAACCGGGATTGCCAAAACCGCTCTGGGATTTCACCGCGGCCGGTTCCGCACATCGTTTGAAATACATAAAGAAATTATCGAATGGGGCAGGGTGAACGGATACGTTTTCCAAAAGGGTAATGGAAAACCACTTGAAGATATTATTGTCGAACTACAGGGAGACGAGGACAATCCCATCAGAACCGAACACTGGTATTCAACGGATAAAGACGGGGGATTTCGTTTTGAAAACATCACCACAGGCTCAAAAACCCTCAAAATTCACCGCAGCGGCTACGGCATTAATTTTTTCGATATTGTGGTGAAAAAGGGTGAGAATGAATTCAATTTTGAAATTAATAAATTCAAATATGCCTATGTGTCCGTCTCCATAGGCGTGAATAATGTACAGTTTATCAACCACCCGGGAGGTATCGGGGGGTACACGACGCTTTCGACAGGCTGGCTTGGCGACATGATATCGATGGACGGCAACAAACTTTACTTTGATTATGGCAGTGACAATCCCGATGTGGAAGGGCATATCACTGTTTTATTGGATGAGGCTCAAATGAAGGTCCTGTCCATTGACGCCATGTCTAAGCACCTTCATTTAACCAATGTCGTCACCTCGACTCTTAAAACGGGTCCCCTTGAACCGAGGCTGGAATTTGTAACAGCCGAACCCGGCCCCAATGCGCGCGACAGTTACCAGCTAAAAATAAAAGGAAGCAAATCAAACGACGCGATCACCGAGTTTACATACAAATATAATTACGCAAATCCGGAAAAAGGATACTACGAGATATATAGCACATTTTTCACTGGTGACAGTTTCTTCACTTTTGAATTGTACTTGACACCGTGAAGACAAGGTTTCAATCCGATTAGGATTGGTTGTTCTCGAAAATGTCAAATGAAAAAGAATGTAATGTAATCTCCTGCTTTATTATTCCGGCTATATACAAATCGAAAAAGTAGGTGCATCGTCCATTTATTGAGTATTTTTATCTTTGACCGGCTTCGGCTATGCCACTTCGTGGATAACGTCAATCCCATAATCCGTTTTTATTTTGTACTTGATTTTTGATACCTTCATCCGCTTATGGTCGCGGCATGAGCCTCCGCCGGCTCCGCAAGCTGCCCGTCCCGCAATGCGGAACGGGCGATCTTGCTCCGCTGTCTATTGGTAGATAAAACGGCAGGGTTTTACCTTTAAAGATCATGTCCGGATTTTTACGGGATGAACATGTGTCGAATTCTGGTAAAATACGGATGATAAAAAAATAGCCGATGTTTCAATTGTTTACCTGGCTTTACAGTTTTTAGGAAAAAATGTAAATATTGCTTTACATATGTTAAACCAACTTTACACTTCTTTATCCAGCTGTGCCTACTGAGCCTCCGTGCGATTGATCGCACAGAGACACAGAGGGTACTGTTTTTTATTGGGATAACCAAAAAATCAAGATAAAAAAAACGTAATCTATCGATCTATATCTCTGCGCCCCTGCGGCTCTGCGAGAGGATAAAAGAAATATACTAAAGTGGAAAAGCCCGGTTGATTGTATCGACATGTTTATCAATATAAATAAAATTTTGGGAGATACCCTCTCCTGACAGTTTATGCTTTTCCACATTTCCAATGATGTACAAGAGTTGATTATTGTTCAATCTTTTTACCTTTTTGTATCAAAACCACAGGATTTTAAAGATTGGCAAGCCCCGTAAGGGGCTTCTATAAGACAATTATATTATAAATATATAAACAATCGCTACTTGTTCCCAAACTGATGAAAAAATAAAAAAATCTTGGCCCCTCATGAGTTTCTGTGATTTCCGCTAATCCGGTGCACGACGAACTTGGGAATGAGAGTGTGAGTAAATCCTTCCGGTTAGTGGCATATTATTACCCTCTGTAAAATCTCAGTTTCGTGTGGCACAGGATAGGTGCGACGCACCTCCTTTTGCCAAATTTATGTGATTTTAATATTTATAAAGATGTCGAGAGCCGGTGCGTCGCACCTTCCACCCATAACTGAGACATTACTACCCTCTTTGTTTTCCCCTTGCATTGATAAAATTTAATGGTTATTTTAACACAAACGGCATACATTCCGGCACAGGAATTCAGGACAGATTTTCCATCGGCTATTTAATCCGTTTTTTTTATCAGCGCATTTGACTTGTTATCAAGGAGTTGAATAATGATCCCTAAATTGATTTTTCTCTCAGTCTTGGCATTTTTTTCTACCATCAGTATGGCCCAAGATGATATCACAGCAAAGTTAACACCGGATGCCATAAACGCCCGCATTGCCGAGCTAAGAATGGGTGAAATTCTCATCAAAACGGAACCGGGTGCCGACGTTGAAGTACAGCAGGTCCGCCACGAATTTTTATTCGGGACGGCCATCGCCAATTCTTTGGTGGAGAATTTACCAAATTCCATGTCGG
Source organism: Candidatus Zhuqueibacterota bacterium (assembly GCA_016931775.1). Taxonomy (GTDB): domain Bacteria; phylum Zhuqueibacterota; class Zhuqueibacteria; order Residuimicrobiales; family JAFGEC01; genus JAFGEC01. Next base: position 6,539 of record JAFGEC010000527.1, on the reverse strand, counting down.
AAAAAGACAGGCAAATGTATCTTAAAATTCTCAAAGAAAATTTTAATTATGCCGTACACGAAAATGCACTGAAATGGTACGATTGTGAAAAACAAAAAAATGTTGTCGATTACACCGTAGCGGACAGAATTTGGGAAATTTGCCATGACCTGGATATCCCCATGCGGGGCCACTGTATTTTCTGGGCAAAAGACAAATACGTTATGGACTGGCTAAAAAAGCTGAACACCGACGAGCTCAGAGGAAAAGTGATCAGCCGCGCCATGGATGTCACCAGCCATTTCAAGGGACGCATTAGCGAATTCGACCTGAACAATGAGATGATCAACGGGGATTTTTTCCGCCGCCGGTTGGGCTACGGCATAATCAATGAAATGGCATTTGCCGCAAAGGCAGGCAATCCGGATATTACACTATATGTCAATGATTACGGTGTTCTTGTGGAACGCAATTACAATGCCGATTCCTATATCACACAAATCGAAAACCTTCTTGCCAACGGCGTTCCCATCGGCGGAATAGGCTGTCAGGCCCATACGATCACTTCCGATGAAGCCAACTCTACCGGCCAGGCGGCGACAACACCCGAACGGTTTTTAGGCACGCTGGATAAATTGGCCAGATTTAATCTGCCGATCAAAATCACTGAATGTCTTTTCACCGCCGATAAGGAACATGACATTGCCGAACAGCTTGAAATATACTTTCCGATCTGTTTTGCCCATCCGAATGTCGAAGCCATCGTCATGTGGGGATTCTGGGCGGGTGACCACTGGCAGCCGCATACGGCAATGTGGAAAAAAGACTGGTCCGCCACGCCCCAGGCACTGGCGTACCGCGACCTTGTTTTCAAACAATGGTGGACACAACTGTCCGGTAAGGCGGATCAAAATGGGGAATATAAAGCGGATGCGTTTTACGGCGACTATATCATTTCTTCGAATGGAAAAACACAACAAGTATCTCTTTTGAAAAAGGACAAAACAGTAGAAGTAAATTTCAAAAATACAATGTAGAAAAACCAAGTTCACTGTTTTCCAACAACACATTTTTAGTCAAAATCCGCTTTGTTTCCGTCCCACTTTGCGGGATCAGAGGCTAAAATTCAGTCAATCTTTTACACTTGAAACATTACAGTACCAAAACATCGGTTTGTGTCATACCCTCATTGAGTTACTAAAATACGAATCCATTTTTAACCAGCGAAATATACGTCCATCATTTTAAAAATTCCTTGTATTTTCGTAAATTACGATTATATTTCAGTGGAAAAGTTTTTCATAAAAGTGAGTTTTTTTTAACACTCTAAAAAGTCAAAAATATCAGCGCCAATGTTTCACTAAAATGATTGACTCGATTGGAGGTGAAAAGATGGCAACAACGGTCGGTGTAGGGTTTAGTGAAAATTCAAAATCTTTTGATGCAGGAGTTGAGGCGGTACGATCTGCTTTTTCAGAAGCGGGAATACAAAAGTGTGATCTGGTGATAATGTATTCGACATCAAAACATGATCCGCTTGCACTTCGAGATGGGGTGCGTTCAATAACCGGTTCAAATACGCAATTAATAGGGGGATACTCAAATGGTATCATAACAAAGGACAAAATTGCATATGACGGCTATCAGCTGGGAGTGGCCGTTTTTGCTTCTGACACGGTTCAGATTGATATGTTTCTGGAAACGGGACTAGCCAACAACGAGTTTAATGTCGGCCAAAAATTGGGGAATCAAATTAAAAACAAAAAATTTGCGGGGGAGCCGAATATTATCCTGATGCACGATTTTGTCAAAGAAAAGCCACTGGAAGGAATGTCCTGGAATATCAACTGGGCCACTCCATTGCTCGCCGGTATAGGCACATCTCTTGGAACATGGCCGAGAACGGCCGGAATGGCCATGATGGGTGATTGGCAATGTAATCCGACATATCAGTGGTTTAATGACAAAATTGAACGTCACTCGGCCATGGCACTTGTTTTATCCGGAAAAATCCAGATGGATACACTCATTATGCACGGCTGTAAGCCATTAAGTGATTACCACACTATTACAAAAGCAGATCAAAATGTGGTCCTTGAAATTGACGGCAAACCGGCTTTGGATGTCATTGCCGGTCTCCTTGGACCGGAAAAATTTCACGAATGGCTGGATTACCCGTTTTTCGTCATCCTCGGTGTGAATAGGGGGGATAAATATGAAGACTTTGACGAAGAAAATTATGCCAATCGCCTGATCGCCGGCGTGGACAAGAAGCGAAAGGGATTAATCATGTTTGAACCGGATTTAACGATCGGAACTGAAGTTCAAATGATGCGCCGCAGCTTTTCTGATTTTAACTATGTTCGCCGGAGCTGCGAAAAAATACTCGTCCAAATAAAAGATCGAAGGCCGCTGTTCACTTTATATATTGATTGCGCGGGCCGTGCGAGCGCTTATAGCGGGACTGAAGGTGAAGAAGCAACCGAAGTTCAAAATATAATCGGCGCAAGAATGCCCCTGCTTGGAGTTTACACCGGAACGGAAATCGCTCAAGTCGGTGGTCAGATGCAGCCATGTGTTTTTACAGGCGTGCTTTGTGTCTTTAGTGAATAATGATCAAGGCAATATAATTACAAGGAGGATCGAATCATGGGGACCAGGGTTGGTGTCGGATACAGTGAAAACCCAAAATCTTTTGATGCAGGGGTCGAGGCCGCAAAATCAGCCGTTGCTCAAGCTAAAATTTCCAGGTGCGATCTGGCACTTTTATTCTCCACATCAAGACATGATCCCGTTCAACTTCGCGATGGTGTACGCTCAATAATCGGATCCGGTGCCAGGCTCATTGGGGGCTATGCTTTTGGAATTATTACAAACGACAGGTTAGGCTACGACGGCTATCAAACGGGTATCGTGGTTTTTTCATCCGATACCATACAGGTGGACATGTTCATCGAGGGCGGATTGACGAACAATGAGTATAATACGGGATTATCCCTTGGGAGGCAAATAAAAAGCAAAGATTATGTGGGCACACCGAATATAATACTGATGTACGATTTTGTACGTGGGGAGCCGGTGGAGGGATCTTTATTCAATAAAAACTTTTCGACACCCATCATTGAAGGAATTGAAAAATCAATTGGAACCTGGCCGCCTGCTGCCGGCATCGGTTTGCTTGGTGATTGGCAGGTGAATCCGACCTACCAATGGTTTGATGATCGAATTGAGCAAAACACCACCATGGCACTTGTTCTTTCGGGGGGTGTCACGATGGACAACCTGATCATGCACGGCTGTAAACCTTCCAGTGATTATTATACCGTCACAAAAGCTGATAACAATACCGTTCTCGAGATGAATGGAAGACCGGCTGTTGACATCATTGCTGAGTTGCTCGGTCCCAAACAATTCAAGGAGTGGCTGGAATTCCCGTTCTTTGTCATCCTTGGTATCAATAAAGGGGATAAATTCAGTGAATTCAAAGAAGAGAATTATGCAAACCGTTTGATCAGCGGGGTGGATCAAAAGCGCGGGGGGCTCATTATGTTTGAGCCGGACCTGAAGGTTGGAACAGAAGTTCAGTTGATGAAGCGCAGTTTCTCCGACTTTGAGTATGTCAGGCAGCGATCCGAAGAAATTCTCGAGCAAACCAGGGATAAAAATCCTTTTTTCTGTTTCTATATTGACTGCGGTGGCCGCGCCAGCGGCTATAGCGGAACGGAAGGCGAGGAAGCCGAGGTCGTTCAGAAGGTTATAGGCTCAAAAATGCCATTGTTTGGTATATACTCCGGAACCGAGATCGCCCGTGTAGGAAATGAAATGCAGGCATGTGTTTTTACCGGCGTACTCTGTGTCTTTTGTGAGCAGGAAAAATAGAAAGTCATCAAATTGAGGTCATTGTCTCTATGGTTAAAAAAGACAAAGAGAACGAAAACCTGCATAAACAGTTACAATTCTATAAAAAACGGATCGAGGAGCTCTCCGGCGACAATTTGAAATACGATATTGCTGTCTCGGGACTGCGCCATGAACTCCGGCAGAGACGAAAGAGCTTTGCCCTTCTTTCTGAACTGAACAAGACCATTGGTATCCATTCCGATATTTCATCACTATTCGAAGCAGCCATCCAGGCAATTAATCCAACGCTCAAAATGGACAAGACGATTGTCTTTCAACAAACAGAAAAAGAACATAATTATCGGCCCAGTTTATGGCTTGGATTCCAACAAAAAGATAACGAACATTTGCCGACGCTCTCCTTTGAATTTCCCATGGAATTCGCTCAAGGCAAGGGCTATTTATTGGTTAATAAAGCAACTGAATCGACCCCACTCATCGAGAAAATCCGGTCCGCTTTTGAATTGCCCTTTTTTATTTGCCTGCCGGTCATGCTTGAAAATGCGCCGCTGGGACTGCTGCTTTCAGGCCGCCTTATGGAGGCCAAACCATTTTATCCCCCTCTCGACCAGGGTGATGCGGATACGTTCGAAGCGATCGCCGATTTGATCACAGCCACGATTCGGAACAGACGTCTTACCGTTCTCAAAGAAATGGATAAACTGAAAACCGAATTTTTTGCCAATATTTCGCACGAATTCCGCACTCCGATTACTCTGACACTGGGGCCACTAGAACAGATGTTAGCCGGGCAATACGGTGAAGTATCACCACAAATATATGAACAGCTTTTGATTATGCAACGCAATCAGGACCGTTTACTGGAACTCATCAATCAAATTCTCGATCTTTCCAAGCTGGAAGCCGGAAAGATGCAGTTAAAAACAGCTCGCATGGAGGATATCAATAGTTTTATTCAAAAACGCATCGTGCAATTTAAATCCGTTGCCGAAAAAAGAGGTCTGGTTTTGAAAACCACCCTTGATGCCGATCTTTATAACGTTGACCTCTACATAGACCGGGAACAATTTGATAAACTTTTTATGAATCTCTTATCAAATGCCATAAAATTCACTAAAAAGGGTTTTATTGAGATATTTACGGAAAATAAGGACAGCCTGTTTCAGATGACCATTAAAGATACGGGCATTGGTATCAGACAAAACCAGTTACCTCATATTTTTGACAGGTTTCATCAGGCGGATGGCAGTGAATCTCGGGAATATGCAGGAACAGGCCTGGGTCTGGCAATGGTAAAAGAGATCGCAAAACTGCACGGCGGAGACATTACCGTTCGCAGCGAATACGGAAAAGGGACCGTTTTTCAGGTCAACATCCCATTCGGTACACGGCATCTCGATCCTGCCTCGATCATAGAATTGCCACAGGAGGATAACGCCGTGTTACGGCCTTACGGCCTCGTTGAAGAAGGTGCAACGGATCAGGTGGGCGTAGAAAATGAAAATCACAAAACGGAAGCGTTTTTCGATCCGCAAAAACACGTCATATTGTACGTGGAGGATAATCCAGACCTGAGAGTATATGTGCGCGATCTTTTAAAACACGCGTACAATGTATTCCTGGCAACGGACGGGCGGGATGGTCTCGTAAAAGCAAAAAAATACAAACCCGACCTCATTCTCACAGACCAGATGATGCCGTTTATGAGCGGTCGTGAACTGCTGCGCGAAATCAGAAAAAGTACGGTCCTGCAATCGACACCGGTTTTATTTCTCACGGCACGCATCGGAAAACAGGCCCGGATCGAAAGCCTTGAAGCGAGTGCAGACGACTATATCTGTAAACCCTTCGATAAAGAGGAATTGCTCATACGGATTAAAAATATGCTGAAAGCACGGTCCCAGGAAAAGAAAATTTCGGAACTCAACCGGCAGCTGGAAGAAAAGATTGCCAGGCAGGAGGCCGAAATAAAATTAGCGGCAAATATTCAAAAAGACCTGTTGCCCGGAGCCGCTCCGCAACTAAAAGATTATGAAATCGCCGGAAAAAATATTGCAGCAAAACTGATAGGCGGAGACTATTACGATTTTATACAACCTGAAGAACATAGTTTGGTGATTGCCCTGGGTGATGTGTGCGGAAAGGGGCTTCCGGCCTCTTTGCTCATGGCCAATACACAGGCCACAATTCGCGGACAGGCCTATATGGGTGATCCTGCGAACGTTTGTTTACAAAGGTCAAACACATTTTTATTTCACAGCACAGATAGCAAAACATTTGTTTCTCTTTTTTATTGCATTCTCGACATTCAAAATCACATATTAAAATATGCAAATGCCGGTCAAAACCCACCTCTGCATTTTTCTCCCGGTAAAAATCCTGTTTTTTTGCAAAACAGGGGCCTTGTTCTCGGGGCGCTTCAAAATGTCGAATACGATGAATCAGAAACAACCATCAAAAACGGCGATGTACTGGTGCTGTATTCCGACGGTATTTGTGAGGCCATGAACGAAGATAATGAGGAATTTGGCGAGCAAAGGTTGATAGAAATTGTGACATTATACAAAGAAGCGCCGGCCGCTCATATTTTGGGAAAAATTCTTTCGACCATAGATTTATTTACCAGAGGTGTTGCCCAACATGACGATATGACGTTGGTCATAATAAAAAGGAAATAATACATCGGATATATAGACAAT
>JAFGEC010000526.1 GCA_016931775.1 Candidatus Zhuqueibacterota bacterium | reverse complement strand
TATGGATATTGCGCTCATCTGGGCTCTGTTAAGCTTTATTGCATCCCTTGCGTTTGCAAAAATTCTGGAAGGGAGGTCGTTAGATGAATAATCCTATATTACACACAACAGGAATGGTTTTTATCTATCTCGGTATCGGGTTCGATTTTTTCGGTGTGCTGGGACTGGTACGGTTACCGGATGTTTATAACCGGTTGCAGGCCGCGACAAAATGTGTTACATTTGGCTCGGCCGGAATACTGTTCGGTGTGTTTCTGATTCAGGGATTTAACAGTTTCGGCTTCAAGGCGCTGCTTGGAATCGTATTTATCTTTCTGGCCTCCCCCGTTGCAGCACACGCCATTGCAAGGGCCGCTCATCGAGCCCGAATCAAACTGGCGGACGTCACCGTCGTGGACCAGTATGAAGAGGACAAGGAATTAAAAAATTGATAATTTTTGGCAATTATTTGCACTGTACTTTATGGAGGAGATATGTTCCTGCCAAAATTACGTGAAGTAAAAGAAGCACTCGGTTCATTGTTTTCTGCGCCTTATACAACAAAATTTCCGGCGATACCGTTTGAAGCCCACAAAGCATTCCGTGGTAAACCACGATACAACGAAAATTATTGTGTGGGATGCGGTACGTGCGCTCAGGTGTGTCCCACCCGAGCGATCGATATAAACGATGACAAAAAAACCAAAATTCGAACATTGACCGTAAACTATTTAAAATGTATGAATTGCGGACAGTGTGAGGAAAAATGCATCACCGAAAAAGGAATTGTTCTGAGCAACGAGCATTCACTGGCGGTCATGCAAAAAGACGATCCGGCGTTATTCGAAAAAGTTGATAAAAGCCTGGCGATTTGTGAATCATGCGGTGATGTCATTGCCTGTCGGGATCATCTGGTTTGGATCAAAGACAAGTTGGGCGCAAAGGCATATTCTCACCCCAATCTGCTGCTGGAAACTCAACGACATTTTACGGATTTTGAAGAGTCAAAAACCAAAAGCATTATTCGCAGAGAAGACCAGATCAAACTGGTCTGCCCCAGATGCCGGCACAAGATTGTGGTGGCTGATGAATTTTATTGATTTTAAAAGATTGTTACAGGGATATCAGGCCCAGGAGATCATCTTTATCGGCTTGGGCAATGACATTCGGGGGGACGACGGTGTTGGATTGGTTTTTGTGGACAACCTGAGAGAAAAAACCGAGTTTCAGGATTCAATTTTTATTCTCGCGCGAACCAATCCGGAAAACTATTTACAAAAGATAATCGACAGTCGGGCAAAGTTGGTGGTTTTTATCGATGCCTGCAAATGGGGCGGCCGGCCGGGCGAAATCACCTGGCTGGACGGTGAAAAAATCAATAAAATCAGCATCAGCACCCATGCGTTTTCCATCAAGATGGTGGAAGAATATATATATTCTCAAAAAAATATCGAATTCAAATATCTCGGCATCGAGCCCAAATCCATGGAAATTGGCGAACCGTTGTCGGAAGAAGTAAAGAACCATGTTCACAATTTTTTTAATGCTGCTGGCTCCAAGTGGGTGGAGTTTGCAAAATAGCCTCATCTTGTTTCGATTTTTAAAAGAATTCTCCCATATTCCTCTAATTCAAAATTCTCAGAAGGACGGACAGCCCCAAATAATAACAGGTGCTTTACAAGGCCGCCATTTTTGTGTGTTTGCCGATTCCATGCGAAAAGCCGCAAGTTATTTGGGTTATGATATTAAATTCGGAGCCGTCGGATTCAAATCTTCTGGCGGTTGGACCGTAACGATTCGCAACTGAAATAAAGAAATGATAAAAGGACGATATACGTCCCGAAATGTGTTCATTTCCGCTTTAGCAATCCTTTATAAACCCTCACCATATTCTCCGCCATAACTTGCACGTTGAATTTTTCCTTTACAACCTGCCGGCCTTTGGCGCCCATCTGGTGCAGTTTTTTAGGATTATTCAACAGTGCGTAGAGTGCGTCCACCAGCGAACCGGTATCCTCTCGATTGAAGACTATGCCACCGCCGGTTATTTTCGCCAGTTCGGGATAAGCACCGCAATTGGGCTGTACAAACGGCACACCGGCCATTAGACCTTCAAGCAGATACATACCGAACGCCTCACCACAAACCATAGGGACGCTCATAACGGAAAGCTGCTGCAAAAAATTAATCCTGCTCTCCTTGTTGAAATCCGGATAGAATTTTACATCATTTTCCAGATTATGTTCGGCAATGGTCGATTGTATTTTTTTGACGAATGCACGGTCGTCCGCTGTATGCCCACCGGTGACATGAAGTTTTACACGGGGTAACCGGTTCTTTAAGGGAATAAACGCATCCAGCAAAACATCCAGTCCATGCGGTTCGGTAATCCGTGATAAATATCCGATAACGGGGGCATGCTCATCCGGTTGGGCTGGTTGATATCCCGTCGTGTCAATGCCTAAATAGACTGTGTGCAGTTTCTCTGGTGGCAGATTCATTTTTTCCTGTATGGCGTTGGTGTAATATTGGCTGACACCGAC
>JAFGEC010000525.1 GCA_016931775.1 Candidatus Zhuqueibacterota bacterium | reverse complement strand
TGCAGTATACACGGTTCGGCGGACAGGAAAAGTTTGAAGAAATGATCGGACAGCAGGGTTTTGATCTGGATTTTGTCAAGAATGACATTAAGACCGGTTTAGGCATCCAGAAAGCGATACAAAAGGCAGTTGACGACAGCCTAGAGATCGATGACGAGCAGATGCAAAAAGAGTATGAAGATTATACCTCAAAGGAAATCGCGAGTGTACGTCACATTCTGATGCAAACCACCGGTAAAAATGATTCGGAAAAAGCGGAAATTCGAAAAAAGATGGAGGGTTTGCTGGACAGAGCCAAAGCCGGTGAAGATTTTGCTGCATTGGCCGAAGAGTTTACCGAAGATCCCGGTTCCAAGGCCACCGGCGGATTGTACGAGGAGTTCGGTAAAGGTCAAATGGTCAAACCGTTCGAAGATGCCGCATTTACCGTGCCGGTCGGTGAGATCAGCGATATTGTAGAAACCCGTTATGGCTATCACATTATCAAGGTTATCAACCGTAACAGCTATAAATCCTTTGATGAAAAACGGGAAGAATTGCTGGAGAAAATGCGCAACCAGCAGGCACCCAAAATTCAACGTGACTATATTGAAAGATTGAAAACAGAAGCGGATATTAATATCGCCGAAATTGCCTAGTTTCATTCACTTGGAGAGTATTGGGGGCTGCAGCTAAAGTCATCTTTTATCGTTACTGTTTTTGGTTTTTCGATGCTCGATATAAAAGGTTGACCGGTTCAGCGTGATGCTTTTTATCCGTCAGATCAATGATATGTCATTTGACTTTTTAAATCATCGCTTCAGCCCCTTTTATGACTGCCACTTTGTCCGTTTACGAAGAACAAATAATTTGTCATTGGGACGGACTTTTTCGGCAAAGGGTAATGTAATGTTTTGCCCTTTGAATGCAACGTTCACCGGCTGTTCGTTTACATAGATACTTTCAACATGTGTTTCGACATAACCGGTGGTCGGACCTGTGACAAAAACCAGATCGCCCCGCCGCAGTTCACCATTTTCAATCAAAAATTGACCTACCCTGGGCTTTTGGAAGTAATTGATCACATATCCCACATAAGACTTTTGCTGTGTGGCCTGGGAGCCATATGAAGCACTCCATTCCCCGAGCGGATTGCCGCAGTAATACCCGCCATGCCAGAATCCGCGATTAAAAACCGTCTCCAGTTCCGTCACCCAGTGGTCCTTTTTAGACTGATCCAGCGTACCGGTTAAATAACTGTCGATGGCCTCTCTATAGTTTTTTGTTACACGATAAACATATTCTGGAGAACGACCCCGGCCTTCGATTTTGAGGAAAGTCGCGCCGGAGTCGATAAGATTGTCAATAAATTTTATCGTGCACAGGTCTTTGGGTGACATGATGAATTTATTGTCGATGGAAAGTTCGTGGCCGTCCTGTATGTCACGGACAATGTAACTACGGCGGCAAGATTGCAAGCAGTCGCCGCGATTGGCGGAATGCCCGGTAAGGGCCAGGCTCATGTAACATTTGCCTGAAATCGAGACACACAGGGCGCCGTGGGCAAAAAGTTCGATCTTGACCAGGCGGCCGGAAGGGCCGGTGATGTTTTCGTTGTTTATTGTTTCCCAAATGTTACGAATTTGTTTCAGTTTTAACTCTCTGGCCAGTACCATAACATCTGCATACTTTGCATAGAACCGCACCGCCTCGATATTGGCAATATTTACTTGTGTTGATATGTGAACCGGTAAATCCAGGGATCGTGCATATTGGATGACGGCAATATCCGTTGCAATGATCGCGTCAATTCCGGCATCTCGAGCAGAATCACATATTGTGTGCATTTTTTCCAAATCACTGTCATACAGAATCGTATTTACCGCCAGAAAAACACTAATTTTATTTTTTCGAGCAATTTTTGTAATTTTGGTCAAATCGGATAATATAAAAGGTTTTGCCGCTCTTGCACGCATATTTAAATCCTCAACGCCAAAGTAGACCGAATCGGCACCTGCTTTTATCGCCGCGCACAATGCCTCAAAAGATCCGGCGGGTGCTGTTAAATTGATGTCTGTTCGGCTTTTATTTCCAGGCAAACGGTTGATGTCTTTTTGTTCGTGATCGTGGACCATTATGACCAATCATTCGTGTGAATTTACCGTATTAAACGATAAAATAACCTAAAAATCCATCAATGTCAATTTGAATATCACGGGCAGGCGGGCACTGCCATATTCAACCTGTCATTTGCCTTTTATGGTGTTTATTGTTTTTGTGTGAAAAAATAATGACACTTGTCATAAATTTATTACAATTTTCCGGTAATGACTATCCTGCTTAAGATTTAAGAAATTATCCAAGTTATTAAATTATAGCTATTTATAAATTCTTTTAATAAGGAGTGAGTTTTTGGTACAGTTATTGTAACACAATTTTAAGTGAGTTAGGGTGAAAATCCAATAGCCGCTATCTAACAAAAGGAGAAACGCCGGGAGAGGTTTATGAAAACATGGGTGCGGGTTGTGATGTGTCGGGAAAAAAATTCCGGTAAACACAATGTCACATTTTGGAAAAACGGAAAAATGATCGGTAAAATGACTGTACCGCCACATAGTCAATGGACTGTTATTGACAGTAAAATACGCCAAGGTCTGATAAGGAACATCGTCTGAACCGCCACTGTCTGAACAGATACCGATTCCGTAAAAAGCCGATACCAAGTGTCGGCTTTTTGTATTTTAATATAGATTTTTCAAATACCATCAACATCCAATAAATCCCTTATTTTTTCAATTGTCAGAGGTGCCGATCCTTCATAGTGATTGTTGACATTTACATAAACGTCGACATTTTTACGTAAAAGCCGCTTGATTATGTTAACGATTCCCTTCAATTCTTCATCTTTGGCGTCCCATATTTTATTCCATTGTTTGCCGCTTCTTTTTTCAATGTCGGATCTGTTGGGACCGTGCAATCTGATAACTGTCGTGTTATGAAAATAATTCTCAAATTTATGGTAAATGGAAACAATCGACGGCATATAGTATCCTTGCAGAAAAACCATGCACAGTTGATGTCGATTTAAAAATTCAAAAAAGGTCTTGTTTAAATAGTTCGGATTTCGAATTTCGACACCGAGCGGAAAATCTCTTGAAAGGGGCGATAGAAATAGTTCAAAATTGTCTAAAAAGACAGCTTGGGATGCCTGTTTCTGTTTATTCAGATATTCAAACTGCAGCATAAGCATACCGATTTTAGATCCCAAGGGGCGTATTTTATCGATAAATTGTTCGGTAAGTTCTTTTGAAAAAAAATCCGAATTGGCCTTCAAAGGATCACCTTTGTTTTTTGGATAATGATGCGTGAGTGTAATACTATTCGGAATTTTAATAGTAAACTTGAAATTGTCGGGTACGGATGCGGCGTATTCTTTAACCATACTTTCTTTCGGTAATACCCTGGTCGTGCCGAAAAGTGACCAGAACCATTGATCGATTTCAACCGTGTTAAATTTGCGGGCATACTGTTGTAAATACGTGTCGCCTGAGTCCGGATTGTAAACAAGTCCCCGCCAGGAGTCATACTTCCAGCTGCATGTGCCGATTCTTAACTCCGACATGTGCTATAGCCTGTTCTGTTTAAAATATTCAACAAGGGCGGATGTTGATCCGTCATGCCGTTCAGATCGTTCAGTTCCCTCGATTTCCTCCAGGACGGTTTTAGCAAGTTGTTTGCCTAGTTCAACTCCCATTTGATCGAAACTGTTGATATTCCAGATGACACCCTGGGAAAAAATTTTATGTTCATACATGGCGATGAGTGAACCCAATATTTTGGGTGTCATCTTTTTGAATGTGATACTATTCGTAGGCCGGTTGCCTTGAAAAATTTTGTGAGGTATTAAATATTCGAGATGTTTTGGCGTTAATAATTTTTTATTCATTAATTTCTTTCGCAGTTGTTTTAATTCTTCTTCAACCGAATCGGCATTTTTACCCACCATCAGTGCTTCCGTCTGTGCAATAAAGTTGGCGATTAATTTTAGATGATGATCTCCGGTTTCATTAAGCGAGTTGGCCGGCATGATAAAATCCGCCGGAATAAGTTTGGTACCCTGATGCAGCAGTTGATAAAATGCGTGCTGACCGTTGGTACCCGGTTGTCCCCAGATGATCGGACCGGTTTGGTAATCCACCGGTTTACCGTCAATGTCAACGCTTTTCCCGTTGGATTCCATATCCGCTTGCTGAAGATATGGGGCGAGCCGGTGCAGGTACTGATCGTAGGGTAAAACGGCATGGCTTGCAGCACCGAAAAAGTTATTGTACCACACACCTAATAGAGCTAGAATAACAGGTATATTTTTTTCAAGCGGTGTATTTAAAAAGTGCATGTCCATCTCATGGGCGCCGGTCAAAAGATCATAAAATTTTTTATATCCAAGGCTCAAGACAATGGGAAGTCCGATGACCGACCACAGGGAATAACGTCCGCCGACCCAATCCCAGAACTCAAAAGTATTTTTCGGATCGATACCGAACTCCATTACCTTGTCAATGGCACTGGATACGGCGACAAAATGCTTTCGCACTGCATCCTGTTTTCCGTTAAATTTCGCCAACAGAGCCGATTTTGCACTGTAGGCGTTTGTCATCGTTTCCTGGGTAGTAAAAGTTTTTGATGCAATAATGAATAGCGTTGTCGACAATTCTACTTTTTTCAGGGTTTCCGCCAGATGCGTTCCGTCCACATTCGATACAAAAAAGGTTTGCGGGCCATCGCTGTAATATGCCAATGCTTCATTGACCATTTGCGGACCCAAGTCCGAACCGCCGATTCCGATATTGACCACATATCGTATCCGTCTGCCGCTGAATCCACGCCATTTACCGTTGCGTACCTTCTTGGAAAAATCCCGCATTTTTTTCAATTCAGCCTGAATCCCGGGCATGACATCAATGCCATCCACTTTTATAGGAGAACCGGAAACATTCCGCAGGGCGGTGTGAAGAACCGAACGTTTTTCGGTTATGTTGAGTTTATTACCGGAAAACATGGCTTTTCGCTTCGTGTTTATCCCGCAATGGGTAGCAAGTTCGAACAAAAGCGGCATGGTTTTTTCGCTTATTCTGTTTTTACTGTAATCCAGGCGTATACCGCATGCTTCAATTGTGTATTTGGGGGCCCGATCCCGGTCTGTTTTAAACATTTCGGTCATTCTTTCGTTTTTTATTTCTGCGAAATGCTGTTCGAGACTTTTCCAAATGGAAGATTCGGTTAATGCGCTCACTGCAAAATCCTTTCTATTCATTTAAGGTTAACAAGTCGTTTTCCCACTGATATTTTATGAATTTAGAGAAAGAGATTTGTTTTTACAAGACAATTTTTCTCAAATTGAAAAAAAGGCTTGACTATCTGTTTAGTTTTTAATATAATAACTCAAGTTTGCGAAAACGATTAAGTAGATAGATATTGTATGTTTTTAAATAATCTGTGAGGCTGATTCAGAGAGGTATTTTATTCATTTGAAAGATATTTTGCCATGAGAAAAAAAGTAACGCTGAAAATGATCGCTGAAAAAATGGATCTGACGCCGGCTACGATATCAAAAGCTTTGCGGGATAGTAACGACATTTCCGAAGAGACACGAAAAAGAGTAAAACAGCTGGCGACACAACTCGGATACCGGCCGAATCTCATGGCACGCAGTTTAATACAACGCCGGTCCAATATGATTGGTGTCATTGTACCGGATTTAAGAATTTCCTTTTTTTCCGAAGTCACCCGTGGCATCTATGAGCAGGCCGACTTGAAGGGATTTGTGCCGATTTTACTCGTTCATGATGAGCTGTGCGAGATCGAACGCCGGAATCTGGAGTTTCTGGCGGGGCTTCCTGTTGAGGGTATTTTGCTTAATCCTGCACCGGGTGGCAGTAATTTGGATCTTTTACTGCAACTCAAGGCAGAAGGTATTCCTATCGTCTGTTATGACCGTCATACCAGAAAGTTTGATGTCAGCTCCGTATTAATTGATGACGAAAAGGCAGCCTTTAACATCACGATGGAGATCATCAATAATGGACGCCGGAATATTATGTGTCTGGGTATCAAGGAAGGGATGTCTGTGGCCGAAGACCGTTTCAGGGGATACCGAAGAGCCTTGGACGTCCAAAATGTACCTTTTAGAGCCGAGCTGGCCGTGAGTTGTGACCATTACATTCAGGAAGGTTATAAAACCATGCAATTGGCCTTGGAAAGTGGTAATATACCTGACGCCGTTTTATGTATCGGCGGTTTGGTTGCCTTCGGAGCCGGGCTGGCTATATTAAATTCAAAACTACGTATCCCTGAGGATATTGTGCTCGCTGAATTCGGTGATAACGATATCATTTCCCGGTTGGGCGTGCCTTTTTTCACGGTGAATCAAAATCCTTATCAAATGGGACGAACGGCATTTGATCTGTTATATAGTACGATTGAAAACAAAGGCCGGCCGACCGTCACAAAACAAATTATCATCGAAACGAGTTTAATAAAGCGGGAAATCGGCATTAAAAATTCCGAACAATTAAATATTTTTGCCATAGATAGAAAAAGATTATAGGAATCAAAAAATGATGGACTCTTTACACTTACTAGAAACGGAATTTGGAACGGATAGAGTTCGGCAGGCGATTGAAGCTGTTAAAAATTTCCAGGTTGAAATTCCCAGCTGGATTTTTGGTGAATTCGGCGGAGGACGTTTTGGAGATTATATGCCCCCGGGCTTTGCCAGAAACATTTCTGAAAAACTTGATGATGCGGCTGTTGTCCAAAAACTGACCGGTGCTACCCAAAAGGTCGCCATGCATATTTTATGGGATTTTTCCGCTGACGGCCATACCGGCGATTACACAACGGCAAAAAGAGTGGATCAATTGGCGAGGGAGCATGGCTTAAAAATTGGCTCCGTCAGTCCGACCTATTTTTTGCACGGCTCTTATCGTAATAGCCTTGCAGCGGTCGAAAAGGAGACCATCGACCGCTATATCGATCAAACGGTATTTGGGGCGCAGATTGCACGTGATCTCGGCGACCATCTCGTCACCATATGGTTGCCCGACGGTTCCTTGTATCCCGGACAGATATCATTGCGTATTGCCGCCGAAGGAGTGAAAAATTCATTGCGTCAGGCTGCCCGGCAGATCGACAAGGACGTGCATATTCTCATCGAATATAAACTGTTTGAACCCGGTACCTATAGTACAACGGTTGCCGATTGGGGAATGGCCTTTATGCTCGCCAATGAGATTGGTGATAATGCCGGTGTTCTTGTCGACCTTGGGCACCATCCTCATGGTACCAACATCGAACAAATCGTCGCCCAATTGATCTTGACAGGAAAAAGATGTGGTTTTCACTTTAATACGCGATATGCAGCTGATGACGACCACGCCGTGGAACCTAGCGGAGAAATGGCGAGAATATTTTATGAACTTGTTTCAGGCGGCGTTGTCAATAATCCCGCAATAGAAAAAAATTGGGCCTATATGATCGACCAGTGCAGCAGCCGGGAGAACCGAATCCACGCTATCCTGCATTCAATCGATTCCTTGCAGATCTCACTTGCAAAAGCCATGCTGGTTGATGAAAAAAAACTGACTAAACTGCAACAACAGGACGAGATTATTCTGGCGAATCGTTTTTTTAACAATGCACTTCTTAATGCAGATGTTCGGCCGATTCTTGCTGTTGCCCGGCAGGAAAAGAACCTGCCGGTCGACCCTGTGCAGGCATTTGTTGACAGTGGGTATCAGGATAAGATAGAAAAGGAGAGAAAATAATATTCTATTCGCTCGTTCAAGCGGAAATACCGATTTCGGGGAATTGCTGAAAATATTCGTGTAGATCAGAGAATTTGATGGTTTCGGAGGGAATCAAACGGGTAAATTGAATTATTGTACTGTGTGAATACTTTCATTAAATGTTTATTCTTTTAAACTATTTAGCTGACATTATTGCTTCTGGATGCGAATTTGGGATTGCGTTGTAGTAATTTTGAAATGTGCAGAAATAAGTATCGCATCGGTCTGGTGCGATGCCTACGATCGTGGAAATCTTGTCTCACAAAACATATGTGGAACGGATAATGAAATTTCAAAATCAGGTCATTGAGTGGTTGTTGGAAGAAAATAATCCGCCTGTCCAGTATCTGACATTGACCCGTCTACTTAAAAAGCCGGTGCTCGATCCGGATGTTCAGCGCAGCAGGGCACGCCTTATGGAATATGAGGTGACGCAGCGTATTCTTGAACATGGCGAAAAATTTTGGAACGATGATGACCGGGCTTATTGGAAGTATACGGGCAAATTTTGGCAGGTCATTTTCCTTGGTCAATTTCTCGCTGATGGAACGGATTCACGCATTGCTGACGGGATTTCTCATATATTGGAACGACGTACTTGGGTTATGAAGAGTGGAGGACAGTGTCTCACCGCCAATCTTCTCGCCGCCTTCATGCGTTTGGGCTATGGGGATCATCCCGTTGTTATTCAAGAAACGGAGAAACTGGCGCAGAGGATCGTAAAAGACCGTGGGATTGTTTGTTCCGCAATGGAGTATAGCCTCCTGCCGAATTGTTTTATGGCTCTGCCAAAACTTTTGCTTTGCTTTGAAGAAATTCCGCAGGAAGCACGGTCAGAGTCTGTTGAAGCCGCGATCGATCTGATTGTGCAGATTCTGCTTGCCCACAAAGTCTACATTTATGTACCGGGGACGAGGAAGCTCTGGCAGCAGGTTCTTGCCCTCCAACCAAAACGTGCTGATTTGCCGGCTGGACAGACAGTGAAAGAATGGATAGCAAAACAACGGAAAAAATTTCTTGCTTCACACGGATTAGGAACTCCGAATCCTAAAATCGGATGGCTTAAATTTGGGTTCCCGCTTCATTATAATTCAGACATCCTGGAGGCGATGTATGCCTTGTCTCGACTCGGTATAATGCTCAATCATGAGATGCTTGATTCTTTACAGGTCATTCAACAAAAGAAAACATCGGAAGGCGTGTGGCTTCTGGAAAATTCGTTAAATGGCAAGATGTGGGTAGATGTAGAGCAAAAGGATCGGCCGAGTAAATGGGTGACGTTTTTTGCCCTGTTTGTACTGAATTGTTACATCGAATGAGAGGCTATTCGTTGTTTATATTTTTGCTGATTTGGTAATAAATTTGTTTTAATTTTAACAAGGGGTACGATGAACATGAAACAGCCTAATTTCTCTCGACGAGATTTTCTCAAAACCAGTTCCACCGCCGGCCTGACACTCTCCGCTATAGCCGCAAACGCATCTGAAACCAAATTGAATGTTCACTCCGAAATGATCAAAAACCAGACCGTCCCGACCCTGGATTTAACGCCTGCCAAATGGATATGGTATCCTTCGGAGCGCTGTCTGCAAAATTCATTTATATTTTTTCGTAAAAAAATTTTCATCTCGAACGGCCTGAAATCGGCAAAGGGTTGGATAGTTGCCGATAGCAGGTATAAACTGATGCTGAACGGTGAGCGGATTCAATGGGGACCGGCACCCTCGGATCCCCGCTGGGTCGATGTGGATCCGGTTGATCTCATGGAAAAACTCAAAATCGGTGAAAATTATCTCGCCGTGCAGGTGCTGTTTTACGGCCAGGGTGATGGTACATGGCCGATCGGCAAGCCGGGATTGATATTCAAACTTGAAGTGGAATATATTGCTGGGGACAAACAGCTTTTCGTATCTGACATTACCTGGCAGACCTGTCTTGCCAGGTGCTGGCCGCCGGGACAATACAAGCGATGGTATTTGCGTTCACTTCAGGAAATATTTGATGCGAGGTTGTATCCAGCCGGTTGGGAGAACGGCAACGAGATAACTCAAATTAAATGGTTGCCGGCCATGGAACTATCCTGTCCCGCTGACAAACCCGCCCTGTGCTCCAACTATCGAGATTATCTTTTCGAGATAGGCAGCGACTGCGAAAATGCGTCGCTCCGTCCGCGGCGCATTCCGTTTATGGATGAAATTGTGGTGTCTGCCCGGGATTTGGTTGAATCCCATTACATCAGCTGGAAAGTACCGGCTGATGATTATTTCGATTTTCTGTTGCCCGATGCTTTTCAGGCGGTTCGGGAATCGTGTGTTTTGCAGCACGCAGGTAAATGGCAAATTTTACCCAGGCCGGAACTCTCAGCGGTTTTAACCTTTGAATTTACCGAACAGATCGTCGGCTGGCCGGGATTTACAGTGCAGGCGGAAGAGGGTACCATTATCGAGCTTTTGGTACAGGAAGCCCACCAGCCCGGCGGCCCGGCGGTAATGAATAACCATTTTTTTTCATGGACAAGGTTTGTTTGTAAGCAAGGTGAGAATGTTTTTGAAACGTTCGATTATGAAAGTTTACGCTGGATTCAACTTGTCGTGCGCAATACGAATCAACCGGTGTTTGTGAGCAACGTGCAGGTGCGGCGGCGGCGTTTTCCATGGCCCAATGAACCGGCACTTTATTGTTCGGACGGTAAAATACAAAAACTCCTCAATGCTGCAATCAACACCATTCACAACGCCGCTCAGGAGACTATCGTGGACGGGATGGGCCGTGAACGCCAACAGTATAGCGGAGACGTGGGACATCAGTTACATGCCATTTTTTTGACTTTTGGGGAAAAACGGCTGCCGGCACGTTACCTGGAGACTTTTAGTCAGGGACTGACGCACGACGGCTATTTTCTTGATTGCTGGCCTGCTTATGACCGCCTGGCTCGGTTGATGGAAAGACAAATGGACTTGACCCCATGGGGGCCGCTGCTGGATCACGGCATCGGATTTAATTTTGATAGCTATTATTATTATTTGTACACCGGCGACCGTTCCGCTTTAACCGAGGTTTTCCCCAGACTGTGTGTTTTTTACCATTATTTAAAAAGTATTCAAACATCCCACGGCCTCCTGCCGGTAGAAAATACCGGTGTTCCCAAAGTTTGGATCGACCACAATGCTTACTTGAAACAACGGCATAAACAGTGCGCTTTTAATTTGTATACTGTTGCCATGCTGTACCACGCCTTTCGCCCGCTGTGCTCTCTTTTCGGCAGAACCGATCTCGCCGATGAGGCGTATGACTTTGCCGGCCGGATCCTGCGAAAAACACAGCAGTTTTTCTGGAGTTCTCGGCATGGATTGTATGTAAACAATTTACCATGGATTGCCGAGGAGAAAAATATCCGCACTTGCGACCGTTCTTTGGCAACGGCAGTACTGTTTGATTTATGTCCAGATGGAAATATGCGGTCTGTTGTTGACACTCTTGCCGAGTGTCCTCCTCATATGGGTTTTTCGTATCCTGCAAATGCCGGATGGCGGCTTTGGGCATTAGCGAAAGCACGCCGTATACAGTCGGTTTTAAATGATTTTCGCACCCGCTGGGCGTTTATGCAGTCCGTTGACCTGAACAATACATTACAGGAAGACTGGACCGCCCGGCCCGATTCTCAATCACAATGGAGCCATTGTCCTGTGGCACCGCTGTATGTATTTTTTATGAATGTCGCAGGTATTCAACCACTTGAACCGGGATTCCGAAAATTTTTTATCCGTCCTCAACCGGGCGATTTGAACGAAATGAAAGTCACGGCTCATACGGTTCGGGGCGCCATTACGGTAGATTGCAGGGGGACAGTGGGTCACCGGATTGTAAAATTGTGTACTCCAAAAGACACAACAGGATTATTGGTTCTGGACGGCCGGGAAATACTTGATCTGCCGGAGAACAATGAAACGGTTTTTTCCGGTGAAAAACACTATATTTTACCGGCAGGTGAGCCGTTCGAAGTCAATTTGGAATATAGCTAAAAGTATCCAACTGAATGTAAAATGAAATACGGTTGATATAAAGTTTTCATTATATATACTTTAAAACATAATTAATGTCACATTATCATTCAGTTTTTTTTATGAGAGGTCTAGAATGTGTAAAATACCGTTTGCCGGAAAAGTCCTTACTCTTTTTTTTATTGTAATGTTGTTCGTCTCATGTAGCAGAGATGAACCTGCCAACATCGACAGTGAAAGACGACTTGTGGAAAAAACAATTCATAACAGCATCGGTTGGGCTAAAAATAAGAATATCAATTTATTGTACAGTATTATCGCAAACGACTCCGACTATACTGAAGTCCATCCCAATGCCCACATCGTGAAAGGATTTAACGAATTTAAAAAAGCGGAAGAATTCTGGATGAATCCTGATTTTAAAGCGATTCGGTATGAAATTAAAAATATGCGCATCAACTTTTCGAAAAATGGAAATGTGGCCTGGTTTTTCTGTATGCTGGACGATATCAATGAGTGGAAGGGACAACCCGCTAATTGGGAAAATACCCGATGGACCGGAATCCTGGAAAAAAGAGACGGCCGGTGGGTGATCGTGCAGATGCATTTTTCTTTTGCTGCAGAATAGGTGTTAAAAAATGAATCCCCCCAAAACTCCTCTGTATAAAAAATCTGTAATCGATGAAATCCGCAGACGGTTTGATCAATCTGTCGACCGGTTCTCAAATCTGGAAACCGGTCAGACCGCCACAATGGATGCGCCTCTTGCCATGGAACTGATTACACGTGCCGCCGTCGCCTCTACAAAAAACATCCGCCGTGTACTGGATATCGGTTGTGGTGCCGGTAACAATACGTTAAAACTTTTGCAATATGTGTCGCCGTTTGATTGTACGCTGGTTGATCTCAGCCGGCCGATGCTGGAAAAGGCGGCACAACGAATCTCCGCTGTGAATTCCGGTGATATTCACCTAATTCAGTCAGATTTTCGTACCTGTGATCTACCTGATGAATACGATGTCATCATTGCCGCAGCCGTTTTACATCACTTGCGTGACGACAGGGACTGGGAATCGGTTTTTCAAAAGATTTATAATGTCACCGCGCCGGGGGGTAGCGTATGGATAACGGATCTGGTTTTTCATGAAACGGGTGGCGTGCATGACCTGATGTGGGAACGCTATGCGGATTACCTGGTCGCTGTGGGTGGTGAAAAATTCCGTGACCTGGTTTTTGAATCCATTGATGCGGAAGATTCGCCGAGGCCGGTCACATTTCAACTCGACCTGCTGCGCCGAGTTGGTTTCGATATTGTTGAGCTGTTGCACAAGAACAGTTGTTATGCGGCGTTCGGAGCGATTAAAAGGAAGAATAAGGGCTAAAAACTCTGAATTTAATACGATTAAAAGCTGTCATTGAAAATCAATAGATATTTTTTGAAAACGTCTACCTTAACGGATTAATGGAGCGGATAGGTCCGGATTTGCTCGGACCAGTTGACAAAGGTTACCTTACGGATATCTGCACAACCGGGGAAGAGGCGCACTCGCTCTATAGGGATCCTGATGTTCGCGGCGGAAAATATTATTCCAAACTGATCTGGACATCTCTGAGCAGCAACCGCTTCAATAATGTCGCAATGCTTTCCACTGAACATGGATACAAACACGACGGACGGACATGGATGCCGGGTTTTTCGCCGTTGGATAATCCCGAATTTACCGTCGAGATTTTTGGACCCGTGGTTGAAACAGCTCCAAACGGACGATATTTCGAAAACTGAGAGATTCTGGGGAATTTTTAATTTTTACTGTTTTATTTTGCCTTTGCGATCTTGGCGGCCTTTGCGTTTATCTGATTTTTATCATTCAAACCATGACCATAAATATAAAAAACGCATCATCAATGCACCTTTCAGAGCGCCTCTGACAAGCCACCGCCTTTGGCGGTGGTAATTGACTTTAAAAAATACCTTGCATTTTTTCTCAACTCTGTGTATACTTTGTGCGTTAACGTTAGAACAAGTCGGTCGTTCCAAAGGAAGCGATAAAAAAAAATTGTAAACTCCTGGGTGACTATAATTACTTTTAATTTTAATGGAGCCTCAAATGAAAAAATCCATTATATTTTTGTTTGTTGTCCTGGGCCTGTTTTGCAGCAAGCCCTCTCATTTGAAATGGACACATTTGTCCTCTGAAAACGGAGACCTGGAACCGCCGTTTAGCGGCGGAAATCAGCAGACTGCATCGGCGGTATTTGATGTAGACATGGACGGTGTTTCTGATTTTCTTGTGACCGAGCGTACGGCTTCGCCATCGGTGGTGTGGTACCGGAGAATGACCGACGGTTGGAAAAAGTACGTTGTGGACAGCACTCATCTGCGTATCGAAGCCGGTTCGGCGATCACCGATATCGACAATGACGGTGATCTGGATGTCGTGTTCGGGGGTGATTCGGGCAGCAACCAGATTTGGTGGTTTGAAAATCCGGCCCCCGATTTTGATCCCCAAATTCCATGGAACAGGTGGATTGTGAAAAATTCCGGACCCACCAAGCACCACGACCAGATATTTGCGGATTTTGACGGCGATGGCCGTGATGAACTGGTTTTCTGGAATCAAAACGAGCGCTCACTGTTCCTGGCTGATATCCCTAAAAATCCAAAAACCACGGATGGGTGGGAATATACCGCTATTTATACCTATAGCGATGATGAAGTCCAACAGCGCGGCACCTATCCGGCCTGGAAGTCTCCCAACGAACATGAAGGGCTGGACACGGCGGATATTGATGGTGACGGGAAGCTGGATATCATCGGCGGCGGCCGCTGGTTCAAACACATTCAGGGTAATGAGTTCAAAATGTCTGTTATCGATGAAACATATGCCTTTACCCGTTCTGCGGCCGGAGACCTGATGGAAGGCGGTTCGCCGGAAGTTGTGCTGGTGGTCGGTGACGGACGGGCACCGATGATTTTATATGAGCTCAAGGACGAACAATGGGAATCCAGAATTTTAATCGATGCCGTACAGGACGGCCATAGTCTGGATATTGTTGATGTCGACGGCGATAAACATCTGGATATTTTTTGCGCGGAAATGATACTCAGTGAAAAAGCCGCCAATGCAAAAATATACCTTCTTTTCGGTGATGGAAAGGGTGGATTTACCACGACAGTGGTGGACAGCGGATATGCCAACCACGAATCCCGAATCGCCGATCTGGACGGCGATGGGGATTATGATATTCTGGGCAAGCCGTATACGTGGAAAGCGCCGCGGCTGGATGTGTGGTTAGGTGACAAACAGTAGAAAATTGTTTTTCATGTGAAAAATATATCTCAAATCAGTATCGGTAATGAATAGAATGTAGCTGACTTTATATGATAACTTTTGAAAAAGGAAAACAAATATTTTCATCTTGCAGTGACTATCTTCTTGACATTTAAAATTAAAATTCGTAAAATAATCACAATATTCATACGAGTTCAAGTATTCTCATAGCTTTTAAACTTATTCACTGCTGTTTTAAATACGATGATCAGTGTTCTGTTTGATTTGTATAATTTAAGGGATTTAATATGTTTCAGACAGATCAGTTGAAATTTATATGACATGCCCTTTCCTGTTTTTTGTATCGTGAACGGGAAAGGGTAGGCAGATTATTTTCCTGAATGAATACCGTTTAATCTTTGAGTGCGTGACACGAAGAGGAGAAAAACATGAGAAAATTAGTACTACCAGTAGTTATCCTGATGCTCTCAGGATTCTCGTTTGCACAGATGAATGAGGACAGTGTACTGGTCGTCCCCAAAACATCCATTCCACCGGTTATAGACGGTGAATTGGATACATTGGCCTGGTGCTATGTGGGTGAGACGATATGTAACAAGATCGATAACGCCGACGCCGCCGAACCGGATGACTGGTTCGACCTGTTCGGCAGCCTGCGTATGATGTTTGATGATACCTACCTTTACATCTGGCTTGAAGTACAGGACGATATCATTAACGCCGAAGGCGGCGATTATAACTACGACGGTGTCGAAATATATTTTGACGCCGACAACAGCAAGACCGAAGGCGCATACGATGGTATCGACGATCTTCAAACGCGTTTTAACGTTGGTGAAGAAACAACGGACCAGATCGATACCGGTTACGGTACGTCAACCGCTTGGGATTTTGTCAAGGACGACATTGAATATGTTGTTTTGGAAAGCGATTACGGCTGGAACGCAGAAATTGCGATTCCGCTGGCGGAT
>JAFGEC010000524.1 GCA_016931775.1 Candidatus Zhuqueibacterota bacterium | reverse complement strand
TGTCGGCTTCCGCCTTGTTTTCGTCCCGCAGTGACCGGCAGTCGTTCCGGCTTTTTCCGTGAGCAAAACGAGTTGTTTAAGCGGAAAGAGCGAAGCGCGAGGGACGAGCGCAAGCGAATGAAGCGAAAACAACGAGTGACGGTTTAAAAATAACGAACAGGAAGGAAAAATGAAAAAGAAAATGTTCCGGATTTTTGTCAGTTCCACCTATGAGGATTTGAAAGAATATCGCAAAGCGGCGGAAAAGGCCATCAACGATCTGGGGCAGAAATACGATGGGATGGAATTTTGGGGCGCGACCCCGGAAAAACCGCTCGAGGCCTGTCTGGATAAAATAAAAGAATGCCGGATTTTTATCGGTATTTACGCCTGGCGGTATGGTTTTATACCGGACGGATTCGAATATTCCATAACAGAACAGGAATACCGGTTTGCCAGAGATTTTTCCAGAGATAAGAGAATCTCCTGTTTTTGTTATCTGGTTGATGAAGATTTTGAATGGAAACCCGGTTTCATTGAAAAAAGTCAAGCCGCGGACAAACTGGCAAAGCTTAAAAATGAAATCGATAAACAGCACGTCCGGGGAAAATTTAATACTCCCAACGACCTCCAATACAAAATTAACAACGATCTGAGCAATTGGCTTATCAATAACTACCCAAAGGGAGAAAGTGAAGCACCGGATTCTGATCAGGATACGGTTGCCAAATACCGTAAAGCCGTCGCCAAAAAGTATAAAACCCTTTCCATGATTGGATTTAACCGTAATTTTGACATGGACGGAATTTACATACCATTGACTGTGCATGCCGACCCGGACTCGCAAGCAGATTGCCAAAAGGAGAAAGCTAAACATCCCGACAAGTTCCATAACTTATCCGCGCTGGACTTGCTGGATATGAAAGAGAGGCATTTAGTCGTTCTTGGCGAACCCGGAATGGGCAAAACAACCATGCTGCATTATCTGGCGCTCAAGACGAGTAAAAAAACGACATATCTTCCGGTTTTTGTCAAACTGTCCGATTTTGCCAATACCGGTGAGTCCCTGGAATTATTTATAATTTCTTCGGCGGAGAATTATATTGCTGGCCCCGCCATGCGAAGAGCAATGGCGGATGTCGTACAAAAAAAATCGGCTTTGATTTTGCTTGACGGACTGGATGAAGCAAGACGGGAGCAATATTCCTCAGTAACCGAAAGAATCCGGGATTTTATTTGCAGCCATGAAAATTGCCGTGTGATCATTACATCGCGTATGGCCGGATTTCAGCAGCACCTGATACCGTATCCCGTTTACAAAATTGACAAGCTGCCGTACGAAAAAATAAAAGAATTTATCGGTAAATGGTTTCCGGAGCCGACCGATCTTGATCAACGGATTAAAAAAAACATTCGAATGTTCGAATTGGCACAGAATCCTTTCCTGCTTTCAATCATGTGCCTCATTTTTGAAAAAGATAAAAAATTGCCTGAACGCCGGGTGGAATTATACAGGGAGTGCGCGGTTACCCTGCTGACTTTGATGGAAGAGAAAAAAATCGCCAAACAGGACGCTTTTTCCCGGTCTTTAAAAGAAAGTGTTTTGCAGGACATGGCATATTATTTCTTTTGCCAAAAACAGGATGAATTTCTATACGAACATCTGGTTAAACAGGTAGCCGATTCGCTGACGTTGCTGAAAAAAACACTCAAAGAGGACGATGTGCTGGATGAAATCTGCCAGAACGGTCTGCTGCAGAAAAGCAGAGACAGCTATTTTTTCGTGCACCGTACCTTTTATGAGTATTATGTTTCGCGCAAAATGCACAGCGATGAAAAAATAACGACCGAAACGGTCCTGTCCCGTTGTTCCGATCCCCGCTGGGAAGAGCCGGTCCGCTTGTACGCCGCGCAGATCGAAACCGAAGAGGAAGGAACGGCGTTTATAAAAGAATTATGGGACAAAGACCGGGCGCTGGCGATTCGCTGTTACCCGGATATGGATAAGGTAAAACCGGAGCTGATCAAAGAATTTTTAGGCCAGGCAAAGGTGGAGGAAAGAGTCGAACTCGTCAAAGGTTTGAAAGAAAAAGTTGCAGACCGCAAAAAGGTTGTAGAAACACTGCAAGAGTTGTTCAAGTGGGAAACCAACGGCGAAGTTATTTACTGGGGCGTCCGGATTCTGGAGGAATTGCACGATACCCCCGGTGCGTCGGAAATCGTGCGGCAAAAGCTGGATGACGGCGCAGATGAACGTTTTAAAGAGCTGGTGAAAAAAGACATGATCCGTATCTCAGGCGGACAGTTTATGATGGGCAGCCCGGAGGATGAATATGACAGAGAAAACGACGAAATCCTTCACAAAGTCAAATTAAACGAATTTTACATGTGCCGGTATGCCGTAACCAATGAATTATACGAAAAATTCGATCCTGATCACTCCAACCTAAAAGATGATTACTCAAAAGATCCCAGTCAGCCGGTGATTTACGTCAACTGGTACGAGGCCGTCACCTTCGCCCGCTGGCTGGGCTGCCGTTTGCCTATCGAAGCCGAATGGGAATACGCCTGCCGTGCCGGTGAGTCCGGACCGTTCAACACCGGTGATAATCTGACCACGGATCAGGCGAATTATGATGGAAAAAATCCGTATAAAAAATATCCCAAAGGTGAGTTTATCGGTAAGACCGTACCGGTGGGTAGTTATCCCCCGAACAAGTGGGGATTATATGATATGCACGGCAATGTGTGGGAGTGGTGTTTGGATTGGTATGGAAAATATCAAAGTAAAAGTGTTATTTCCAATCCCACCGGGCCGGAAACGGGTTCG
>JAFGEC010000070.1 GCA_016931775.1 Candidatus Zhuqueibacterota bacterium | reverse complement strand
CAGAGCCGCGGAGCCGCAGAAGGCACATAGAAGAGAGATAAGGCTTAAGCCAAGAGTTTTGTTAAATATTTCATTTATTGTAATTCTCTAAAAAACAAAATAATAAAAGTCAATGCTTTAATCCAAATTGCCCGGCTAAAAAATCTCTGCGGCTCTGCGCGAGGTCAAAAAGAAATACATAAAGTACAGAAGCCTATTTGATTGTATCGGTATGTTTTTCACTATAAATAAAATTTTGGGGGATACCCTGTTATTCATTCATCTTGACTTGTTAGACATTTTTATTTATTTTATTCATAAAACAGCGAACCTGCAGCATGGAAATGTGAAAAGACAACGTCCGTTCAATCCGGTATTATTGAGTGTAATCCTGATTCGGCTGTTTTCTGATAATTCTTATAGGTGCCTTGCAAATAATTAGATGGAGGCCGTTATGTGCTGTTCATGTTATTCTTCACAACTCAACCGGCGCCGGTTTATGGGGGTATCGGCATTGAGTGTCGTAGGAGCTACGACGCTTGGTGCGGCAGTTCAAGCCACATCCACATCAAGCTGGAATCCGGACAAATCCATGATCCGTACGGGAACCCCGCTTAGAATCCAGCCGATTTTACTTTACAGCATTTCAACACGCCGCGAGCAGACATCCTGGCGCCCGTGGGGCGGTTTGCACACAGAGGAAAATGTAGCCGAGGAAGTCAAACGCATTTCAAAAGAACTGGAAATCATGAAAGACAAGGCGGATTTTGAATTGACCGTCAAGCCGCTCGTTCAAGTCCGGACCGAGGAAGATGCAAAAAAAATCCGTGACACCCAGGATTACGACGTACCCATCGTCTATGCGGCGTCGGGCTGGACAAATGTCCTGGAATCATGCTTTTCAGCGGATCGTAACAATCTTTTATTTTTGCGCCATAAATCAGGCCCGATTTATCTCTGGTATGAAATCGTACACAACCGTTTTCTGCGCCAGGGAAATGATTCCCAGGATCTGGATGAATTCCGCTATCCTTCCGGCATGACCGTTGATGACGTCATTGTGGATGATTATGATGAAATGCTGGTCAAGCTGCGCAGTCTTTACGGCGTTTTTAATTTCATCGGACGAAAAATTATAGCTCTCGGCGGCGCGTCCGGATGGTGTTATCCGAAGGCACCGGATATTTCAAGGGATAAATTTAAGCTCGATATCGTGCCTGTTGAATATTCCGATTTGGAAAAACGTATTAAAAGTGCCCGCGCGGACAACGCCCGGATGAAACTCATCCGGCAATGGACGCAGCGCTACCTGAATCTGCCGGAAACGACATTGCACACAAAAGAACAATTTGTGACCAATGGATTTTTATTGTACGATATTTTTAAAGAGTATTTGACTGAAATCGGCGCTGCGGCATTCACCATTCAGGCGTGTATGGGAACCGTGATGCCAATCGCCGAGACAACGGCCTGCCTGCCCCTCAGCCTGTTAAACGACGAGGGCTATCTGGCTTTTTGTGAATCGGACTTTAACGTCATTCCGTCGGGAATTCTGTTGCATTACATTTCCGGTAAACCGGTATTTCTCAACGATCCGACCTTTCCGCACCACGGCATAGTCACAGTGGCGCACTGTACGGCTCCCCGGCGTTTGGACGGTAAAAGTTATGCCCGGGCCAAACTTTTGACGCACTTTGAATCCGATTACGGCGCCACTCCCAAGGTCGAGCTGCCCATCGGCACGCGGTTCACCATGGTGTGTCCGGACGGCGGCCAAAAAGTTTGGGTCGGATTTACCGGTGCAGTAAAAGAAAATCCGTTCTACGATATCTGCCGGTCTCAGTTCGACGTCAGTATCGACGGGGACTGGAAAAAACTCTTGCGTGACCACCGCGGTTTTCACTGGATGATGGCAGTCAGTGATTATTCGCAGGAACTGGCGTATGCCTGCCCGAAAATCGGAATTGAATGGAATAATGTATCGCAAACGGATTTTGCGGCGTAACAAAAACTGATCTGTCCATTTAGCAGAACGGTATGGTTTCTGCAGGAGGCAGGAACGTCGTAAACAGTATAAAGCTTATGAACTATAAACCACAAATTCAAAGAATAAAGAAAAAACTGAAAATTGCCCAAAAAACAGACAAGCACCTCGAGGTTTTTGGGGCAAAGTCTCACAAATATTTGATCAAAGAGCCAATTCAGAACCAACATATTGATACCTTTGAAAAAGATTATCATGTTTCCTTACCCGATTGCTACATCGCGTTTTTGACTGAAATTGGCAATGGCGGCTGTTCGTATCAGAATTCAGCTGCCGGCCCGTTTTATGGAATCTATCCGTTCGGAGAAAATGTTGACGAGTTCACTGAGTACCCCAAAGACCATTTGCGCCAATCTGTCGTAATCTTTCCCACAATGACGGAGGCCTATTGGGCAAAGTCATGCCGACCAATTGAAACGGACGAAAATCTATCTGATATAGAGTTCGGACAAAAAATGGACAATTTCTATGCCGGAATTTTGCCTATCGGCTCTCAAGGATGTACCTATGCGCATGGCCTTCTCCTTAACGGCCCCCACAAAGGGAAGGTCGTCAACCTTGATTTGTCTCGCCAAAAACCCCGGTTTACCTATGAGAAAAATTTTCTGGATTGGTATGAAAGGTGGCTTGATGAAATTATTTCAGGAGATTTATTAATAGAAAATCCGGCCTGGTTTGGGTACGCAATGGGAGGAACGGACCAGGAACTCATCAGCAAATATAAAAATGTTTCGGATGTATCCTACAAATATGAATGTCTGAACGGTTTTCTCTATAAAGCAAAGCTCTCTCCTGAAACAGTGGATATCATCGAGCGTGAATATTTGAATCCCGATAACCGGTTGAGTCTGATGGCTCTGCAAATCTTAACTAAAACCGATTATACACGAGCCAAACCGTTTCTCCGTCAAACTTTTCGAAAATCCTCTTTACAGGTTTTGCAATACGTATTCTGGTATGCGAAAAAATTTTCAGAGGACTGGATCCCTGAAATAACGCAGATTCTCTCAGCAAAAAACATCGACGACAAACTTTTTCGGTTTGCTACATATCTGACCGCAGAATGCCGAACAGATTTGTCCGGGCTTGTGAAACCTTTTATCCGCCATAATGATCAAAAAATTAGAGACCAAGCAACATATATACTGGAAAAAATGAAGGCTCGAATATAATTTACAGCTATTAAAAAGATGCAGATGATTACTGCTGTCGTCAAATTGCGTAAACTAAAAGTCCGGCGCAAAGTTTGAGTGGGTTGCTCATTTTAAACGGCGGCCGGAAATCATGTGATTTTAGGCATTACAAATCTCAAACCAAAAAAGACAATGTACGAGGAACTGGAAAAAACAAATCACCGGCCGAAACCTTTTGAGTTTTATACGGCAAAAGAGTTGTGGACGGACGAACATACATCCAAACAAATGCTCAAATTCCATTTAAATGAAGCGGTTGATGTATCCTCCCGAAATATCAAATTTATCAACAGATCGGCGGAATGGATAAAATCCTTTTTTCATATCGAAAAAAACACGATCATTGCAGATTTTGGTTGTGGACCGGGTCTGTACACAATCCGTTTTGCGCAAATGGGAGCCAGGGTGACCGGGATTGACTTTTCCAAAAATTCAATCGAGTATGCACGGGAGAGTGCCCGGAAAAATCACCTGGATATCGATTATATCAACGAGAATTATCTCTCGTTCCATACGGATAAAAAATTTGACCTCATTACGATGATTATGTGTGATTATTGCGCTTTGAGTCCCGAGCAGAGGGAAAAAATACTGTCCCAGTTTTATCGACTTTTAAAACCGGACGGTTCGGTGTTATTGGATGTTTATACCATTAATGCTTTTAAAAAGCGTTCGGAACAAACGGTATTTGAACCCAACTTGTTAAACGGTTTTTGGGCACCGGGAAAATATTACGGGTTCTTAAATACGTTTAAATATGATGATGAAAAAGTTATACTGGATAAATACACGATTTTCGAAAAACACCGGGATCGGACCGTTTACAACTGGCTGCAATATTTCAGCAGGGAAACTATTACAGCTGAAATTGAAAATTCCGGTTTTATCGTTTCGGACGTATTTGCAGATGTTGCAGGAAGTGAATATGATCCGGGAGGCGATGAAATGGCCGTTGTGGCACGAAAAACTTAAATATTCATTGAAAAAATTTCCAGCCTATTTTGAATCGCCGTTCACGTACGCCTGATACCGCCTGTATAATTATCCGGCCATTCATACCAAAAACCTGTGATCCTTTTAAAAATAATGTAAATTGACAGTGAACAAAAGCTATGATCCGTTTTAAAGGAGGCAACAAGTTGACTGTCAATAAAAAACAAATTTTGATTGTGGTCTTTTCAATATACGGTTTTGGACTTTTCGCCGGGGAGGCAGTACTCGTAACCGGGCGTGTGACCGATCCGAAAGGCCGGCCGCTGGAATATGTCAATGTGTATTTTCCGGATGATCTGAGTGGGGATGTGACCGACGGCGAGGGAAACTTTCAGATTAAAACGCGGGATACCGGCCGCAGGACTTTAATGGTGACCTGCATCGGTTATGAAAATTCAAACTTGTCGGTTAACATCGGCCGGGAAAATCCGGATCTGCACATTACCCTGCAGCAAAAAACCATCGAAATGCAGCCGGTTTCGGTTCAGGCGAGCAGCTTTTCAATCGCCGAGGATGAGGGTGTGACACTCAACGCCCTGGATGTGGTGACCACCGCCGGAGCGGCAGCCGATGTGATGCGGGCCGTTCAGACATTTTCCGGCGTCAACACCATGGATGACGGCGCCGGTATTTTCGTCCGCGGCGGCGATGTGCACGAAACCAAAGTACTGCTGGATAACGGTCACCTCAAGCATCCCTACAAATACGAATCCCCCACCGGCGGTTATTTCGGCACCTTCAGTCCGTTTCTGCTTTCGGGGACCTTTTTTTCATCCGGCGGATTTTCCGCTCAATACGGTAATGCCCTGTCCGGTGTACTGGCAATGGAAAGCCTGGACATGCCGGCAAAACGGGAATTGAGCCTTGGCATCGGACTGGCCGCTCTCTCCGCCGGCGGCAGCTTCGGCTTGATCGATGATCGTTTGGGAATACACTTCTCCGGCAACAAAAGCCAAACCCGTCAATTGTTCAAACTGAACGGCGGATTGCATGAATTTTCCAGGCCGCCGGTTTCCGACGATATCAACCTGAGCGTCATATATCGGTATCACCGCAACGGCACCATCAAGGCGTTTGCTTTTTTATCCGTCGAACAAATCGGCGTGGAAGCGATTACGCCGAATTTTCGAGATTATTACTACGGAAATGAAAAAAACCGGTTTTATTTTTTAAAATGGCGGCATATGCTGACATCGTCGGTTTTACTGACGGGAACCGTTTCCGACAATCAATTTCGAAATAATCAATCCCTGTCCGCGCTGGAACTGAAAACGGACGACCGGCTGCATAACAGTCGACTGGATGCCGACATAACCGTCAATTCACAGATCTCACTCAAAACCGGTCTTGAACACCAGCGGCTGAAAACAGACTATCATGGTACCGTTCCGTTCGATCCAAACGATATACAGGGGATAGGAAAGATGCTGCATTTCGACGACGCCACCAACGCCGATATTTCCGGTGCCTATGCTGAAGCAGAGGTGCAACTGGGCAAGGGATTTGCCGTAAACTACGGCCAACGAATCGGTTACCGCCATCAGTCCGGAGCGTGGACCCATGATCCCCGCCTGTCCGTGGTATACGGATTTCAAACAGACCATGCCCTGCGCCTGGCAACCGGGCGTTATCACCAGTTCCCGGAAACATTTTACTATGATTCGGACAACGGCAATCCCGACCTGCGTCCCATGCAGGCCTTTCACTACATCGCGGGCTGGGAATGGAAACCTCCGGCCATGATGATGCGCATCGAAGGTTATGTCAAAACGTATAACGATCTTTTACTGCAAGAGTATTCAGGGGGCTATTCAAACGGCGGCCATGGTTATGCCCGGGGAGTCGATGTTTTTGTCAAACGGAATATGGGATTTATTTCCGGATGGAGTTCCTACAGCTTTTTGCAGAGCAAACGCAAGGAATTTCTTTACCATCAGCCGGTTCCAACGGATTACGATATAACGCATCATTTTAAAATAGCGGCCAAGTTCAACATCTCTCCCGTTTTTAATCTCAGCACAAGTTACCGTTTTGCCTCGGGACGGCCGTTTCACAGTGGATTCGGACGGTGGAATACACAGCGGGGCCCGGCCTATGAAAAATTGGATATATCCGCTTCGTATTTGCTGTCATTTTTTACCGATAACCTCACGATTTTTTATATATCAGTGAGTAACGTTTTAGGAAACGAAAATATAACGGCATACACCTATTCCCCGGACTATAATGAGGTTTATAAACGAACCAGTGTCTACAAAAGATCCGTGTATTTCGGACTCACTTTTAATTTTTAATAAATCTCTTGACCAAGTACCAAACAATCGCTAATTTATTGAAAGGAGTTATTATTGTGAAACCAAGCATAATGATATTTTTACTGGGCCTCGGCAGTTTTTTGTCGGCCCAGGATACTTTTACGGAAAAGTGTCTTGAAGCAAAATCCATGCTGCACCACGGCTATGATACCTGGAATGAACCGGAATTGCAGGAAAGCCTGGGACTGTTTCAGCGGATCCTCAACCTGAATCAGGAAACCTGGCTGGTTCATTATTATATCGGCCTCGGTCATTACCGGCTGAGCACGGTGTATATGGATCGAAAAGATAAGGAAAAAGCCGAGCAACATCTGGATGAAGCAATCGATCATCTGGAAATATGTAAAAAGCTGAATGAAACCTTTCCGGAATCCTATGCCCTGATCGCTTCGTGTTTGGGCAATAAAATCGGACTGGCTCCCTGGAAAGGCATGATTCTGGGGCCGAAATCGAGTGCGGAAATGATTCGGGCGCTTCAATATGGTCCGCAAAATCCCCGGGTCTGGTTAATGAAAGGTATCAACAGCAAATACTCTCCAAAATTGTTTGGAGGCGGCAAGGAAAAAGCGCTGGAGGAATTGAAGCAGGCCGTGGTCTTTTTTGAGGCCGATTCCGTTGCCAATCCTCTGTACCCCTCCTGGGGTTATGATTTGGCTTATGCATGGATTGGAATCATTCACACGGAAACAGGAGACTTTAATTCAGCCCAAAAGGCGTTTGAAAAAGGATTGGAAATTTATCCTCAAAACGGCTGGATTCGGCACCAGTTAATTCCACAGCTGGAAAAGAAACAGAATGAAAAATAATAAAAAGCTCAAAATAACACGGCAGGGCTTTATACTGGGCATCCTATTTTGGCTGTTGTGGAGCCTGCTGTTCGGCGGTATCCTGAAAATTTCAGAAGACCTGGCATATGGATTGGCTTTCTTTTCCTCCCTGCTGGCCTATGCGCCGCTGGCCCTGCTGAGCATGTGGATCTATTATTTTTGCGGCATTTACTCATCGGAAAAAAGATCACGGTTCGTGTTTTTCGCCGTGCACATACTGATGTCATTTTTTGTTTCAGCGGTTTGGATTATTTTCGACTATGGCTTTCATTATTTGCTCTGGGGTGATGCGGTTTTCGTATACAAACCCTTTAAACAGGTCGGTATTTTTTCATTTATACAGGGTGTTATGATGTACGGCGTTTTGGCCGGTATTTTTTACTCGCTGTTTTATCAAAAAAAAATGCGGGAAAAAGAACTTTTGACTGCCTTATTGCAGGCCGAAACCCGCCAGGCAGAACTCAGGGCGTTAAAATCCCAGGTGAATCCCCACTTTCTGTTCAACACCCTCAACACCATCTTTGCACTGATGGATTCGGATATTCAAAAGGCCAAAAGCACCGTTACCGAATTATCCGATTTGCTTCGCTACTCGATGGCCGGATTTTATCAGGAAATGGTTCCACTCAGAGATGAGGTGAATATGGTGAAACGTTATCTGAACATCGAAAAGCAAAGATTTTCAGAACGGCTGGCCGTTTTATATGATATCGATGAAAGTTTAATGGAACAAAAGGTCCCACCCATGCTGCTTCAACCTTTTATCGAAAATGCGGTCAAACACGGGATAACGCGGTCGAAGGCAGGTGGAAAACTCGTCCTTTCTATTTGCCGGGAAGATCAAGGATTAAAAATCACAATCAAAAATACCGGGGCGAGCCCGGTGCAAAAAAGAATCCAGTTGGAAAAGAACGGGATCGGACTAACAAATGTACGAAAAAGGCTCGAACTCGTGTATGACGATCAATTTTCAATGCATACGGCACCGGGGCCCGGAGCGGACTTTGTCGTGACGATCCGGTTACCATTTTCTATAGAAAAAAAATAAAATGAAACTAACGGCTCTTTTAATTGAAGATGAAGCACCGGCACGGCAGGTGATCCGTGGATATTTAAAGGCATATCCAGATATTCAGATTGTCGGCGAATGTGATAACGGCCTGGATGCCGTGGACATGATTCATAACCTCCGGCCGGATATCGTCTTTCTGGATATTCAACTGCCGGAACTTTCAGGTATTGAGGTGCTTGATCGCCTGCAATTTTTGCCGCAGATCATTTTTTCAACCGCATACGATGAATATGCCATTCGCGCGTTTGAAATCAATGCCGTGGATTATCTCCTGAAACCTTATACTGAACAACGATTCGGATTATGTATTCAACGCGTCCGGGAAAAGATATCTCAACCCCATATCGCCGCCGCATCGCTGATGAAACTGATGCAGACATATCAACAAACGGATTATCCCCGCAGGCTTTTAGTACCGGGCCGGGATGAGATGGTTTTTATCCGAGTCGAGGATATCGATTATATCGAAGCGGCGGATAATTATATCTCGATTATTACAAAAAGAGACGTCTATTTGCTGTTGCAGCGTCTCAGCGATCTTGAAAGCCGGCTCGATCCCGGGCGTTTTTTTAGAATCCATCGTTCCTGCATCGTCAATGTGGAAAAAGTGGAATCGATCCAGACATGGAAAAAAAACAGTGTTGAGGTGATTCTTTACAACGGTAAAAAACTGCCGCTGAGCCGGAGGCGCGTTCAGGAATTTAAGGAGCGGTTTGGGATTTAAAGACCGCGCCGTACTTTTAATGATTTTTTTCAGAAGGATATTATTGAAAGTGCCTAAAAGCTATCATCTGCTTTTTTTTCCATATACATAAAAAAAGTAACCGGCTGTGCAATCGAAGTTCATCGAAAGTTAGGGCAAGGTATTCCCAAAAATTTTTTTCCGGGATTAATTTTTAAAACACCATAGTTAACATCAATAATTGAAAAATACATTACAAATACAAATTTGGATTTCAAACGAAAATCCTTTATATTGAAATAATCTTAAAACTGCCGGCGGTGATAAACATCTACTCAATGCATCCAATTTTTTTTATTGTTGCAGAAATAAATAAATATTGGTGTACAAAATGAAGAATAGTTGGACCGTATTTACATTTCTGCTGTTCGCTTTTGTATGCACTCAAAAATATAAAGCCATACCGCGAATTTGTCACCATTGCCAAGGCACATTTTACAGATGAGAATGGAAAAGCGGTGAATTCACCGTTTATCTGTTCGGTTCCGCAAAATTATTCAAATAAAAATAAATATCCATTACTGGTCGCATTACACGGCTCTGGAAGCGATGCCAAAACTTTTCACGATTTATGGAAATCAGTTACTGACTCGCTGGGTTTTGTTCTGTTGACACCTCAGGGTGAAAAGCCGGGGCCCTTAGGAATCGGGAAAAACTGGGGTGAAAACACTGAACGCTCGGTTTTGAATGTTTTTCCGATTAAGCCATCATGTTGATCCGGTTTATCCCGTCAAAATCAAAAAATTAATTTATTAGATTATTAAATTTGGATATTCCAAAATACTGACCATTCACTCACCGGGACATTCACCTGGAAGTATGTGTTACTATATAGACAACAACCTGTTTTCAGGTGATGTCCTGTTTTACCGTTCCGTCGGCAGAACGGACATTCAAAACAGCTCGAGAGAAGACCAGATACAATCGGTAAAAAGATTGTATAAATTATTTCCCGACAGTACAAAAATTTATCCGGGGCACGGCCGACTGACGGATATCGGTTCGGAGAAAAAAGAAAACAAAAAAATACGGAAAATGAGTACCTGTTCAACCGCAAAGATCGCCAAGAGCGCCGAAAAATAATATCTCACTAATTTTATTCATTAAAATTAATTAGCAAATCACCATGTTTATCTAATAGTTTTGAATTATTAATAATCCGTGCAAATCTGTGTCAATCCGTGGCGAAAACAATAAAACAGAAAAATAACCATTATAGATATATTCAATATCAAAGATAAATTAGGTTGACGGCAATGCGCAGTGCGGAAGGATTTATATTTCTGACTTCTCCCCCACCCGTAACTGTGGTTATACTACCCAGGGTATTACGTGAGTAATCGGGTGGTGTATTAAAAGTGCGACGCATCGTTGCATAATTATCATTCTATATTTTCATTATTTTACCCACCCAAAGCGGAGATGCGTCGCACTGTCCCCCCCATAACTCACATATTACTACTCAGGCAAACATTTCCCTTGACTTTTTTCTAAAAATTTCATAAATATAAGTAATATACTTGTATTTATAATAATTGAGACCAAATTATGAAAATTACCTATAAAGGCGATTACGCCCTCAAGGCCATCCTGGATTTGTCCTACCATTTCAATGACGGCGTGGTGTCCCTTACGGATATTGCCGCCCGCCAGAATATTCCCACCCGCTATCTGGAGCAGATTATGCTGGTTCTCAAAGGCGCCGGTTATGTGGACAGTAAACGCGGCATCGGCGGCGGATTTTTTCTTCTCAAACCGCCCGGTAAAATCACGATTGGAGAGATATTACGCTTGATAGAAGGACCTGTTGAACCCATATCCTGTGCGAAACGGCGGCACGACGGTAGCTGCGGTGATGAAGAGACTTGCGCTTTTCGTGAAATATGGCTAGAGATTTCGGACGTCATTACGCATCAGGTGGATAACATCACTTTCAGTGACATGAAAAAAAGGACATCGGAGCTCAAACAGCAAAAAACCGGATACATGTTTCACATCTAAAATCCCGCTGAATATACAAGGAGAGAAATATGAAAAATCATAAATATGCATTTGAAACCCTGGCGTTGCATGCCGGTCAAAAACCCGATCCCGCCACCCTCGCCCGGGCGGTTCCGGTGTATCGTACCAGCTCGTATGTTTTCAAAGACACAAAGCACGCCGCCGATCTTTTTGCCCTGCAGGACACCGGCAATATTTACACACGATTGGGCAATCCCACCCAGGATGTGCTGGAGAACCGTCTTGCGGTCCTTGAAGGCGGTCAAGGTGCACTGGCCTTTGCTTCCGGAACCTCGGCGATTTACAATACCGTCATCAACATCTGCCGGCAGGGCGACGAAATTGTATCGGCCAACAATCTGTACGGCGGCACATACACCATGTTTGATACCATCCTGCCGCAGTTCGGCATAACAGTAAAATTTGCCGATCCGGCCCGGCCCGAAACCTTTGAAGCCGCAATTACGGAAAAAACCCGAGGGATTTATATTGAAACCATCGGCAATCCGGTTTTACAGGTGACCGATATTGAGCCGGTCGCCGAAATTGCGCATAAATATCACTTGCCGCTTATTGTGGATTCGACATTTACAACACCCTGGCTGCTTCGGCCTTTTGAATACGGCGCCGACATTGTTTGCCACTCCCTGACCAAATGGCTTGGCGGGCACGGCACCGCCATCGGCGGGATTGTGATTGATTCCGGAAATTTTGACTGGAGCGATAAAAAATTTACACTTTATAACGAACCGGATAAAAGCTATCACGACGCCCGTTACGCGCATAATTTTAAAGATGTGACCTCTTGTCCGTTCATTCTCAGAATGCGTCTGGTACCCCTGAGAAATCTGGGAGCCTGTATATCGCCGGACAACGCGTGGGTGTTTTTACAGGGCATTGAGACCCTGCCGCTCAGGATGGAGCGTCACTGCCAAAATGCCGCCCGGGTCGCCGAATATCTCATCAAACACCCGCGGGTCGATTGGGTAAGATACCCCGGATTACCCGCCGACGACTCATACGATGTTGCAAAAAAGTACCTGAAGAATGGATTTGGAGGTATGGTCGTATTCGGCGTAAAGGGCGGGATTAAAGTCGGAGAAAAATTTATCAACTCTTTAAAATTAATTTCACATCTCGCCAATGTCGGAGATGCCAAAAGCCTCGCCATTCATCCGGCCAGCACCACGCACTCGCAGTTAACGGAAAAACAACTCGAGGTAAGCGGTCTGAAACCGGAGTTGATCCGGCTCTCCATCGGCATCGAAAATATAAACGATATCCTTCATGACATCGAGCAGGCATTAAAGTGAATAATAACGAAAATAATTCTGTCGGACGGGTTAAAACACACAGCTATACTTTTGCACAGTCTCCTGATTATTTGCAGTTGGAGAGCGGTGAAAAAATAAGCCCGGTAACCCTTGCCTACGAAACCTACGGCTCACTGAATTCAAATGGTAATAACGCCATTCTGGTAACCCATGCTCTTTCCGGCGATGCCCATGTGGCCGGTTATTTTAAAAAAAGCGACAAAAAACCGGGCTGGTGGGATTTTATGGTGGGTCCCGGCAAGCCTCTGGACACGGACAAATACTATGTCGTGTGTTCAAATGTGATCGGCGGTTGTAAAGGATCCACAGGCCCCACATCCATCAATCCCGCAACCGGTAAACCCTACAATCTCAGCTTTCCTGTCGTGACCATCGGTGATATGGTGAAAGCTCAAAAAAGTCTTGTGGATTTTCTGGGTATTAAAAAATTATTGACAATTATTGGCGGCTCCATGGGAGGTATGCAGGCACTTGACTGGACAATCAAGTACCCGGATATGGTGGCCTCGGCGATTCCCATGGCCACGTCGAGCCGGCTGAGTGCCCAGGGCATTGCATTTGACGAGGTGGGTCGCCAGGCTATTTTTGCTGATGCAAACTGGCAAAAAGGTAATTACAACGATACAAACAAAATTCCCGCACAGGGTCTGGCTGTTGCACGCATGCTCGCCCACATCACATATCTCAGCGAAGAATCCATGCACGAAAAATTCGGACGTACCCTGGTAGAAAAAGAACGCTATGGTTTTGATTTTTCCATGGATTTTCAGGTTGAGAGCTATTTGCGTTATCAGGGCGAGAGCTTTATTAAACGATTTGATGCCAACACATATTTGTACATCACCAAAGCCATAAATTATTATGACCTGGCCCGCGAACACGGTTCATTAAAAAACGCATTTAAAAACGTTCAGGCCAAATTTCTGGTTATATCGTTTTCCTCGGATTGGCTGTTTCCGACCTCCCAATCCAGAGAAATTGTCCGGGCGCTGCAAATTAACCGCAAAAACGTATCATTTTGCGAAATACCATCCCGCTATGGTCACGACGCCTTTCTGCTTCGTAACAACGACATGGAAAAAATGGTGGCCGATTTTATTTCGTTCGTATATGAAAAGGCTGAAAAATGAAAGATATCAAAAATCCCAACAGACTGGACCTCAAACTCATTTCCGGCTTTATACCGGCTAAAAGCTCGGTACTGGATTTAGGTTGCGGATCGGGAGAGCTTTTACAAAGTCTGATCAGGGAAAAAAACGTATACGGACAGGGCGTTGAAATAAATGAAAAATCCATTTATCAATGCATCAGTAAAGGTGTTCCTGTTATGCACGCAGATATTGATGAGGGATTGCTTGATTTTCCCGATCAATCATTTGATTATATCATACTTAGTGTGACCATTCAGGAGGTTAAAAAGCCCGATGTTCTGTTAAAAGAAATGCTGCGGGTGGGAAGAACAATCATCATCAGTGTGCCGAATTTCGGATACTGGAAAGTGAGATTTTTTCTGCTTCTTACCGGACGAATGCCGAAAACCAAGGTATTACCGTATGAATGGTACAACACGCCCAATATTCATCTGACAACGATTAAAGATTTTAAATATTTTTGCAAAACGAATAAAATTCAAATTAAAAAACAGATAAATATCTTGAAGCAGCGTAAAAACAGTACCATGGCCAATCTGTTTTCAAACTTTTACGCAGAGCTGGCAATTTTCACCCTGCAAAGTCACTCTGGATAAAGCGAGGTCTTTATGTATTACAATGATAATTCCCTCAGCATCGGACACACTCCCTTGGTAAAATTAAACCGGATTCCGCCGAACGGAACCACGGTTTTGGTTAAAATTGAAGGGAGGAATCCTGCGTATTCGATCAAATGCCGTATCGGCGCCTCAATGATTTGGGACGCGGAAAAACGTGGTATTTTAAAACCGGACAATATTATTATTGAGCCCACCAGCGGCAACACCGGCATAGCGCTGGCATATACATCAGCTGCAAGAGGTTATAAATTATGCCTTACCATGCCCGAGAGTATGAGTCTGGAACGACGAAAAATCCTGCAGGCATTCGGGGCTCAGTTGATACTCACACCGGCGGAAAAAGGGATGAAGGGAGCCATTGAAAAAGCGGAGGAAATCGTCAACAGCGATCCAAATTACGTTCTGCTTCAGCAATTTGAAAATCCTGCAAATCCACGAATACACGAACAAACCACCGCACCGGAAATCTGGAAAGACACGGATGGCGGGATCGACGTTCTTGTTGCAGGTGTGGGAACAGGTGGTACGATCACGGGAATTTCCAGATATATAAAATATACCTGCAAAAAACCAATAACGACTGTTGCCGTGGAGCCACAGGATAGTCCCGTACTGACACAAGCACGAGCCGGATTGCCGGTAAAACCCGGTGCTCATAAAATTCAGGGAATCGGTGCAGGATTTGTGCCCAAAGTATTGGATTTGGAACTCGTTGACCGTATCGAAACGGTTTCCAATGAAGAAGCATTTGAATATGCAACCCGACTGGCAAAGGAGGAAGGAATTCTAGCCGGAATTTCATCCGGGGCTGCCACAGCAGTTGCTGCCCGTTTGGCAGGATTAGAGGAATTCAAAGACAAACAGATTGTGGTTATTCTTCCCGATTCGGGTGAACGATATCTATCAACAACCCTTTATGAGTAGTGTAAAATTTCGGCATAAAAATTGCATGATCTAACAAGAAAATAAAAAAAGTGTCGTATTTTGCTTTCTTGTGATACACCTTTGTACTCAAAATGACCAATTGGTGAGTATATTATACAAATAATACGATATTGAGCGATTATTATAGGCCGGAACAATACATATGAATCGAAATTTTTTTACTCTGCTTTTGTATTTAATCCTTACCGCACCGGTTATATTATTTTCAAGAACAGTGACCAAAAACAACCATTCGTCATCTTTTAAAACCTTTGATGTGGTTGAAATATGTCTAACTGTCATTGGACCGGTCGTATCCAATCCTTTCACACAGGTCAATGTGACCGGTGCTATTACCGATCCACAGGATAATACAACGAGCGTAAACGGTTTCTGTGATGCCGCGAACGGCACGCTGTTCAAGATTCGATTTACGCCGTCGGTTATCGGCCAGCACAGCTACCAGATTACCTATCAGGATCCGGACGGTACGGAAACCTTTTCAGGAAGTTTCAACGTCATTTACAGCGGCCGTCATGGATTCATCATCGCCGATCCCGCATATCCGACGCATTTCAAATTCACCACCGGGGAACATTTGTTTATCTGTTCCCAATCAGCAACACTGATAGCCGACATGCCCGAAAATATTTACAAGGGTCAAATCGATAAATTGCCGCCTCGAAAGACCAATTGTATCCGCTATGGCCTCGAGGGTTATTCGCACGAAACCGATCTGGAAGCGGACGTATGGCCCTGGGGCGGAACGAGGGATAATCCGGATTATACACGATTCGATATCGAACAATGGCGTAAAACAGAGGACATTATTGCTTATGCCGGCAGTAAAGAAGTTTATTCAGAACTTATGATTTTTTGCCGTAAGGGCCCGATCCTGGAATGGGCGGATACGCAACGATACATGGATTACATACTCGCCCGGTTGTCG
The DNA here is from genome assembly GCA_016931775.1 of Candidatus Zhuqueibacterota bacterium. Lineage (GTDB taxonomy): Bacteria > Zhuqueibacterota > Zhuqueibacteria > Residuimicrobiales > JAFGEC01 > JAFGEC01. The sequence goes on along the minus strand of JAFGEC010000070.1, from coordinate 21,881 downwards.
GCATTCACTTCAATCATTTTATGGCAGACATTCAACGAAGTGGATTACGAATATGAATATCAAAAACAGATGGGAGAATATCTGCAGGCCAACGATCCGTTTAACCATCTCGTTGCGCCTTCATTTACGACCACCGAGGATGCAGCTTGGCCGAGGGATAACTGGGTTGACGTTGCAATCAACCACTATTGCAGGGGCGATAACGTCCTTTTAACGAAAATTTACACGATTGCACGTACCATTACAACTTATGGAAAGCCGGGGTGGTGTGACGAAACCGGCCGTGAATTCCGTCACAATAATAACGACGGCATCGCACGGCGGAAACAATATTGGACCTGGAACATAGGCGGCGCCCATTGGAATTACCACTCTTATGAGGGAAACGAGGGAATCAAAGACCTTTCTTATAACGGTCCCGGTTATGAATTCCTGCAATACATACGACCCTTTTGGGAAAGCACCGAATACTGGAAACTTGAACCCGCCGATAACATGATCTTGAACGATCCCGCCAGTAATTATGAATTTATTCTGGCATCGGACCAGGAAATTGTGGTTTACCTGGCGAATCAGACAACGGGTGTTACGACGGATATAGGTATCATTAGACTGAATTTGCCTCCCGGGACCTTTACTGCTGAATTTTACGATCCGTCTACAGGTAACTGGTTTCCCAACTTTAAAAAAACCGATATTCAGGGATCAATCGTTGAATCAATTACTTTTCCGCGGTTTACCGATGATCTGATCATTTACCTTCATACGACATCAGATGAACCGAATATTCACGCGACACCGGATTTTTATGATTTCGGTTATATTACAACAGGACAGACCTCAACCACAAATATAAATCTCGCCAATAAGGGATTTCAGGAATTGGAGGTATCCGCAGTTGAACTGGATGGTCCGGATGCGGACGAATTTACCATTATCGGTTTAACGCCTCCTTTCAGTATCGAGGGCAATGAATCACGGATTTTGACGGTCGGATTTTCCCCGGAATCCTCCGTACCAAAACAGGCCGATATTTTAATCTCAAGTAACGATCCCGACGATCCCACCTTCTCTATTCCGATATCGGGGAACATTATGATAGATGAAGAATTTGAATCGCAAAATCTTTATGGCTTTACTGAATACATCCCAAAAACAGGGCCGAACTTTAATTTTACCGAACGTCCCGGATACATACGAATGAATGTACCCGCATCTGATGAATACGATCACTGGTATAACGCAGACGATGCCCCTCAATTACAGAGGAAACTGAAAGGTGGAGATTGGGAAGTCCAAACCAGTGTCGAGTTGACATATTTTGCCGGCGATAAGCTGCATGTCGGCTTGATGATTTATTTTTCCCGGTTTGATTTAATCTACTGGGGTTTCAGCAGGGGAACAAGTTTATTGAGAGTTTCCCGAACGGGCCTGGAAGGTTTATTGAATGCCACTTACAGCGGGGGGAAAACCGTCGATCTTTGTATTAAAAAAGAAGGGATTCGGTACACTTTTAAATACAAAAAGCGTGGCGCTACTTCATGGATCAGTGTCGGATCGTATGAAAACGATCTGGAACCGACGGACGTGGGATTGATAATAAAAACATGGGGAAATGTGCCTGTAATCGCTGATTTTGATTATTGCCGGCTGATTACACCTACATCTGAAAATGACGCCCAGGCGCCGCAAATTTCCAATGTGAAGGTGATAAATGTAACCGCAACAACGGCAACAATAACATGGCAAACAGATGAACCGGCTGATTCACAGATTGATTTCGGACAAACAAAGGATTATGGAAACACAACGACTTACGATGCCGGTATGGTCACAGGACATTCACAAACATGCACAAATTTACTGCCGAAGACAACCTACCATTTCCGGGTTGTATCCAAAGACGTCAGCGGTAATTTAGGGCTTAGTGGCGACAATACATTTACCACCCTGCAAGGTGAATCGACTCCTTTGTTCGTCGATATCACAAACAGCTCCAACACCAACGGATTTTCACCCGACGGTTATGGTCATGGCGTCACTTTTGTGGATGTTAACCTGGATGGATTGATCGACTTTTTCGTCACCAATGCAACAAGCAATTTCGTTACCCAGGACCTCTTGTATATCAATCAAACCAAAAACAGGTTCCTTAACGAAGCTCAGCGACGTGGCACAAACGATGAGGGTTTAAGTCACGCTGTCGTTTCGGCCGATTTTGATAACGATGGCGATCCGGACGCCTTTTTTTCCAACGAACCACAAACTCTTGATGGAAGTATTATCGGCCGAAATTCTCTCTATCGAAATTTAGGCAATGGGTACTTTAGTAACATTACCGACTGGGCGGGTATTATTAATGATAACAGTCATAGCCGTGGTACCGTGGCGCTGGACATCGAGAATGACGGCGACATGGACCTCTATATTGCCAACTGGGGGGCAAAAAACGTTTTATACATTAACGACGGCACCGGCCGCATGACGAAGGCAGATCGAGGGCTGGCGGGGCCGGAAGAGGATATAAATATATTCGGCCAGCAAGGTGTAGCGTCGTCTGACATCGACAACGACGGCGATGTAGACATTTACGTCGCACGGCGAAAAGATGGCAGTTTACCGGCTCCTAATTGGTTGTTTATTAATGACGGTACGGGGAACTTTACCGAACAAGCGGCAGCACGTGGTGTTGCTGTGGATGGAAGATCTCACGGACCGACCTTTATAGATATCGATAATGATGCCGACCTGGACCTTATAGTGATGAATTTTTCCGCCAGCGGCAGTTCAAGTTTGCCGTACCTTTATGTCTTTTTCAACAACGGAAACGGTTATTTTACCGATCGTACAATAATACAAAATATTAAAGTAAGTGGTTATACTGCATCACTCGGTGATGTCGATAATGATACGGATAAGGATATGTTGCTGGTCAGAAACAATGTGAAACAACCCGGCGCACGTCCGGAGCTGTATTTAAACAATGGTGCCGGTTTTTTTGAATTGGCTTCCAACAGCGGCGTAAATATACCGGGGGATGATCCCCGGGCTGCCGCCTATGGTGACCTGGAAAACGACGGGGATATTGACTTTTATATCGCCTGCCGTTATGGTCAGAATTTTTTGCTTGAAAACAGAATAGCTAACTCTAATTATTATATTGATATTTTATGTTTCGGACCCAAAGGAGACTATGGTGGCATCGGCACCAAAGTGTACATATATGAGCCAGGATGTATGGATCAGGCAGAACATCTATTGGGTTATCAGGAATCCATATCGAATTACGCATATATGAGTCAAAATCAAACCGCGCTTCATTTCGGTCTCGGTAAAAACAACTTTTGCGATATCAAAGCGGTATTTACCGACGGAAGTGAGAAAAAATTTGTCCGGGTTCCTGCAAATCAAAAAAATGAAATATTCGCATCTAAAACGGTTCCAATCGAACTTTTCGCTTTCACAGCCTCACAATCAGCCGATAATATACTTTTAAAATGGTCCACTGCCAGCGAATACAATAATTTAGGTTTTTCGGTCCAAAGATCCATAAACCATACGGATAACTGGCAACAAATTACGTTCATTCAGGGTAACGGCACCATCTCCGGCTTTCGTCAATATGCGCATACCGATACGATAACGGCTGAGATGCATGAATGTTCCTATCGTTTGAAACAGATTGATACAGATGGAGCATTTAAGTATTCACCCGTTGTAACAGTGACCGTTCAAACACCAAAACAGTTCGATTTAAAACAGAATTACCCGAATCCTTTCAATCCTTCGACAACGATAGAATTCACCCTCCCGGATAACAGCATGGGAACTGTTGACCTGTCGGTTTATGATGCAACGGGACGAAAGCTTCGAACACTTTATCATCAGCCCGCGCAGGCGGGATACCATCAACTCGTCTGGGATGGGCTCGATGATAACGGCATTCAGGTCAGTTCGGGTCTCTATTTTTACCGCCTTACGTGCGGAAACGAGAAAAAGATCCGAAAACTGCTCAAGTTAAAATAGAAAAACATCCGTCGCTTTTTGATTTTGACCTGAATCACGCACATTGTGGTACCGTTTTTATATTATTTATAATAATATCATCATTTATTATTTCCGGATACATCTATGAACCGACTTAAAATGACGCTCTATCTGATTTTTGTATACTGCATGATGACTGGATCCATATACCACCAGTTACAAGCAGTTACCTATTCCGTGGACAACAACCATCCGTCCGCTTCGGACAATAATCCAGGGATACCTGCATTACCCTGGCTTACGATTCAGCATGCCGTCGAAAATGTAAATCCCGGTGACACGATTCTCGTCGCAGCCGGTCAGTATTCGGGTGCGAGGATTGAAGCCTCCGGAACGAGCAGTGAGTTTATCACCCTGCGTGGTGAAAACGGAACGGTCCTTTATTCGCCCGGTTCAAAAAATAAACACAACAGTATTCTTGAGCTGGAAACCTGGAGCGGTTCCGGTATCGTTGCCTACTGGATTATTGAATGTCTTGAAATAAACAACAGCCCCAACTGGGGTATCGATTTGCGCGGCACAAATTTTATTATTTTACGTAACAACCATGTGCACCACAGCGGAATCACAGGCATTTTCACGGCATTTACGGATTCGGTTGTTATAACTGAAAACATATCCCACCATAACGGTGAACACGGCATCTATCAGAGCAACAGTGGGGATTACCCATGGATTCACCACAACACACTCTACGACAATTATGCCTGCGGTATCCATATGAACGGCGATGAAAGCATGGGTGGTGATGGTGAAATTTCTTACGCCATTATTGAAACAAACACCATCTACGGCAATGGTACGGGGGGAGGCGCGGGTATAAACATGGACGGCGTCAGTCATTCAGTCATCCGGAACAACCTGCTGTACAACAATCATGCCGGTGGTATCACTTTATATCAAATAGACGGCGCCGTGGCATCCAATAACAACAGGATACTGAACAACACGATTGTTATGCCTGATGATGGACGCTGGGCGGTTAACCTGGCACATACCGGCTGTATCAATAACAAGATATTTAACAACATTATTTTCACATATCACAGTTGGCGTGGTGCCATCGTTATCCCGACACCGGCTCTGGCCGGATTTGAAAGCGATTACAACATTGTGATAAACCGTTTCAGCACGGATGACGGCAACAGCGTGATAAATCTGACTGCCTGGCAAGCCTTGGGCTATGATACACATTCGTTCGTTTCCGATCCCCCTCAAATTTTTGCCGACCACCTGCAGAACGATTTTCACCTTAAAGAAAACAGTCCGGCAATCGACAACGGGATCCAACTGCCGGATGTTTTATTTGACATTGAAAAAAATCCGCGGCCGGCCGGTGCGGCTTATGATATCGGAGCATATGAATTTGACAGCGCACCGCGCATTTATTATGTCGCCACAAATGGGGACGACAATAATGCGGGCACAGATCCGGCACAACCGTGGCGAACCGTTCAACATGCTGCTGACATGATGACCGCCGGTGATTCCGTTATCATAAAGGGTGGCGTTTACAACGAACAGTTGAGTACCGTTCGGGACGGAAACGCGCAGACCGGCCCGATCGTATTCAGTCATTGGCCCGGCGAGACGCCGATTATTGACGGCACCGGAGTACAAACAGGACAAACCGGTTTTAATATTTCCCATTCTTACATAAATCTGAGAGGGCTCGAAATTCGTAACTGGAATAATACCGGTATATGGATGACGACCGGTGGATATATAAAAATCTACAGCTGCAAAGTACATAATATGCCCTTCGGTATCGGGGCGGCGGATGGTGTCCATGACTTTGTACTGGATGGCGTGGAAATTTATAATTTTGATTTATATGGATTTGACGCATCGCCTTCGGGTGGTGCGGATTGTTACAATGGAACCTTCAGGAACTGTTCGGCACATTCCGGCCGGGACAACCAACAGAATGTGGATGGATTTGCACTCGGCCATGGTACACAGCAAAATTTTGACTTTATTAATTGTACCGCCTACGATGTTTTTGATGGTTTTGATATCAGCTCGAAAAACACCTCTCTTGAACGTTGTCTGGCGTATAACTGTTGGAACGGCTGTTATAAATTGTGGCAGGATCGAATTAAGCTCGTCAATTGCATTGGTTATAACGCCGACATTTCAATAGCAGAGCTGGATTGGGACGGGACACCCGGTTGTGTATCGTTAATAAATTGCACATTTTTTAACAGCGGGGTATACACTATTTGGGTGGAAAACCTCCAGGACACATTAAAAATGTCAAACTGCATTTTATCCGGCGGTGATAATATCGGCTTGGCTTTCGAGCAGATGGGATCCCTCAACTATTTTGGCGATTACAATCTATTTCATAACGATAACACAAGCCGGGCAATCGCTGTTGCGTATACGGATGAATTTTCAATCGATCAAATCCAAAACGGCACATGGACGGCCTATTCAGGACAGGATGCTTTTTCCATCGCCTCAACCGACATCAACAACATCTTTAAAAATTCAACCCAGGAAGACTTTACTCCAGCAGCCGACGGTCTGCTGATCGATAATGGAACCGTACAAAATGCACCATCGGTAGATTTTGACAATAATCCTCGTCCCGTAGGTGCGGGAATCGACATCGGAGCATACGAGTTACAATTCACTCAGGTTTATTACAATTTCCCGAATGCCGGTTGGTATTTGGTATCTCTTGCCGTACAACCCGAAAACAGCAGTGTGGCCCAGCTTTTTCCACAAGCTTATGATGGTATTGCATATCTTTGGGACACGGCTTCGTCTGCTTATACAACCGTGGAAAACATGCTGACCGGTATAGGATATTGGCTCTATTTCGACCAGGCGGTGAATTATTGGGTGAGCGGTTCACCGATTCAGGAATACACAATTATCATACCGAGTCCTGGTTGGGCAAGCATCGGTTCTCTCACAGAGATTGTGACATTCGCTGATCCCGAAGACACTCCGGATGCCAGCATTTTACTGCCGGCATTCAGCTGGAATCATACACTTTCTACATATACCGCAACAGAAACGCTCAATCCCACAGAGGGTCAGTGGATTGCCGTATCTCAGCCGTGTACACTGACGGTCTCACTTAATGGAGGTGCATTGGGCAAACACTCTTCAACTCAAAGTCAGGACTTTATAAAAATTTACGGTCAAAATCCGCCCACACCACCCGCTATCAGCACCATTAAAAACGTCGTTATTCATCCTTCCGACTATTCGCTCTTTCAAAATTATCCTAATCCGTTCAATCAAAACACGAACATTTCTTTTGAATTGCCCTCGAGTAGTACTGTAAAATTAACAATTCACAATATAGCGGGACAACCAATAAAAACACTGCTTCACACAACTTTGATGTCCGGATTGCATAAATTGAACTGGGATGGAACAGACCTGAATGGAAAAGCAGCGCCTTCCGGTGTTTACATCATCCGGATGGAAACCGCACAATTTAGCGAAAGTAAAAAACTGTTGTTGATACGCTAATGAAACAAAAAATCCCGGGACTTCCCGGGATTTTTAAATCACCAATCGATTTATACCATCACCTCCAGCATACGCACAACATGTTTATAAAACAAATCCACACTTTTCATGTTCACACGTTCATCCGGCGAATGGGGATGTTTAATGGTCGGGCCCACGGAAATCATGTCCATACCTGAGAATTTTTCTCCGATTAAACCGCATTCAAGCCCGGCGTGTATGGCCTCGTAGGCCGCATCTTTACCGGCAACTTCTTTGAACGTTTGTAAAGCAATTTTTAAAAGGTTTGAATCAGGGTTCGGCTGCCAGCCCGGATATCCCTGCTTGTGTTCGATTTTCGCCCCGGCTAGGCCGCCGATTGCAGCAATTTTATCCCGTGTGGCTTCCAAAGCAAAATCATTGGAACTGCGGCTGCTGCAGACCACAAATATCCGGTCTCCTTCAAACTTGATAGATGCCACATTGTTAGACGTCTCAACCAGATTTTTTATCACCCGGCTGTACGTCAACGGACCATGGGGCAGTGCAAATACAAGGGCCAAAAATGTTTTTTTACTGCCTTCATCCAGGACTCTTGGAATCCCACCTGACTGTTCTGTGACGGAAAATTTTATATCTTTTTCCACCGGGGAGAATTCATCCTGAATTTCACTTATCGCACTTTTAAACCAGGTTTTTAACTTTTCCATATCGGCACTTTTAACGACAACATCCGCCGTCGCCTCACGCGGGATAGCGTTGTGCTTATCACCGCCCTCCATACGGACAATCTGTACCGGCATCTTTTTACTGATCTGAAATAAAAGCCGGTTGAGAATCTTGAGCGCATTACCGCGCTGTTCATGTATATCAACACCCGAATGGCCACCGCGCAGTCCTGAAAGAAACAACTTGAGCCGTGCATCCCCTTTAGGTTCTGTGAATTTGACCGGCAGAAAAAGATGTGTATCGGCACCTCCCGCACAGCCTATGGAAAACAGGCCGATGTCCTCACTGTCCATATTGATCAAAATTCGTCCATTGAGCAAATCGGGAGAAATCGTCATGGCCCCGTTTAAGCCGGTTTCTTCATCCACGGTAAAAAGAGCCTCAATGGGCCCGTGAACCAACGAATCGTCTTCCAGAATGGCCAGGGCTGCGGCAACCCCGATACCGTTATCCGCACCAAGGGTTGTCCCGTCCGCTTTAAGCCATTCACCGTCAATGAGAAGTTGAATGGGGTCGGTATCGAAATTAAATTCCTTATCCGAATTTTTTTCACAAACCATATCGAGATGGCCCTGCAGTACGATGGCCGGTGCGTTTTCGTGCCCTTTGCTTCCCGGCTTGCGAATCAACACATTTCCGGATTTTTCCTGCTCGTATTCCAATCCCAGCTTTCCGGCTACGGAAATTACATATTTGGCAACGGCTGCTTCCTTTCCGGAGGGGCGTGGTATTTTACGTATTTCGTCAAAATATTTCCATAATAATTTTGGCTCAAGATTTGATATAACTGACATTTAAACCTCCTGACAAATAACTCTGGACAATTTTTCTTGAAATATACAACTTGAAACAGATAAATACAAGAAAAAGCCGAAAACACGAGGTGTTTCCGGCTTTTTTTATTTTCCAATTAACAACATCTATACAGTTTGTGGTTGTGCCTGCTGACGCCGTTTGGCACGGCGGGCAGCTCTCCTGGCCTTCATACGTCTGGCCGTTATTTCAACAACTGCGTAGATGACGGGTACAACAACAAGGGTTAAAATTGTTGCAACCGTCAATCCACCCATAACCGAGCGCGCCATGGGTGCCCAGGATTCTCCGCTCTCTCCAAGCCCGAGTGCCAGCGGCAACATGGCCAGGATTGTCGTAAGAGCGGTCATAAGGACGGGTCGAAAACGCACGTGACCGGCTTCTGCAATGGCTTCATACAGTTCTTTACCTCTTTCACGCAACTGATTGATGTAATCCACCAATACGATACCGTTGTTAACAACGATACCCACAAGCATAATAATTCCAATAAGTGCCATTACGTTGATCGTCGTACCGGTTATAAAGAGGCCCAATGCAACGCCGATAATGGACAATGGAATTGTAAACAGAATGATAAAAGGATCGATAAACGATTCAAACTGAGAAGCCATGACCATATATGTCAAAACAATGGCGACAAGCATGGCCAGTCCAAGATAAAGAAAAGATTCCATTTGCTCTTCGGCTGTACCGCCGATCTCCAAACGAAAATCCCGCGGTACCCGTGTTTCACGCATGATTTCCCTAACATCACTGGTCACACTGGATAAATCACGTCCGCTGATGTCGATATTGACACTCACGTACCGTTCCTGATCCTCGCGCACGATCTCTTGCGGGGCTTTAGTGTACTCGACAGTACTCAGCGCACGCAGCGGAATCTGCTGTCCCGTCATCGTTGTTACAAGAATGTTCTCAATATCTTCTTTGCTGGTACGGGCTTCCTTGTTCAGCTGCACGCGTACATCATATTCATTGCCGCCATCCCGGTAGCGGGTAACCACAGTACCCAGAACGCCGGTACTGACGGCCTGCCCCACCTGTGCCGTGGACAGGCCCAGATCTGCTATCCGTTGCCGGTCGAGATTAATCAAAAGTTCCGGACGCAATTCCCGCATACTGGTCTCTGTATGGACGACACCCTTTACTTTTTTTACCTTTTCTTTGATTTCATTGGCCAGCGCTTCGGCAACCTCGAGATCGTGGCCGACAACCCGGACCACAATATCCCCACCTCCTCCGAACAACGCCGCCGCACCTCGATCTTCGAATGCAATGGTGGCATCGGGAATATTTTTAAATTTTTCGCGCAGCTCATCCTGAATTTCAAACTTTGAGCGTTTTCTTTGCGTTAGTTTGGACAACCGTATTGTGGCGTCACCTTCTGCTGAGGATCGAGATGAAAACATAGCCATGATGCCTTCTCCCTGACCGAAATTTGCATAGATCATTTCCGCTTCGGGGACCGACTCCTGGATGATATCGTTAATCTTTTGCATGGTCGTTTCCATCTGTTCCAAACTGGTGCCGGCAGAGCGGTCGATTGTAATGGCAACAAAACCATCATCGTTATCGGGTATAAACTCACCACCGAGTTGTGTCAGGAGGCCGACCGAGAGGCCGAACAACACCCCAACAAATATTAAAACCTTCCACCGATGGTGCAACGACCATTTGAGTATACGAACGTATTCATCACGAACACGGTCGATCCGGTTTCCGATCCGATCACCGAGACGGCGCCAGAATCCTTTTTTCACGATGTTTTGATCGGCCAGAGTCAATAACCGTGACGACAGCAGAGGAATAAGTGTCAGAGCGATAATCAAAGACACAGCAAGTGAAAAACAAATGGTAATCACCATTTCCCTGAACATTTCACCGGCAATACCCGGTACAAACAGAACCGGTACAAATACCGACAAGGTTGTCAAGGTGGAAGCGGTGATGGCCATAGCGACTTCGGAAGCGCCCTTGTTGGCTGCATCCTTGGCGTTTTCTCCCAATTCCCGATAGCGGAAAATGCTCTCAAGAACGACAATCGAATTGTCGACCAGCAAGCCAACCGCCAGAGCCAGTCCGGCCATGGAAATAATATTGAGTGTCAATCCTGATTGATCCATTACCGCAAACGTGACCACCATGGAAATGGGGATGGAAAGAGCGACAATGGTAGAGCTGCGGAAATTTCTCAAAAACAGCAATAATATAAGAAAAGCGAGAAAAATCGCCTGAATGGCGGTTGATCCTAAATTGGACATGGACCGGTTGATAAAATCCGATTGATCCCAAAAGATCTCCAGGGAAACACCCTTGGGCAGTTCAGCTTCGATCTCGTCAAATTGACTGATGACATTCCTGCAAACGGTTACCGTATTGGCATCGGATTGTTTTTGTACCATCAACATAACCGCCCCGGCTCCGTTGGTCCAGATACGCTGCCGCTGTTCTTTAAAGCCATCCACGACTTCAGCAACGTCTTTTATTCGAATGACCGATCCATTGATCGTAGCGATGGCGGTATTGGCAATCTGATCTACGGATGTATATTCACCGGCTGTCTGTATGGTAAATTCCTGATTCTCATTTTCTATCCAGCCGGCCGGCATCTGAATATTGTTCTGCATAAGCGCGTTGGATATCTGTGGAATGGACAGATGGTGCGCACGAAGACGGTTATTGTCCACCAGCACGCGTATTTCCCGTTCCATACCACCGCTGGTAAAAGCAGAGGCAACGCCGTTGATACGCTCCATTCGCGGTTCGATATCGTGTTCGGAAATATAGCGCAATTCCGCCAATCCGTGAATATCCGACCGAACCGACATGTATAATATCGGCTGTGACGAAGGATCAAATTTAAAAATCATGGGGTCACTCATATCCTCCGGCAAATAATCCCGGATAAATTCGAGATTGTTTCGAACATCGATCTCGGCCTGGTCCATGTCCGTGCCCCAGTCAAATTCCAGCATAACCAGTGATAAACCCTGCTGGGATGTTGAAGTAACCTTTTCCACATTTTCCACCGAGGCAATCACCTCCTCGATAGGGCGCGTAACGACTGTTTCTATGTCGTAAGGCCCGACACCGGTATACTGGCTGATGACAGCCATTATTGGAAATTCAAGCTTGGGATACAAATCCAACCGGAGACGAGCCAGGGAAAACAATCCGAATCCGATGGCGATCAGATAGATCATGACGGAGGTAACGCCCCGCCGGACGGCTGTTTCTGTCAATTTCATAACGATTGGTCCTCCTTTACAACGATCACCTTGATGCTGTCGCGTAACGCATTCTGCCCCTGAATAACAAGGTTATCACCGACATCGATTCCATCCCGTACCGCAACAGCGACATGATTGACGTATTCCACATCGAGCTTTTTTTGAAAAGCCGTACTGTCCACGGTCACAAACACATAATAATTTTTCACAATTTCGTCCTGGTTGCCGATACGCTCCAGGGTGGTGTGCTCGATAACGGCATAACGTGGGACCACAATGACGTCCGACAGCTTTCCTACAATCACATCAACACTGCCGAACATACCCGGTTTTAACCGGCCATCGGCATTGTTCACCATTACTTCAACTTCAGCCATCCGTGTGAGTGGATCGAGAATGGGACTGATTTTAATCACACGTCCTTTAAAATATTCGTCCGGGTAGCTCTTGACATAAACACGTGCTTCTTGACCGGGTTTTAACCTTCCAAGGTCCTGCTCGGCGGCGTCAAAAATGATTTTTACCTTGTTCATCTGGACAATCGTTACCAGGGGCATTGCCGGATTGGCCATGTCACCCTCTTCGTAATAGCGCTTTCCCACGATACCGGATATGGGGGCCGCGACCGTGGCGTCACTATACATGCTGTTTGCGGTTTTAACGGCGGATTCCGCCTGTTCGAGTCCGGCTTTGGCCGCCTCAAATTGTGTTTTAATCATATCGTATTGCTGTTTACTCATGGCGTTTTCCTGGAACAACCGGTTCGCGCGCTCGTATTCAACCGTCGCATTGGCCGTCTGTGCTTTGGCTGCAACCAATCCGGCTTCCGCCTGACGCACACCCTGTTCGATGGTTGTCGCATATATTCGGGCAATAGGATCGCCTTTTTTCAGGTAATCACCATCGTCCACATAAAATTTTTCAATACGATCGGGTATTTTGGAAAAAACCTTAACCTCAAACTCGGCCTCAATGTCACTGCTGTAGTGCAGGGTTTGAACCAATTCGCCAAGGGCAACCGCCTCCACCTTTACGGGGATGGCGGTATCTTGTTCGGTTTCGCTTTGCTCCTGACAATTATACATCAAAAATGACAAGCTCAAAATCACACAGAATACTAAAATTCGCTTTTTCATCCTGTCTCCTTTTTCAACAACTTATAAAATACCTTCAAGGGTTCCTGTTGATTTTCTCAGCTCGTAACGAGCCATTTGGTATTGAAAAACCGTGTTGATATAATTCAACCGGGCACGTGTCAGTGCCAATTGTGAATTCAGTACATCCAGCTGCGTGCTGGCGCCCTCTTCATACATCAGGGTTGCCAGACGGAGCGCCTCCTCGGCCAGATCAACAGATTCGACGGCGGATTTGTACTTTTGGTCCGCCTCCTGAAAAACGTTATAAGCGACTTCGACCTGTGCATCGATTCCGTCGTTCAGTTGTTTTTCAGAATCCACCATAATCCGGTAATCCAGTTTGGCTTTTTGATACCCTTTGGCATTTCTAAACCCACTGAACAACGGAATCTGCAGAGCGAATGCCGAAGTAAAGCCCTCGCTGAAATCTCTTTCGGCAAATTTGTAATCGTTCCGCATGGCCATTTTCGAATAATCGGTGGAAAAGAAAAGCTTGGGCAGAAACTGGCTGCGGGCGATGTTGATATTTTTGGATGTAATATACTTGTGCTCACCCAGGGCCAGAACTTCGGGCCGGTTTATCCTGGCGATCTTTTGCAATTCGGCCAGTTCGGTGCGCCCGAATTCATCTTTTTGATAATTAAGCGACCCTTTCACATCAATAGCCGTGTTTACCTCCATCCCAAGTACATTTTTAAGCAGTGTAAGGGCCATTTTTAAATTGTTGTTGGCGTTTATGACTTCGGGCTTTAAATTGGCAACCTCAACCTGAGCGCGCATTCTGTCAAATCCGGATGCCGATCCTGCATTGTATTTTTTTTCCACAATGTCCAAATTGGCCTGGGCCTGTTCCATGGCCTGTTCCTGTACTCTCACCAGTTCCTGTGCCAGAATGCAGCTGAAAAAAGCCTGACTGGTTTGGTGAATGAGGTTTTGCCGGCTCATTTCCAGATTGTATAAAGCGGCCTTCTTGCCGGCCATGGACATTCTGATTCCGGCTACACCCGCACCGCCGAGATAGAGCGGCTGGGTCAGGTTTACACCATACACAAACGTATTTTCCAATCCGAAAGAAAGTTTCACATAATCGGGCATATCGGCCAATTCCGGAATCATTTGCGCCATGGGACCCAACATAAATTTAATAAAATTGGGTATGGTGGTCTCTTGAATGCTCCATGCATGTTGAAAACTGACGGAACCGTTGAGACTCGGCATCACCGTGGAATAGGCTTCCCACACGGCGGCCTGAGCCTTTGTCAGTTCTTTTTCAGCGATCTTGATCTCCGGATTATTCTCCAGTGCAATCGGTATCGCCTCCTCAAGTGTGAGAACCATTTTTCCCTGCGCCATCAGCCCGCTGCTGAATAAAATTAAAAGTCCGGCTTTCCAGAGCTGCATAAAACTCCTCCTTGCTAAACTATCCGTTCAATCCTTTAAAAACATTATCAATTATCTGCTCGGCAAGTTTGTCGGTTTGTATATTCCATGATCCGTTTAAATGCTGCCAGATGTAGTAAAGAAAAACGCCGGAAACCATACCCTCGGTAATCTGGGGATCGATACTGTCGGCAAATTCCCCACTCCGA
The DNA here is from genome assembly GCA_016931775.1 of Candidatus Zhuqueibacterota bacterium. Taxonomy (GTDB): domain Bacteria; phylum Zhuqueibacterota; class Zhuqueibacteria; order Residuimicrobiales; family JAFGEC01; genus JAFGEC01. The sequence continues at coordinate 6,863 of JAFGEC010000070.1, read as the reverse complement.
ATACCATCACATATCATCCGTTCCAAAAGTTTTCTGGGATGTTCGTCTTCACTGTTAAACTTTTCTAAAATAGGATTATTTTCCAGTTGTGCATAAACCATCGTGACCAGCTTTACAAATTCCGGATGTTTGACGCACATTTCGAAAAAAGTTTTTAAAGCCAGGGTCAACTTTTCCTTGACGGGCAACTGTAAACCAATAATTTTTTTCAGTTCATCCCGGGTGTAATCCAGCCCGGCTTTAACCAGATCTTGATAAATTCCCTCCTTGTTGCCGAAATAATAATATATTGTGGGTTTTGAAACACCCGATTTTAACGAAATCTCTCTCATAGAGACGCCGTTAAATCCCTTGTCGGCAAACAAATGTGCCGCCACCGTAAATATTTTCTCTTTTGTTTCAAAAGTTTTATTTTCAGTCTGAGACATCCGACACCTTTCCTTACCTACCGTTCGGTATATACACTGTGCTGTTATACAGTTATTGACGGATAAAAGTTTCAAATATTTTGTAAGAAATGTAATTTTTTTGGGATTGATCCGGTTATTATTTACCAAATAACCGCAAAGAACACCGAGATAGGATAATGCTCGTGAATTTCATCTTGTTTATTTTTCTTCAGGAACACTATTCGTTTTTTTTGCATCTTGCAATTCCCCGTAAATTTATGTAAATTTTACCTCAATTTAAGGAAACCATCTTGGATCTTTTTTCTCAAAATTCAGACTCTCAAAAATTTTTTGCACCGCTGGCTGAGCGCGTGCGTCCTGCCCGCATCGATCAGTTTACCGGCCAGAAACATTTACTCGGCGAAGGGAAAATCCTACAAAGTATCATCCAAAAGGACGAGTACGTTTCAATGATATTGTGGGGCCCGCCCGGTGTCGGCAAAACTACCCTGGCCCGTTTGATCGCCGCCGAGAGTCAATCGGATTTTTTTACCCTCAGTGCCGTCAGCTCCGGCGTTGCGGATATCCGCAAGGTGATCTCCAAGGCCAAGGAAAACAGAATCATGAACAAAAGGTCCGTTTTGTTCATCGACGAAATTCACCGGTTTAACAAAGCCCAGCAGGACGCCCTGCTGCACAGTGTTGAAGAGGGCGTGATCCTCCTCATCGGTGCGACAACGGAAAATCCCGGCTTTGAGATCATATCTCCTTTGCTGTCGCGCTGCCGTGTTTTTAAAATGGAGCCGCTGGAGGAAGTCGAACTGGGTGAGATTCTGGACCGGGCGTTAAAAACGGATGAACTGCTCGTACGAAAAAAAATTACATTCCAGCCGCCCGCCCGCAAGGTGTTGATTAGCCTGTCAGGCGGTGATGCGCGGACACTGCTCACGGTCCTGGAGCTGGCGGCAAAAATCGGATCGGAAAAAGACGGCGCAGTGACCATCGACGAAAAAATCATTCAGGAAGCCTTGCAGCGCCGCACGTTGCTCTACGATAAAAAGGGTGATTACCACTATGATATCATTTCCGCGTTTATTAAAAGCGTGCGCGGGTCGGATCCGGATGCGGCTATTTACTGGCTCGCAAGAATGCTGGAATCGGGCGAGGAGCCCAAATTTATCGCCCGGAGGCTGGTGATTTCGGCATCGGAAGACATCGGCAATGCGGACCCGCACGCCCTGATGGTCGCTACATCCGCTTTTCAGGCCGTGACATTTGTCGGCATGCCCGAGGCGCAGATCGTGCTGGCACAGGCGACGGCCTATCTGGCATCCGCGCCTAAGAGCAATGCATCGTATCTTGCCATCAAGGAGGCACGGGAGACGGCCGCTCAAAGGCAAACGGACCAGGTGCCTTTGCACTTACGCAATGCCCCCACCCGCACCATGCAGGAACTTGGTTACGCCGAGGGTTATTTATATCCGCACGACTATAACGGCTTTGTGGAGCAAAATTATTTTCCAAAAAATTTCAACAAGACTTTTTATAAACCCACGGAAAACGGCGTTGAAAAACGTATTCGGGAAAGATTGTTACAGTTATGGCCCAAACGCAAGCGATGAGAATCAATGGAACAAAGGCCGGCATGGAGCGTATGACATGTTGTAACAGATTTCCATTCAACTTTTTTTTCTCCATGCTCACTTTATTACTATTACATTGTCTGGTTTTTGCAGGAGAGCAAGAGTCCGGCGCTTCTGCCGAAGGTGACTCTTTAAAAATCTTTCCTGTCGCCGTCCCCGTTCTGCACGATACAACCCTGGCTGCCGTGGCGGATTCGACAATTGCCGATTCTCTGCAACAATTGTCCGTGGCCACAGAAGATTCCGATATCGATACCATCATCTATTACAAGGCTCGGGTCATCAAAACCAGCGCCGATGAAAGCAAAACCATACTGTTTGACAATGCCGAAATAAGTTATAAAAATATGAAGCTCAAAGCCGGAAAAATCATTCTGGACCGGGACTCAACTCTTGTAACTGCCGTTCCCATACCGGATTCGCTTATGGCCGCTTCGGATTCCTCCGGGCAGGATTCGACCAGGAAAAAATCAAAACTGGTCCAATACCCGGTTCTTGTGGACGGCGGCACAGAACTGATGGGCGAAAAAATGATCTATAATTACAAAACGGAAAAAGCTATCGTCGTCCGCGGGCGTTCCCAGTTCGAAAACGGCTTTTACAACGGCGTTCAGATAAAACGTGTGGACAAAAAAACCCTCAATGTCTCCCACGGCAATTTCACGACATGTGACCGGGATTCCGCACCCCATTATTTTTTTCAGGCCCGAAGAATAAAGGTTTTATTAAACGACAAGGTCATCGCCAAGCCCATTATTTTTTACATCAGTCATATTCCTCTGGCGGCGCTGCCGTACGGCATTTTCCCCAATAAAACCGGACGGCAGTCGGGTATTATTATTCCACGGTACGGAGAAAGTTCCCGTGAGGGCAGGTATCTTCGCGGTATGGGGTATTACTGGGCGCCGAGCGATTATTACGACGCCACCGCTCAGGCCGATTTTTTCGAAAAAACCGGCTGGTTGTTCCACGGCGGTATGAATTATCAGGTACGTTACAAACTTCGCGGTACGGTTCGCGGATCCTACACACGGAAGACGTTTACTGACGGCTTTACACAAAGGAAACAGCGGCGATGGGATTTAAGGGTCGATCACAATCATGAAATCGACCGGAATACCAGATTCTCAATTCGTGCGACCGTTCTCTCAGATAAGGGTTATTATCGCGAAGTATCGCCGAATCTCTCCACACGATTGACCCGGGAATTGCGCAGCGATGCGACGTACACCAAAAACTGGCCGAAACAAAAATTAAGTCTCAGCGTGAATCTGTCGAGGGTTCACGATCTTGAAGACGACGTGACCCAGGAGATTATACCGAGATTAAATTTCCGCAAGGGACAATCGCAAATATTCAAGCCGGAGGAGGAAAAAGGCCGCCGCAGAGGCTCCCGCCGCCGGCCGGAGCCAAAGTGGTATCATTCTTTATATTATTCTTACAGCTCTTCTCTGCTAAATAAACGGAGCGAAACACTAGTGGAAACAGAGACGGACACTCTTAAAAAAATCGAAACCACCCGCAATATGAACCATGATATTAACCTGTCATTAAACAGTCCGAAAAAATATTTCGGCTGGTTATCCCTCAATCAATCGGCCACTTTCAGTGAGGACTGGTTCGACGAGATCAATGAATACACTTTAAATACTGAGACCAATCAATTTGAAACCAGCAAGAAAAAACAGTTTGCCGCACGCCACACATTCAGCTATAACGCTTCCGCCAATACAAAGCTATACGGCATGTTTACACCGGACATATTCGACATCCAAGCGATCCGTCATGTGGTTACGCCGTCTCTAAATTTTAATTATACCCCGGATTTTTCCGATCCGGTTTGGGGGTACTATGTGGAAAAAACCGACACCGCCGGGAAGGTTTTTGAAAAAGACCGCTTTGGCGGAACACCAAGCGGCGGCAGTAAAAGTATCGGTATCAGCGTACGCAACCTGTTTCAGATGAAACGCGGATACGGTGAGAAGGAGAAAAAAGTCGACCTGTTCACCATGGATCTAAGCACCGGATTTAATTTTAAAAGAAAGGACCAACGGCTGAGTGATTTAAGAACCTCATGGAACGCCAATCCCGCCAAAAATTTTTCTCTGAGCGCTTCCACCAATCACAGTTTTTACGCACTGAATGAGGAAGGGACGCGAGCCATTAACAAATATCTGTTTGACGATAAAGGCTGGCAAAAGGGGGACATTATGCGGATGACCAGCCTGAATCTGGGGTTTTCATTCCGTCTGCAGGGTAAAAGCGGCAAGAAAAAACAAAACGGCGCCGGAGATTCGAAAGATTTTAATACAGACGGTGAAATGGGCATGGCGGACATGGAGGATCCGAGCGTTCTGGAAGACGACCTGATGCGCCGCGCCGATCGTTTCGATCCGGACCGTTCGTTCCAGTCTCTGGACATACCATGGCGGATGAGTTTACGTTTCAATTTTAATTTAAATAAAACAAATCCGCAAAATCCGGTCAAAAGATATTACATGGATATTTCAGGCGCCGAAATCAATCTGACGCAATACTGGCGGATCGGTTACAGCGCCCATTATGATCTGGAAAAAGGAACGGTTGCCCACCACCGGATGTCTTTTTACCGGGACTTGCACTGCTGGGAAGCCAGTATTGACTGGGTACCGTCGGGTATCAACAAACAGGTGTTCTTTCGTATTAATATTAAAGAACCGATGTTGCGTGACATTAAACTGGAAAAGGGCGGTGGAAGGGGAAGCAGTATGATGGGCTACTACTAGAGGCTTAATAGGATGATTCAAATTTTGTAATATCTTTTTCCAGGTACTGAATCCATTGGGCATTCACCTGAATGGGGTAGTCTTCACACTTGAGATCCAGATTCGGCATGGACTGCAGTTCACCCAAAATGAGAACGGAATGTCCCTTTTTCAAGTATTTATTACACTGTATGGCCTGATTGGCCCATACCACGATACTTACGTAACATGACTCCCTTTCCGATTCATCCTGGAAAGAAAGGGTTGTGTCCGGTACTGTTGATATAATAAAATTGGTAACAGGTACGCCCTTTTTTGTCCACCTTAACGGAGGATCATGCATCAGGGTACCGGCAATTGCGACACGATTCACTTCAGGGAGATAATAATCGTTCTTTGACTCGTTCATTTCATGCAAATTGGGTTCCTCTCCAAAATCTCACTCTTAAATGACAGCTCCCTCCAATCTTAACAGCGCATCCTTAACTTCCAATCCACCGGCATATCCGCCCAGTTTTCCGTTCGAGGCGAGAACACGATGACAGGGTACAATAATAGGGATCGGATTTGCGCCGTTTGCAGCACCTACAGCGCGTGAGGCACCGGATTTATCCAGTTCTGCCGCGATTTGTCCGTAGGTTTTGGTTTGCCCCCAGGGTATTTTTTGCACCAAATTCCAAACCTGACGCTGAAAGGGGGTTCCGGTTAAATTCAATTGAGCACTAAACCGGACCGGTTTTCCGTTAAAATATAAATCAAACTGTGAAATCAGGTCAAAAAAAAACGGAGTGCTTTGTTGCACGCTATATTTTTTATTTATTTTCTCAAGAATCACATTCTCGGATTCATTTTTAATAAAACGGATAAATTGTATCCCGAGATCCGTCGCGGCAATCAACAGCCTGGTTATTTCGTTTGAATAAATTGTATAGTAAAGCGGATTCACATTATTCCACAAAAATATTATAACTCTTGGCCAAATCTTTGGCCGCCGGAGTAATAATCGTTCCTTTTAGCAGGCGTATTTTTTGTTTCCGCAGCACCGCCTGGCGCACATCGTGTTCGGTGACCAATTTTTTACTGGGCATTTCAGCGTAATAACCGATACTGCTTGGAACCACATAAACCATATCACCGGATCGCAAGCCGCAGGCGTTGCCCTCATCGGTATCCAGATGCAGTTCCTTAATAAAGTTTTCCTGTACACGAACGAGCACATTACCCATGATACATATTCTGGATTCCGCCGGGTCTGCTGTCATCTTTACCGGAGCGACGTATACGGAATCCTGATCCCTGACGCCGATCTCGTCCGCGTCGGCTTGATTGAGATGTAAATGACGCCTGGACACCATAATGTTTTCCGCTATTTTTATGGAACCGTTGGGACCTTTGAGTTCAAGGGATTCGCCGTCCGGCAGGGAAGCAAATTTCCCCATTGGCGGAAAAATCCCTAAAAAAACCGCATCTGAGCGGGAAACTTCCACCTGCATTCGATCGCGTAAAGGACCAAGAATACGAACCGCCGAAAAACGATTGCGGGGACCGATCATTTCCACAGTCTGTTTGGACGCAAATTCGCCGCGTTGTCTGAGATACCGATAAACCTCCAGCTCGATTCCTCTGCCGAACAACGTATCGAGAACCTCACGTGTTAAATGCATATGCCGGTTTGAAACGCCTACCGGTATAAGAACGGACAAACCGTGTTCTCCTATATTGTATGAAAAAATCGAATTCTTTTTCAATTATTCAAAATATAACTAATTCATTAAATAATCAAGAATTAAATTTGGGGGGTATCCCCCAAAATTCTATTTATATTGAAAAACATACCGATACAATCCAATAGGCATCTGCACTTCAGTGTATTTCTTTTTATCCTCGCGCAGAGCCGCAGAGATTTTAGCCGTGCAATTTGGATTAATAAACAGACTTTTATTGTTTTGTTTTTTAATGAATTATAATAAATGTAATTTTTGACAAAACTCTTGACCTAAGCCTTATCTCTCTTCTATGTACCCTCTGCGGCTCCGCGGCTCTGCGCGATCAATCAGTCGAAATCTCAGAAGAATAAAAAAAAGGAT
>JAFGEC010000523.1 GCA_016931775.1 Candidatus Zhuqueibacterota bacterium | reverse complement strand
TCAAATCATACCGGCGGTACTTTTTTTCTTCCGGCAGCCATTCATGGGCTTCTTCTACGGTCATCACCTGGATTGTTTTAATCAGTAACCTGTCCACACCCAATTCTTTTGCCAGTTTTTTTACAGCCGGAATTTCGGATTCGTTGTGTTTCATGACCAGAAACTGTAAAAAAAGGTAGGGCGTTTTACTGTTGTGCTGTTTTTTTGCGTCAACAAGCCGGCGGATGCCGTTCAAAACGGTTTCCAGCGATCCGCCAACACGGTAACGGCTGTAACTGTCCTGTGTTACACCATCCAGTGAGATAATCATGCTGTCCAGTCCGCTGTCAACCACCTCACGGGCTGATTTTTTTTCAAAAAAATGGGCATTGGTGCTGGTGTTGACGTACATGCCCTTGTCTTTGGCATAACGTACAAAGCGGTTAAAGTCTTTGAGCAGGTAGGGTTCGCCCTGATGATACAGGGTCATATAAATCGTTTTGTCCGCTACTTGATCGACAAAACGCCGGTAAATCTCAAAATTCATTTTGCCGCGCGGCCGCTGCATATCACCGCTGCCGGTTGTACAGAGGGGACATTTTAAATTACACAGATTGGTTGGTTCAACATTTACTATCGGCGGGTAACCCCACACGATTGCCTTTTTTAAGATAATTGAAAATAAAAACGAAGCCAAAATTTTAACGGCATTAAGCACCCGTTTAAATGAAAGTGCTTTTATGACCTGGCCGATCGCAACTTCACTGCCGATATCTAAACTGATTCGTTCTACAAAGCTTTTCATTTTTACCTGAAAAAATTAATTTTCGAATTCCGTTAAACAGTATTTTCCGTTTTTTATAATTTCCCTGTCCGGCCGGTCTTCAAACTCGCATATAACGGATTTTACATTGACCCCGGGCTGTACCTCAGAAATATAAATGCGATCAATGTGTACAACCGCCTGCGGTGAGGAAAACTGTGCCGGTCCCACAATGCCGCCAAAGTGGTCGCTGCGGCCGAAGGCGATGTGAAAACCAAGCTTTTCATCAAGAAGAACCTGACCGATGGGTTGAATACCAAAATCGGCCAGCACACCAAATCCCAGTTCCGCCATGTTGCCGTAGGCCGGTTCTTTCACCAGCAGGGTGGATTCCCGGGCGCTGATTTGACCTGTGCTTAACACAGCGACCGCCCTGTTATTACTGATTTCATACAATACAATTTCATCGTTAAATTGAACGGGCAACACACCCCGGGTTTGGCTGGGGCCTTTTTCCCCTTCATGAGGAACGATATAGGTCTCACCACTGGGCAGATTCCCCGCTGTTCCAGCAAATGGAAACCGTCCGCTGCTTTCGTGGGCGGACCGGTGGCGCAGATCGAAAAATACGGTATAATCCTTTTCTCCGGCATGGAAAAAAATTCTTGCACCTGTGGCGGCATCGAGTATTGTTTTTAGAATCGTCACCCGTTTGCCGATCTGGTTGTAATCAAGTTTTAACGCCGGTATCATATCCATTGAAAATCCGGGCATGGTCGCAGCACGGAACGAATATTTTGCTGCTGCGATTTTGAGCGGCGCTGTGGCGGAAAACTGGGTTAAAGCAACAAAAAGCTGGTTTTCAATAAAAACATTCCTCATCTTTTGCGGCTGACCGGATCCAGGCAACTTGTCAGACAAATCGGGCGGTTCTCCGTGTAAAAAATACAATTCGCCGGGTAGATCGGCATTGTTTGCCTCGACGGCAGGATATGCGGCCAAATGAACGCTCCACGATGATATTTTTTGCGACCATTCATATGCCAATCGGCGCCGGTGTTTCCAGTTTGTATTTTCATTAGCCGCATCATTGGGGATATCAACGAGAATCACCATTTTCTCCACATGTTCCAGCGGCGGGAAAACATCTGAGAACAGTCTATTCAATTGATCCGCACTGAGCTGTTGCATTTTTTGCTCCGGCTAACAGGGTGATTTTTTAATTGAAAAAATCTAACGATCTGTCATCTTTACGGTGATGATTTTTATACCCATGAACATATATGTCTCAACGGATAAAAGCAAGGTTTTTTTGACAATAAAAAAAGTGCGGCACACCCGCCGGGTGTACCGCACTCGATATTGATATATACGCCGCCTAATACATAAAGTGCGAGGCAACATGTCTTCAAAGTACGTCGCACCGGTGAAATGCGTCGTACTTTAGAAGCAGATTTGAACCACGACTTTTCTATCGCATGAGCAACATTTTATGGGCCTGTGCCGAATATTGTCCTTCAAGCCGGACGATATAAACACCTGAGCTGACGGATCGACCCCTGTCGTCATGGGTATCCCAATTCATGGAGTGCAATCCGTTTTCAACGTATCCATTGTACAGCGATCGTATTTTATTCCCAATAAGATTATAGATAGTAACTCGAATCCATTCCGGTTTTGATCCCGAAAACCTGAACCGGATCTGGGTTTCCGGATTGAACGGATTGGGATAGTTGCCTATCAGGTTAAAGTTTTGAGCACGGGAGGCTCTCGATTGGTTTCTGATCACTGCCGTCCGCGGCCGGTTTTTATACGAGACCACGACCTCGGAAAAATGAGCGATATCAGCGGAAATTTGCTTTTTTTCTGTATCAATAGAAATATTCGTAATGCCGTCATCTTCAAAACCGGTCGAATCGGTATAAAAATACATCCATAGATCTTTTTGTTTTATACCCAGCAGATCAAGCATGTCCTCTTTATAAGGTAAACTTAAACGGACCGGTTTTTCAAAAAAGTACGGATAAACAAGGGAATCACCCACCGTTACGTCAAGACACAGTCCGGACACTACACCGTGTGTATACCTTACAATGGAATTTTCCATCCACGTGCTAAAGTTGGAGAGCCGGATGTTGATATTTATATTTTCCTTCAATGAACCGGATGGGAATACCAACTCCGTACCGTTTAATATATTCATGGGTTGTTGCAAACCTGAAAGTAAAATTCGGGACTTTTCTCTCAGTGCCGGGGAATGGCGCGATCGTTCTTCATGATGTTCCGCTACCACGGTCTTGAACATGCTAAAATCTCCTGCTGTAACTGTTACGCTTTGGGACTGGATGGTCAATTTCAGATTATTGTCGTCGGATAAAAAGGATTGTCCTCTGGAAAAAACCGCTACACTTAATAATACAGCCAGGATAATAAAAAAGTTGCGTTTCCATCCCAACAATATCGAAACAACTTTCATCCACACACCTCCGCACTTATATATCTTCTTGTCCCAAATCTTTGTGCAAACAATATGCCAGATTTATAAAAGTGCCATGGGTTTGTAAGTCGTTAATTAACAATGATTGAAAAAGTTGAGGAGTTTTAATTTAATTTCAAAACCGGAAAAACGCTTACAACCATGTAATTTTTACATGGTTTTGGGCATTTGACCATGTAAAAATTACACGGTCGATGCCCGAAAATGGGGGGATGGGCTGAGGGAAATTATATCAAAAGAATTTTTTTTACACTTTTGGGTATGAGCAATTTTTGTGCGGGAAAAAAGCCGGATCAATCCCGTATTGCGCATTGGCGTCAACCTATTTTAGAATTCATGATATTGTTATTATTTATAATGAAAACTATTCTGTTTTATTATTTCAGCCACAGATCGACACGGATCAGCACAGATTATTGCTAAATTCAATTTTAGGCGTAATTTGTGTCCTGCTCTGTGAACCATATAACACACTAAAAAAACCGGGATATTCGGAATAATCCGGATGAATACTATTTGAAATTACTATATTTTCATACCCTTGCATCATGGTTATATAATGTGCCTTTAGGCCGTGCCGCGCGATTCTTATTGATAAACGTTGCATATTGTGTAATAACTCGATCCTGTTATTCGTTCAAAATCATCCACGCAAAAGTGGCATATTAAAAATTTTTACCGATCCGGTCGATTACTTGTTTACCAATCATCCGCCCCAAAATCCTGATTTTGGCCTGTGTTCTGAATATTTGTTCTCGGCCCTTCTTAGCCGCTGTTGTTCCTGCGTTTTGGGCCGTTCCGGTGGTTTTACGGCCTTGTCGAGTTTGTGTGCAGCGGCCAAACTGATACGTTCCCGGCAGATTGAGTAAATTTCCATGGTATTCATGGATACCGGTACTCGCAGAGCCGGCTGAAAAGGCATGTCGGTTTGTAATTTCACACCTTTTTTATCATACGAGCAGCGGGTAAAATCGCGCCAGTGCCCAATCCGCTGCGAGACGGCGGCATTGTTCTGCTTTTTGATCGCCACAAAACCGTTTTCATACAACGTCCACTCTTCATCCTTGCCCATACCTTTCAGCAGTTTGACCAGCGGCGTAAACAGAAAAATGGCAACGTAAATCAGCATGGACGGTATTTTTTTGATCCACGGTAACAGGTCTTCGCCCCAGTAGATGGTAAAGATGACAAGGGCACCCAGTACGCCCAGCACATAGTATAAAAACTTGTTTGATTTGGGCGGTTTGTATATCCAGGACGTAATAATTTTGCCCAAATCGTTTACGGTGGTTTGTGCTTTCCCTTTTTGAAACATGTCTTGGTTCATTTTGTTATCCTTTTACACTTCCCAGGGTTAATCCCGACACCAGCCAGCGGCTGAGGAATAAAAACAGCACAACAACGGGGATACTGACGATTACGGCTCCGGCTGAATAAAGTCCCCACGATACCTCCATGCTCGACTGGAACATTTTGAGTCCCAGTGGCAAGGTAAAAAGTGTTTTATCCTGAATGAGAACCGCGGCCACAAGATATTCCGACCAGGCGGTCATAAAGGAGAAAAGTGCTGTAATCACCAGTGCCGGAGAAGCCAGCGGCAGAATAATGCGCCAGAAAATACTGAATTGCGAACATCCGTCGATGCTGGCGGCTTCCTCCAGACTGTAGGGGATGGTGTCATAATAGCCTTTCATTTGCCAGATGGTAAACGGCAGAGCTGTGGCTGAATAGGCAATGATCAATCCGAGGTAATTGTCATAAATTTTAAGTTTTATTAACATGATAAATAACGGCAGCAGCAGCATGGTGGCGGGAAACATCTGTGTGGTGATTAATCCGATCATGGCGCTCTGTTTGCCGCGAAATTTATAGCGCGAAAAAGCATAACCGGCCGTTGCCGCCAGTCCTACGCCCACCAGGGTGACGGCGCCGGAAACGATAAAGCTGTTTATCATCCACTGCAAAAAGGGTTCTTCGACAAACAGCCGGATATAGGACGAAACGGTCGCATCGGGGGGAATGATGGCCAGGGATTTCGTCAACAACCGGTCACCGGGACGCAGGGATATACCGATGACGCGTACGATGGGATAAACAGCGAACAGTGTAAAGACGGTTAAAACGGCATAGGCGCCGATTTTACCTTTTAGTGATAATTCTCGTGGTTTTCGCATAAATTTTTCCGGTTATTAGTACACAGCCTCGGTTGCCCGGGTTTTTTTGATAAAATTCCAGCTAAAAATAAATAATATGAGAAAAATAATCATGGAAAATGCCGCCGCATAACCCAGCCGGAAATAGGTGAATCCGGTTTTATACACCCATGAGACCAGGATGTGTGTGGTGTCCGACGGTTCGCCGCCGTTGCTCACAAGCCAGACGACGTTAAAGTTGTTAAAAGTCCAGATGACACCCAGGGTGACGGCCGGTATCATCACCGGTTTGAGCAGAGGCAGTGTGATGTGCCGCAGTTTATGCAGCCAGGAGGCCCCGTCGATTTCAGCAGCCTCGTACAGTTCATCGGGAATGCTCTGTAACCCGCCCAAGGCGATGACCATCATAAACGGGAATCCCAGCCAGATGTTGGTGATGACACAGGCGGAAAAGGCGCCCCATTCGGTGTTTAACCATGGCACGGCAAATCCGAACCATTTTTCCAGCAGTAAATTGATGGCACCGTATTCGGAGTTGAACATGCCGCGCCAGGTCAACGCAGTGATGTATTGCGGCACCGCCCACGGCAGGATCAGCAGGGTACGGAAAATCATTTTGCCTTTCAGGTTGTTGTTGAGAATAAGCGCCAGCCAAACACCTATAACAACGTGAAAGAACACATTGATGACGGTCCACAAAATGTTTTTCCACAGAAAACGTCGAAAAAGCGGATCCAGGAGCACCGATTTGTAGTTGCCGAGTCCCTGAATCGTCCAGTCACGAAAGTGGGAGAGACTCATGTTGGAAAAAGAGATCACCACATTATAAATAAACGGATACAGCACCACCGCACTCATGATCAGCAGTGCCGGCATGGTGTAAAGATAGGCCAGACGATTTGTCCGGACCTGACCAATTCCTGTTGCCATATTATTCCCGGTTTTCTTGATAAAGTTTTTCAGCCAATTTTTGCATTTCAACGGCCGC
>JAFGEC010000069.1 GCA_016931775.1 Candidatus Zhuqueibacterota bacterium | reverse complement strand
TGTCAAATTGCCAGAGTTGATAATGCGGATGACGATAATAATCAATTGACGATTCTGATAGACAGAGAACGAAGTAAAAAGAGTGATATCAAGCAGCTTTGTGAGCTGATCGGGTTAAAAGACGATCGCGTTATCTGCGTGCAGAGTGAAAGTACAGAGGCTGATGTGACTTTGATTTTAGGCAAAGATTATGAAAGTCTGAAATCATATCGACAATTGAGATGATCGGCTGCTGGTATTTCTGACGTGTGATATACCCGGAGTGCTGCGGAAAAATAAGAAACCTCAATGATGCGAATATTTTTTTTTGTGTTGTACAATCTCATTTTTCTCCCGCTTTTTTTTCTTTTCGGGAAAATTGCGGGTTTTTTTAATTCTAAAATTCGGCAAGGTATTCGCGGCCGGAAAAATCTTTTCGGCAATTTAAAATACAATCTTTCCCGAATTCGGTCACGAGAATTCACAGTATGGATTCATGTGTCTTCCATGGGCGAATATGAACAAGGAAAGCCGGTCATTCGGACTATTCTCGACAAGCATCCACAGAGTTGTATTGTCGTCAGTTTTTTTTCACCCTCCGGTTATGAAAATGTGGATATACACGATCATCGTGTGATCAAGACATATCTACCCATCGATTTTTACTGGAATGTAAAACGATTTTTAAAGATTGTAAAACCGGCTGCTGCACTGGTCATAAGACATGATTACTGGTTTAATTTCCAATGGTGTTTAAAGTCCGTCGGTATTCCGTCATTTTTGATCGATGCCAGTATTTCCGATGAAAAAGTGGCAACTTATAACCGGTTTTCGGTATATTTTCGTAACATCTGGGCAACTTTTACAAATATTTTTGTCGTTTCGGAGGTGAATGTCAAACGATTACAAACAATTTATCCGGGAGGCAAATATATTGTAGCAGGTGATACACGATTCGACCAAGTGTTTCAGCGTGCAATTGAGGTTGGTAAAATTGATATTTTACTGCGCAGCGGCCACTTTAAAAGAGAGAAAACAATAGTGGCCGGTAGTACATGGCCGGGCGATGAGAAAAAACTGTTACCGGCTGTGCAAAGAAATCTGAGAACGGATAAATATCTTAAACTGATCATCGCTCCCCATGAAGTCACTTCAAGTCATTTAGATGATATCGAGCAATATTTTCACAAACATAAAATATCGATACAGCGCTATTCTCAAATCGGTGCTTTACCCTGGCGTTTCCGCGTCCTATTGATCGACCGGTATGGAATTTTAGCAAATTTGTATGCATTGGGTTATCTGGCTTATGTCGGGGGAGGCTTTGGTCTTGGTGTCAACAGCGTTCTTGAACCTGCCGCACATGGCTGTTTTGTCGTTTTCGGCCCAAGGTATAAAAATGTACTTGAAGCTCGACAACTTGTGGAACGGTCGGGTGCGGCTGTCGTCAAAAAAGAGATTGATATGGTCAAAGTATTCAAGCATTTTACGCTTCAACCTCAGGATTTTATCCAAATGGGGGAAAACGCTTCGTTGCTTGTGAAGGATAGCATCGGCGCAAGTGAAAAAATATTAAGTGTTTTAGAACCGTATTTTTTCTCAAATAAAAAGAATGTAACTTCCGGGAGCATATATGGATGAATTGAAAACGATTGAATGGAAAAATGGAAAAGTCAGGATACTCGACCAGGTGCGTCTGCCAAATGAGCTGGTTTTATTGGAAATTTCCGATCATCATGGTATTGTAAAGGCGATAAAAGAAATGAATGTGCGAGGTGCACCGGCTATCGGCATTGCTGCTGCTTTCGGTGTCGTGCTTGGTATTTGGAACGCTTCTGACACTGATCGTGCGTTGTTTCTGGAAAAATCCAATAAAGCAATTGATGATTTAAAAGCAACGCGACCGACGGCCAAAGATTTGTTTTGGGCGCTGGATAGAATGCGCAAAAAACTGTCAGCGAATTTAAACAGACCGGTTAATGAGATAAAAATTGAACTGCTTAAAGAGGCGCAAAATATTCTTGAAAATAATATTACAAACTGTAAGCGGATTGGCCGAAACGGCGCGGCTTTGTTGCCCGCAAATGCAAATATATTGACACACTGTAATGCCGGTGCTTTGGCCATGGGTGGTTACGGATCGGCGTTGGGCATCGTGCGTGCAGCGGTCGAACAGTCGAAAAAGGTCAAAGTCTATTCCTGCGAAACTCGTCCGCTGCTACAGGGTGCACGGATAACGTGCTTTGAATTAATGGAAGACGATATCAACGTGACATTGATATGTGATTCCGCAGCGGCTTATGTGATGTCCCAAAACCTGGTTAATGCCGTCATTGTCGGTGCGGATCGAATTGCCGCAAACGGGGATTTTGCCAATAAAATCGGCACTTATGGACTTGCCGTGCTTGCCAAACAACATCATATACCGTTTTTTGTAGCCGCACCTCTCTCTTCTATTGATTTTGATATTAAAACCGGCAAGGAGATCGTCATCGAAAAAAGAGCACCGGAGGAAATTACCAAAATCGGAGATATGGAGATCGCACCCGAAGGTGTTCCTGTTTTAAATCCTGCTTTTGATGTGACTCCACATCAGTTCATTAGTGCGCTGATTACGGAAAAGGGCGTCATCCGTCCGCCACTTTTCGAAGGACTTTCCAAACAAAAAAATAAATCTTGATCCAAATAGGAAAATATTGTATATTTATTCTTGTTTGTTTAAAAAATTACAATTTTTTTATAAATATAAAGGAGAATGGAATGAAAAAAAAGTATTGGATGCCTGTGGCAATTGTTCTTAGCGTGGCAGTCTTGGTTATTATCGGCTGTCAATCCAAAGAAGTGACATCGGCAAAGGTATATATTCAGCAGGACAATTGGGATAAGGCAATCGAACAATTGGAAATGGCTGTTGAAATGTATCCCAATGATGCAGAGGCACATTATCTCCTTGGCGAAGGTTATGCAACGAGAGGCGAATGGGAAAAAATGAATGATATGTTTGAAAAAAGTGCAGCAATTAACATGACGTTTCGACCACAAATCAAAAACACTCGTGATAAATTTTGGGTAACGAATTTTAATTCCGGCGTCAATCGGATCAATGGCGGTGATATTGCCGGAGCGATACGACAATTTAAAACCTGTGTCAGGATCGATCCAAAACGTATCGATGCTTACCGTAACCTGGCTGTAACTTATTTGCAAGCTGATAGTCTCGAACAAGCGAAAAAAACACGGTTTCAGATATTGAGTATCGACGAAAAACACGTCGAGAGTATCCACGCATTGGCTAATATCTTTTTTCAGCTCAAAGAGTATAATCAGGTTGTTGAGCTCGAACAAAAAGCACTTAAAATTAATCCTGACGACGGCGATGCCGTTGCAAATATTGCTTTGGCTTATGATTATCTTGGTGAAAAAGACAAAGCGATAGATCAATACGTACAAGCTCTTGAAAAAAATCCGGATGATAAAGATCTTATTTTTAACCTCGCTCGATTAAATTATATGAACAATCATTACGATGAAGCGATTAAATTGTTTAATAAAATTATTGAAGCCAATCCTGATGATTATGATGCTAATTTGAATGTGGGAAACGCTTATCTCAGTATGGGTGACAATAAGCGCAAGACTTTGGTCGATAAAGAAAATAACGGTGAAAAAGTCGAGCAAACAGAGCGTGACGAACTCATCGAATTTTATAATAAGGCCATTCCATATTTGGAAAAAGCAGTTGAGATTAAAGGTGACGACTCCAATGTTTGGAATAATCTGGGAGTCGCTTATGTTAACGTCGGCGATGCAGAAAAAGGTAAAGCCGCTTTTGATAAAGCCGAAGAATTACGTCAGTAATTACGAGTACAATAAATTGCCCCGCAAGGTCATATTGCGGGGCTTTTTTTTTATTACATTAATTTATTTCAGGATTTTACCAAAACCGGATTTCCATCGAGTTGCCTCAAATAAGAAGGACCTGCATCTGTGGTAATTTTAAAAAGTATAAAGATATTTCTCTTGCATTTGTTTTATTTTTCGACTAATTTGAGGATACTGTGTTAGATTTAAAAAGAGTTGAACATATTAAAAAGTACGGCAATATCCCCCGTCATGTGGCCATAATAATGGACGGTAACGGCCGTTGGGCGAAAGCCCGGGGGCTTGAGCGCACAGAAGGCCACAAGGAAGGAATAAAATCCGTTCGTGCAGCCGTTGAGGCTGCCGGTGGGTTAGGGGTAAAAACGTTGACTTTGTATACGTTTTCCTCTGAAAATTGGGCCAGGCCAAAGACAGAGGTTTCTGCGTTGATGTCTCTTTTGCTTACCACAATCCGCAATGAGGTGGCCGAGCTAGATGAAAAAAACGTGCGTCTGACGGCAATCGGTGATATTCAGGCATTGCCGCTTGCCGCCCGGACGGGTGTTCAACAAACCATCAACCGATTGAGAAAGAACACCGGCTTGGTTGTTAACCTGGCACTCAGCTACAGCGGACGCCAGGAAATTATACATGCTGTGAAACAAATTTGCACCAAGGTCGTTAAAGGAGAGATAACGCCGGACGCGATTGACGATGAAGTATTTAACGCACATTTGCAAACCAAAGATGTCGGCGATCCGGATCTGTTGATTCGTACAAGTGGCGAATTTCGGATCAGCAACTTTTTACTTTGGCAACTTGCATATACAGAATTTTTCATTTCGCCAAAGTATTGGCCCGATTTTCGCGAAGATGATTTCCTGGAAGCCATCCGGGAATTTCAAAGACGAGATCGACGATTCGGTAAAGTGAGGGCCGATGCGAAACCGGGATGAAGAATTAACAAATGAAAAAATTGTCAAAAAGGCGGGTTGAACCGCCTTTTTGTTGTTTTGGGAGTTTTTTGATATCAGGATAGTTATTGCGTTCTCGTAGATGGGTATTGTTGGTTTTTGCTTTTTTTATTGCTGTCTTTTTACTATGGCTCCATGCACGACAAGTAATTACAACCAACAATCAGGAAATAAAGCGTTTTGTTCTTACAAAAATTCGTCCGATATTCGGTGATGCATGCGATATCGAACGGGTTTATATCGGTATTGGTACATTGCATTTTTATGGTGTCTCCATACCTTTTCCGGAAAAACGTATTTCTTTAAAAATAAAAGATTTACGTTTTGGGTATAATATTTCAAAACTGCTTTTTTACCGTGGATTTGATCCACGCATTTTTACCCGTGATATTCTTATTATTAATCCAACTGTATATTTGGAGGCACCGTCCGGCGCTTCTTTGGAAAAAAACGGCGCCCCAGCGCTGAGTATGCATGTGGATCAATTTATAAAGCAATTAACCTTTCTTAGCCGCGTTTCAATAAAAAAAGGCGATCTTGTTTTTAAAATTTCAGAACAAAAAAATGTTATTATCGCATCTCAACTCTCCGGCTGGTTGGAAAAAGATGCAACCGATTCCTTGCACATTCAACTCGACGGCCATGTGCTGTCTCGCGATGTCCAAAATTTATCCATAACAGGTTGTGCCAGTACAAAAACCGGCATCGTATCCTCTCTGGCTGCAAAAATCAATAATTTTCAACTACCGCTTCTGAATGCCCTTTCAGATTCGCTGGATATGGAATTTATCGACGGCCGGATCGATGGAGAAGTCAGACTTGTAAATCCGGTTGACAGTACGGGTAACCTGCAGTTCGCCGGTTTCATCAATATCAATAACGGAACTGCTGCTCTGAAAGTTGACTCTCTTCTGTTGGAGAACGCGGACTTGCAAATTATTTTCGAGAATCAAAATTTGATCCTTCAAAAAGCGTCATATCGCCTTAATGGGAACGAGTTTACAGCCTTGGGTACTCTCTCCCGGTTTTTCGACCCCGAAATTGATTTACATATCGCGGGCGAAAATGTACAAATGTTTGATTTTATTCATATAAACAAAAGTGGCGAATCAGAATTGAGCAGCTTTGCTCGCGTTGATGTCCAAATAAACGGACCAATACGGAATTTGGTAATCAAGGGTGGTGTCAGAACACATGAATGTCGGATAGGAAATAACAAATTGACCAACCTGCTGATCGACGTTTTATATAAGGCAAAAAGTTTTGAAATTCAACGTTGCAAGGCACAGTTTTTGGGATTGGATCTTTTTTTAAACGGTCAGGTGGATTTGAAAAATCCAGAGTCTCCTTTGAACGGATCATTGAATGTAAAGGGAGATTGGGCGAAATTGCTGGATCCTCTGACTGGAATGAACATCTCCTCCGCACCGGTTTGGCTTGAAACCGAAATTGGGGGGACATTGCGGCAACCGATACTTTTCGGTAATTGTGGGATAGACGTTCTTTCAGCCCCTGAAGATATGGAGGTGCTTTCAACTACGGCGGCAATTTCTTTTAGCAACAAAATTATTCGTGCAAGATCGTCCAATAATAAAGACCGGCGGTTTCAGATTGTCGCAGATTTTTCCCAATCCGTTCCATATTTTCAAGTGAATATCGACCATTTGGAAGAGTTTTGGACGAATTTTTTTCGATATCCCGGAGATCGGTATTTCCAGGAAAATTTTGCGTTATGTATCGATGCACAGGGTGACCGACACAATTTCGAATTAAATACGTATGTAAAACATGTTGAAGGAGGGGTGGAAAAAAAGGATGTCTTGAAAATTATATCCGTTATTGAGAGAGAAAACGGAGTGACATCCAGTTCAGGGACTATTTTTCTTCATCCCGAAACCTTGCATGAAATACAAGGGCAGTTTGCACTGATAAAGGATAAAGATGGATTAAGGGTAAAAAGGTTCAGTCTGGGAGAAAATGTGAATGCTGTGTACTATTCATATAACGATACTCAGACCAATAACGGTAATTTAACAGTGTCAGATTTATCGGTTTCAGAGCTGCTCCTTACACCGGATTCAACTTTTGCCGGAGCATTGGATATTGATCTGCAAATTGATGGTTCTACCATTTCTCCTCAAATTAGCTGCAATGCGAAAATAAAAGATTTGTTCATCCATAATTTTGGACCATATGTCAGTGAAGTGTCATTCAATTACAAAAACAACAGACTCCAATTGAACAATTTAATGCTGAATTCACAGGACGCAACTTTGGGTTACGCGCAAGGTGAATATAATTTATTGTCTGACAGTATTCGGTTTTCCATTAAAGGGGCCGGATTTGATGCGGGGGCTTTTGCAGCGACCCGAAATAGGACCCAACCGGCGGTCTCAGGCCGTGCTTTGGTCGATGTCCAGATTTCCGGCACGGCAAAAAATCCAACATTTGACGGTATTGTCGCTATTAAAGAAGGTAAATTATTATTTTTCCCATTCGATGAATTGGAGATTGTTCTCGAACCTCCTGCTTCAGACGATACCACAAAATCGTCGCAGCTCAATTTTAAAAGTTTTCGATTGACCCGGCATGACGTTTTTGAAGTGAATGGTTCCGGTTTTTTCCCACTGAAAGCTCAGGATAGTCTATATTTTAATTGTCAGGGACACGGCAACTTTTTGGCTCTTTTACCGGATGTTGATTCGTTTTTTATGAATCCGTTCAGCCAGGGTAATTTTAATGCAAAAATAAGGGGCAGCCGTATTCAGCCAGTGTTGGAAACGTTAAAATTAAATTTTGACAAGGGTAAAATGGAGTTCAAAGATGTCGTACCTCCGATTACCGACGTCGTTGGTGATATAGAGTTTGAAACGGAAAATCTTTTTATTCATCTGCATGAACTGAAGGGAAAGATGGGGGGGAAGGCGTTCAGCATATACACCGTTCCTGCGGCTGAAGTACCATGCGAGCAGCCGCTGAATAATATGCATCTTGGTCCTTCCGGTATGAATATCGGTGTGCTTGTCTTGGAAACGCCTGAACAGGGCGTGCCTCTGAGTTTTACGGGATTGATGGAGCCCGGCGTCTATGGACGCTTGAACCTATTGGGACGTCAGGAAGGTGAAAAGTTTTATCTGGCAGGTCCATCCGACCGTCCTGTGCTTCGTGGCGCAATCGAAATGTATAATGTAGAATTCATGTACCCTTTTTATCAGACAAACCATAAACCCTCTCCCCATGTCAAACGATTTTTGGAAAGTATAGAATGGGATGTTTTTGTTCGTCCGGTGAAGGATGTGCGTTATGTGAAAACTTTTCCCGGTGCAATTGATAAGGCATATGTAAATCTTCAGCTGGATGAAAAGTACGGAGGATTGGAATTTACCGGTCAAATTGCGGATCAAAGCTGGCGTATTAACGGAATCGTTCGTTCAACAGCCGGTTTTATTGAATATCTGGATATGAATTTCCGAATCGAACGAGCAGGTGCTGAATTTGATAGAAGCAGTCTTATACCGGTGGTTTATGGACAGGCAAAAACCACTGTGTCCGATTCGATGGGGATGCCCACCGAGATTACCCTCACCCTTCAGACTGTCGATGAAACAATCGATCAAAAATCTGTTGATGATAATGTTCGTCAGGAACAGGGGAGGGCGAGATGGGATGAAATTCGCTTCAAACTCTCCTCAAACAGTCCGCATATGGGCGATTCGGAAGCACAGGTCATGGCCTCTCTCGGGTATTCAACTGAAACACTGCAAAATAAAGCTTTTGATGCCATCGGATTTAGTACGGAAAATATTATTTTTCGGCCGCTGTTTCGCCCTGTGGAACGGAAAATCGAACATGTGTTCGGATTGGATTACGTTCGATTTAGTTCACGATTTGCAAAGAATTTAATAGATTTTAATTTGAACAATAATTATGAACTGAACAGCCGTTTATCCCTGCTGCGCAGTACGAAAGTCATTCTGGGGAAATACCTCGCGGATCGTATGTTTCTACAGTATACGGGACAGGTCGAAGCCGGAATCGATTATCGTTATAAAGAAAAAAGTGTCGGGTTGCATCATACGTTGGGTCTGGAATAT
>JAFGEC010000068.1 GCA_016931775.1 Candidatus Zhuqueibacterota bacterium | reverse complement strand
GGAGCAAGCGGGAGAATAACGGCAGAACCGGTTGGTAAATCCGAATTTTTATAAAGTTCGAAATGTTCTGCAGATGATAAATTAGTGATATGAACAACTTTTTGAGTGAAAAACGCTTTGTATAAAAGCCCTTTTGATTGCTCGAGTTTTATCCAGATTTTTTTAGTCTTAATCCCGCCGTAATATGATATAACTTCCAATTTCTCATCGGATTCGGTTTGCAAGAGCACACAGTACTCGCGGGGTTTAAAATTCGAGAGAAAAAAACTTTTTAAAGATTCAATGGTATCGTTTTTATCCAATGAACGGCTGAGAAGAGAAGAAACCTGAACCAAAAGTTGTAATTCACGCAGCTTTTTATGCAACGTTTCATTCACTTCCCTCAACTCTTCAACGTGAGACATCAACTTCTTGACATTGCTCTCAAGATCTGTCTTTGTGTTTTGTTCTACCAACCCAACACCACCATAAATTGTTATTCAAAATTGATACAGCAAGTAATAGATGCCTTTATATAGATTCCTCGGAATGATGGGAATCGTCCGGTCCGGCATTAAAACCGGTAGAGCGTGCTGTTCTCCCTTCAAAACTGATCGGCGCAATTTTTTTATTCTAATCCTAAAAACCGGAAAAGTAATTGCATGGATTTTTTCCAAGATTGCTTCGGATCGAGACCTATGATAAAATTATATAAATCTTCACGTTGCGGATGATTAAAACATATCCGCAGATTTGCCTGGCTTTCAAATGCTGCTACGGTATTGACAAAAGAAAAGGATCGGCTCGTATCGATCACAACCTCATAACTTTCCCGCTTTACGTTTTCGATCAAGGTTTTTGGTAATCCCCAAATGTTAAAAGTTGAGGAATTATAAGGTAATACCTGAAACGCTTCGGGAATTTTATCCGTACCGATATTTTCCTGCACCAATATAGATATGCGTGCGCTAGGGAAAATTTTTTCAAGTCTGTCAAAATAAGCACTCACTGCTTCGTATCCCGCTTTTTCCTCCGGTAAACATAAAAGCACTTGAGAAGCGTTGTGAATGTGTTCAAAAATATTTAGTACTCGGTTAAAATGCTGAATGCGACACAATATTTTATAATACTGCAGGATGGCCTTTTGTCCGATTTTTTGAATGCTCATTTTTTGTATCCGAAATAAATTCTTTAAAATATAGCAAAGAAATTTTTAAAGAGCAATATCAAATTACCAATACACAATACTTTCACAGGCACCAATCCAGTTGGCACGACATCAAGCTGTCATGTTCAACCACGGGCTGTCCTAATTTCAGATGGCGTAAATAACGGGTCGAAGAAATTTTCGTGTGTAAAGAAAAACTTTTACTTTTATACCCTAAAACAAGGTACCACCTTGTACCCCGCCCATACAACATTTCTAAATTTACTACTCCGGGAACATCGCTTTCATACAAAAAAAATCGTCCTTCGTATTCAGGGGCATAAAATAAACAATAACGTGCCTGTACAAAAATCCGGCTGGTAACAGTTTTTTTTATTTCATTATAAAGAACGTTACCGACACCGGATGGCATTCGATGTTCACAAAAACAATCCTGCCATTGAATCCAAATCCATTCCGCCCTGGATCTGAGCCGCAATTTATTTGTATGGTAATCCCATTGAATCCTAAATGCTGTTTTGAGCTGGCTGACAATTTGTTTTATGGCATTGCCGTACCCGTCGGGATAATTTTCCCCTAGCTCGGAGCTCTTGATTTTTATCCGGCACTGCCATGTTGTTTTTCCCATACGATTTTCGATACTGCTGCAGCATGTCCATCCCGCCGTCGGCATGGGTGCGCGATACTTGGCCCATGGATGCCGAAAGACATCAAGTGCAAAATTTATTCTTGTCCGTTTATTCAACCGGCTACTCCAGCTCATCAAAAATCCGATTTCGTTTTGTGCATTATTATTTTCACCGTAACTATTTGCATGTAAATTTTGAAACTTTTGATAAGCTCTAACCGAAGCATAAAAATTAAAATCGTTCATTCCCATTTGAAATCCGGTTACAGCAGCTGTTCCCCCTGTTTGGGATAACGCGACCTCTCCCCAATATTGTAAAAGTTCAAAAATGGTTCGAAATGTACAACTCGTAATGTTATTTTTACACCCTGTAAAAGCAAAAGCTTTGTCGACATCCGCTCCTCTTGCAAACGGGCTGCTGTAAAGCATACTTTGATATGCTAAACCGACAGAACTGCAGTTCAGAAAGTGCCGGCAGACTGTCATCCCATACAGATTTTCCGATAGTGCATCCTGACTTTCCAGTTCATTTTCCGAACTATGCAGGCCGCTGCTTTTCAACGCCCTGACAGAATCCGCCATAAGCGATGCATCCAGGAACCTCTTGCTGTAAAATGCTTGAACAGCACATTGTCGGAATTGCGTTGAAAGACAAAATCCATATAAAGAAGAATTCTCCCCGACAGACAAAAATGGTTTAATCGTTCCGGAATTTTGACCGGCCGCATTCATGGAAAACAATGAACTGGATCGAAAGCCACCCCAATGAAAAAGGCCATGTCCCCAGTTTATAGAAAAATGCCCCAATATCAGATAAGTATTTTTAAAGGGCAACCTGATTTGACAGTTATACAACAGTAAATTGGAAAATTGACGTTCCTGTAAATCTTTTTCTACTAATCCGCCGAAAAACAGATTGTCACCTATGTGACACTTTAATCGAAAATAAGTTTTAAAATCTGTAATCTGCCTTGTTTTACCCGGAATAAAAATTCCACGCTGCCGCCCGGTCAGTTGTAACCGGGGCCGAGGCTTGGGTGTGACGGTAATATAGGATTCGATACTCCTGTATAGTTCAGCATGAACACAGGGAACGAGGGCTAAATGCTCCTTTAAAAACATCTTTCCTGACTGCCGATAATTTAGAATTTCCCTTGCGCAGGAAGTCGTAATCCCTGGTATTTGAGACAATTGTTCCATCGAGGCTGTCAGTATGTTTACCGGATTTTGTTCAAAGTTTTCAATTTGTTCCGCGATTATCGATAATCCAGGTTGTTCAGTGTCTTCGTCAACCAGACTCTCGATAGGTTGACATGTGCAAAATCGCACGGCAAAGATACAAATCGCCATTATTCTTAAAAATAAAACCACTTTTCTCCTCTAATGAAAAAAATTAAAACCCAACGAGAAAAAATGCGTATGCCCAAGATCGGAGTGGGACTGGAATCCATAATCCATATATATGGAATAAAGGGAGAGACCAAATCCGGCACAAAAACGGCCCGGCCTGTTTCCTGTTCCGCATCGAATAACGAGGGTTTTGAAAATGCCGTATTCAAAACCGCTCCGGATATCTGGCAGGGAATAATCATCTTTAACAACATCGACACTTACGGCAATGTTCGACAAAAATTCAAGGGCGAATCCGGCCGAGATGGTTTGGGTAATACTTTCCTTTGTTTGTCCGATAGTTGCATGGTTGATATTTTTGACAAATCCCCCCCAGAGCAATTGATCTGAAAGGCGTACGGTAAATCCGGCATCAACGATTGGGACTGCATCGCGACCATAATTTTCTATTTCGACCATCAACCAGTCAAGGCCGAAACCGAGATAAATTTTATCATGCAGACTTGCACAACCGGCTACCACCAGATTCTTTTCGCTGTATTTTGAATGTCCAAGTGTTTGAATCCCAACCCCGCCACAAAACTTGTTCAAAGATGCGATACCAGCAGCTGCCTGATGTACGATCTCGGTTCCGTACAAATGTGCATAATAGAAAGTAACGTCCATTTTTCTCTTGGAAAACACAAAACCGGGATTATAAAAAATTTGTTCCGGCCCTGTAGTGAGTGCCGAACAGGCGCCTGCCAGGGCAACCTGACGGCCACCGACATTTAAAATTTCACCAACAGCCCAAAGATCAGATATTTTTAAAACGAATAAAACAAAAAAAACGGAACGATAACAACAACTTGAGCGTTTATTTTTTAACGGTCCGATTTGATCTGTATTTTTTAAAACCATGTCGCAAAAAGGAGCAAAGACCGTATTAATAGACGCCCCGATATACTTATTGCTTAAAAAACTTGACAATGTCCTTAAAATATTTAAAATTACAGGTAAAGTTATATACCAGATGGAGGTTGTAAAAATGTATTCTCTTAAAAACCGCACGACTTTAACGATTATTCTCATGATGATATTATCTTTTTCCGTTTCTGCCCAAAGGATTGAAGCGCAGGTTAAAGTTACGCTTGATGGATTATCGCAGGACAAACAAACAAAACTCGCCGGATTTGCTGATAAAATTGAACACTATATTAACAGCTATAACTGGAGCGACGATCCATGGGACACCGTTGTTTATGTTTACTTTGAGATGGCACCGCAAGATATATCCACCGGGGCCGAGGAGCGTTACAGCAGTGTTCTTATGATCAGCAATACAAACGACATACAATTCTCCGATAAACGGTGGAAATTTGCCTACCAGGCTGAAGAAATATTGGTTCATGATGAGGCATATTTACACTCCTTTACAAATATGGTTGATTTTTACATTTATCTTATTCTTGGTGGTGAATTCGATAAATGGGGCACTCTGGGTGGAACGGTATATTATGAAAAAGCGCGCCATATTGCCGAACAAAGCAAATTCAGTCTTGCACGCTATATCGATGGTTGGGATCGGCGTTTAGACCTGGTAAATCTGCTTCTGAGTGACCGGCATAAACCTTTCCGGGAAATGGTCGATTACTATTTTTACGGTATTTCCTTTATCCGGGAAGACAATGCAAAAGCGAGAAAACATTGTGCAACAGCCGTAGAAATGCTCGATAAAATATTGTCCAATGAACCCGAGAACGAATATGCAAAAAATTTTATTGAAGCTCACCGTTCTGAAATGCTGGAAATATTCCGTCGTGCCAAAGATAAAACACCGTTACGAACTCTACGCGTTCTGGATCCCGATAATGAAAGAATGTATCAGGATGCGCTTGAAAGTTAATGATCTATATGGGAGAACATCAAAATTAGGTGACAGCAGCAGCCGATTTTTTCCTACCTTTGTGTTCTATTTAGATATGACATGAAAAGGGTAAAACGTTACAAAAAAAATTCATTTGACTATAATTTTCCCCGAGAAATCTGCGGTGACATAGCCAATTGCCCAGGCGATTATTCCGGTGTCCGTCAATCTTGTTTTTGTCTCTTTTACTTTATCTTCATGAACCGCCATAACCAATCCCCCGGAAGTCTGTGGATCGCACAACAACAATTTTTCAACATCTGAGAAGCGTTCAGCAAAAGTAACATTGGGAGAAACATGCAGCAGATTAGCCCGTGTACCACCCGGAACAAATCCCCTTCGTGTATACTCTTCAGCAAATTGTAAAAAAGGTACTTTGTCATATTCAACAATAATCCCGGCACCACTGCTCGACGCCATTTCCAAAAGGTGCCCCAGCAACCCAAATCCTGTAATGTCCGTACATGCACGAACACCCATAAAAACAGCAACTTGAGCGGCATCCCTGTTCAGCCGGGCCATGACTTCCACAACGTATTTCTCCATCTTGGGCGATCCTTTACCCGCCTTTAATGCCGTTGTAATCGTACCGGTTCCAAGTGGTTTCGTGAGCAGTAACACATCTCCGGCTTCCGCTGCTGAGTTTGTCATCATTTTTTTCGGATCAACCAGACCGGTAACGGAGAGACCATATTTTAACTCACTATCCGCAATGGTATGTCCCCCGACAATCGGAGTTTCCGCTTCCATAGCTTTAACCAAACCGCCGCGCAATATCTCACTCAAAACATCGATGGAGAACAACTCTCTCGGGAAACCGACCACATTCAACGCAGACACCGGTTTCCCGCCCATGGCATAAACATCGCTCAGCGAATTTGCCGCGGCAATTTGACCGTAGGCAAATGGATCGTCAACAATCGGCGTAAAAAAGTCCACAGTATGCACCAGACCGGTTTTATCATCGAGTAAAACCACACCGGCATCGTCAGAGGTATTAAATCCAACCAGCACATTGGGATAATATTGTTTAGGCAGCTTTTCCAAAGCTGCGGCCAGTTCTATCGGCGCTAATTTAGACGCTCAACCGGCACATTTTACGGTTTCTGTCAATCTTTTCCTGTCCACTCTTGTCCTTTAATATTTAAAACTGTACGCTCTTGCGGCTTGAAATCCGCTGGTAGTTATATATGAAAAATTCGTTGTATTATCTGCACGCAGTTGAACACTGCCGACATCTCCGATTTTGTTGACGGCAATAAATTTAACATTAAATTGACAACAATTTTTATTTTTATCAATAATGCGACGGCAGGCCAGCTTGCATGCTTCTGGCGATTTACCCTCTCGCATTTTTTTCACGACAAAAAACTGCCGCAAGTTCGAATGACCTCTTCGCCTTGAAAACCTGTTCTCCATCATTTACCTCGATTTTTTTATAAAGTGGAACTTTTGCCACTTCAAGGCTCTTAAATATATAAATTGAATTTAAAACATGATAATATTATTTGCAACCTTTTTCCAATTTTTATATCTTAATAATGGAATCATACTCGAGTCGAACGGACAGATAATTTGATACTTTTAAAAGACCAAGATCAAATCGTTGTTCTTGCAGCAAGCGGTGATGAAAAAGCATTTAAAAAACTGTTTGAAGCTTTTCAACAACCAGTATTTAACTATATTTACCGTATGCTGGGCTGCGTCCAGGATGCAGCTGATGCAACTCAAAATGTCTTTTTAAAAGTTTACAAAAAATTACAGAGCCTGCGAAATCCAGCGCTTTTTTCCACCTGGCTTTTCAGCATCGCTCGTAATGAAGCAGTAAGTTTAATGAGAAAGAACAAGCGGAAACTGGATTATTTGCAGAATGAAAATAACACTTGTCTGGACATAATCGATAATCAGAAAGATCCTGCTCAAAATGTTATGAATAAAGAATTTGAATCAATATTTCAACAGGTTCTCACCGAAATTCCTGAAATATACCGGTCGGCATTTATTTTGGGCGTTTTGGAGGAACAGTCATATGAAGAAGTCGCAAAAACCCTTGGATGCTCGGTGGGCAATATAAAATCTCGAGTTTTTCGGGCCCGGGCATTTATTAATAAAAAATTGGACAGAGTTTACGCTGTTTAAAAAAAGAGTCGTCGCTATGGACTGTAAAAAAATTAAAATCAACATTTCAGCAATGCTGGATAAGGAACTGGACGAACAGGAAAAACAATTGACCTTATCCCATATCAAAATCTGTTCGTACTGCCGCGATTTTTATGAAAAAAGCCTTCATCTGCAGGAGGTAATCGCGGAGAAACTTTATACACCAAGAGTACCGAATTCGGTCAGAACCGGCCTTTACCGCCGATTGGAGAATCAAAAAAGGAGCTTTAATTTAGACGATTTATGGCTGTGGATGACTGGAAATAAATGGGCATTGCGTATGGAGCTGGCGTTGGTTTTTGGTGTCGCAGTTTTAATCGGCCTGAATATCAGGCTCCCGAATTTTTCCGGACCGGCTGATATATCACAACCGCCATTCAGCCAAAATGTTGATAAATATCTCGAAAAAAGTACAAAAATGCTGCTCGAGTTAAAAAATAGTGAGATGGATCCCAGTAAATTGGATTATGAAAAACAGCTGGCGAAGCAGCTTTTAGTGGAATCAAAACTGGTCACCCAAAATTTGGAGAACAATAGAACTCAAATTCACAGACTGGTCAACGAATTGGAACCCGTTTTATGGGATGTGGCCAATCTGAACGATCCCCATGCATTACAAATCATTCAACAAACGATCGATGATCGTGATTATTTGCTTAAACTCGATTTTGCACGGAAAAATATTATTTCACAAGCTAGGGCAGTAAAATGAAGAAAATATTATTCATATTAATTTTAGCCTGGAATGCTGCAGGCTGGAGCCAAAGTAAAACCGCCGATGTGGACTTGAATATGAAGGCAAAAGAGGCCTTTTATCGGAATGATTATAACAAGGCAATCGAAATATACAATAATCTTTTAAAAAAATATCCTCAAAGCCAATATATACCGGAAGCACATTTCTGGCTCGGCTACAGCTATATGGAACTGCAGAAACCGCAGGAGGCGTATAATCATTTTCAAACACTTGTCGTAACATTCCCAAACAGCCGCTGGGCCGATGACGGACAGGTAAAAATTATCGAACTGGCCAAAGATCTCCCGGATAAGTCTTGGAATACCTACGAACAATATATTTCTAAAGGACTCTATAAAAAAGACATAGAAATTCGTTATAGAGCTGTTATCGCACTATCGGAAACCGGAAATAAAATGATACTGCCTGATCTGATCGAAACAATAAAAATTGAAAAAGATCCTACAATTCGCTATCGTCTTGTAAGTGGATTAATGTATTACACTTCCCCGGATATCGTCCCTGTCGTCATCGACATTTATAAAACCGAAACGGAACTCTCGGTGAAAAGACAACTCGTAAGAACCTTGGAACCGATTCACGATCCATCCGTTCCGGATGCTATCGAAAAAATATTATTAACAGAACCTCATCCCATGTTACGTATGCAAGCCCTCGACATTCTTGAAGGTCTAAATTCGGATAAAATCACCAATATTCTGGTCCGTGGTTACAAAAAAGAACCGGACGAATCCTTACGTTTTCGCTACGTTCAAATATTGTCGGCACGAGCTCCTGAAAATGAGACGTCGATTTTCCTCGACATGATGCAAAAAGAAAACAGCGAATTTATCAGAATGACGCTGACTGAAGATTTGAAAGGTAAAATTACGACCACGCACCTGCCGACCATAAAAAAAATTATCCTCAGCGAACCCCGCGCCGAAATACGACTTGGTCTTTTACAGATTATTGCCAGTATCGATTCCGATGAAATTACCCCGGTCTTTACATATGCCCTTCAAAAAGAAAAAGACAAATTTGTACGGAACCGTGCTCTTTTATCGTTAGAATCAATGCGAGAACCCATTATTTACCATATTGTGAACAATATTTTCCCAATTTACGAGAATCGGGATCAAAAGTTACTTTTACTGCATTATGTCGAAGATGCTCCCGCCCACCTGGTAATACCGGTTATACAAATGGCTCTATCCGATGGAGACGAAAATGTGAAAATATATGCGTTAGGTGTTCTGGAAACAATCCCTCAACCGGATGTTTCAATTCTCCGCAAGGCAATTAATGATCCCTCACGTAAAGTCAGATTGCGTGCCTTGCCGTTGCTGCGAAGCCTGCAAGCTGAACAGGAAATATCGCTATTAAAAGACCTCCTTCGCTCGGAAAAAGATACGGGATTGCTATTACAAGCGGTCCGGCAGGCATCGAATCTGGATAGGACACTGTGCACACCGGTACTTAAAAATGTTGTTGCCGGTGATTATGATAGCCGTGCACGCATACTTGCTCTTCAATTGCTCAGCAATAAAAATCCGGAAAGTGCCCTCGAACAGGCTCGAAAAATACTGGCAAACGAAAAAATCAATCAACTTTTGTTTGCTGCAATTAAAATGGTGGCTGACTATAAGGATATAAAATCCGTTAATTATCTCACAAATATCATTCAATCCGATAGAGACGATGTTATTCGAAAGGCTGCATTTCAGTCGCTATATTTTATAGATAAAAGTCAAGCCGAAAATCTTCATTCGAAAATTTCAAACCAATATTATTAATTAAATTTTCTTAAAAATGATGGGTATAAGCAAGAAGCCCTGTCTTTTGACAGGGCATCTTGCTTTGAAGGGAGCTCCATTTGAACCGACAGGGGGAGGACCATCGGCTCTGGGAGTTCATAAGGGGTTTTTATTTTCGATATAATTATCGCAATTTTTATGCCAAAACAAAAGATTTTTTACACATATAAAACATGCAATCAATATCATTAAAAACAAACACTTCCACATATGCGGCTTCTTTTCGTACCTCATCTTTTTGATCATTTCCCGGTTATTTCACAACACTTTGGTTATTTCACCATTTTTTACATAATTTTAGGTGCCATTTTTGGAGACCCCTTAACAAAAAAATCTTGACTAAATTGAATAATTTATTTAAATTAACTTTCTATGAAAAAGTTAAAAGCAAAAAGAACGCCCGGACTGGCCCAGCTTTCCCTGAGGCCGGCTAATTATATTCTTTTTTTTGTCGGTTTGGCAATTATTATAACTGGTTATAAATTTTTATCCATCGGACCGGCGGATAGCTTTTCGTCACTGACTTTGGCTCCAATATTGCTGTTTATCGGTTATGTCATTGTCATTCCGGTCGCAATTTTTTGGCGAACACAGAAATAATTGAATACTACAAGGGCGATTAGCTCAGCTGGTTTAGAGCGCCTGCCTTACAAGCAGGAGGTCACTGGTTCGACTCCAGTATCGCCCACTTTGTTGTTGCTTTTGGTGAATTTATTTATTATATTTTAAACCTGTAGATAGATTTTCTGAACGGGGTCGTGGTGCAGTTGGTTAGCACATCGGCCTGTCAAGCCGAAGGTCGCGGGTTCAAGTCCCGTCGGCCCCGCTTCAAAAAAAGGTCACATGTTGTGGCCTTTTTTTATTCCTTTATCCTTTTTCCCCGTTTCAGTAATATCACTCTTGAAATTAATCTACGTTTAGGCGTCTAATAAAAAAGGGTGAAAATCACAAAAATTTTCACCCTCACTCAACTCGACACCCTTTTAACGCATTAGAATCATCTTGCGCACAACAACACCATTATCGGTTTCCAATTTGCCAAAATAGACACCGCTGCTCACATTTTGACCGCCCTCATTACGGCTGTCCCAAACCAGCTCATGCCGTCCGGCGCCGGCTGTTCCATCATACAGAACTCGAATTGCCTTGCCGGTCACATTGTAAATAACCAGCTTTACATTCTGTACCTCCGGCAAATCGAAAGCAATCGTGGTTACCGGATTAAAAGGATTGGGATAGTTCTGATACAATTGAATCCGATCCGGTTGCTTTGAATCGTTTCCGGGTACATTTGAGCCGGATTGTGATGGAAGGATAAAGTTAAATTCATACAAACCATTCCCGATTTGAACCGGGGTGACTTGGTCCATGGAGTGTGCATTTCCGTTAAACAAAGTGATGAAACCAGGCGAACCCGCTTGTATAATATACGAGCCGGGAACCAGTCCCGCAAATTCATAATTACCCTCGGCATCGGTTCGGGTCGACGCAATAGGAACACCCGTTTCCGAAAAGATATACACCACTGCACCTTCGATTCCCTCGGCATTCTCATTGGAAATGTTTCCGATGATGGACACGGAATTTGTCTTTCCCTCACGGTAGTCATCATACCCGCAAGGCCAAATTTCAGCCAGATTAAAATTTATTCCGGATACCGGTGTTTTATCGTTAACAGTAATAATCTCCGCTTGCGACGGATCATACATACCCTGATAATATTCCTCGATCCCCCATCGTGAAAATGCGCTTACAATGTAATCACCCACGGGCAGGCCCTCAAGAGTATAATCGCCGTTCTCTGCAGTAATTGAAATATAATTGTCTTTCGAAACAGGCAACATCGTTTGGGAATCAACGGGGATCGCTGTAACGACGGCCAGATCATAAGGCTGTCCGTCTGATACTTGCAACACTTTACCGGAAATAATTCCCGGGCCGTCATACCGAGGTACCAGATTATAATCAATCGCTGTTTTTTCACCGCCAACCACCTGGACCGGCAGAGCATCGTCCAAGCTTGCAGCATGTTCATAATATTCAAGCACATTGTCCGCATAAACAGCGACAGTATATGAGCCCTCGAACAGCCAGTCAACGGAGTACCGGCCGTTTTCATCGGTTATTGCACCATTAGACCAATAAAAGTACGGCCGCATATAGGTATTCTGATCGTAAAAAGCCGGCTGGACCTTGACAAAGGCCCGTTTTACGGGGGCGCCGCTTATACTATCCAGCACCGTTCCAACGATGCTTCCGTAAACAGGACGCACGGTCAGCGTAAAAGAAACATTTTCACGTTTTTCCGCCTCACCCAGTTCGATAACCGTCGCGCTCTCCATATCTTCTGCATGATCATACCACTGCTGTCCAACACTGTCGTTACTCCAAAACGACGCCTCTGCAAAATATATTCCCTGCGGCAGTTTTTCCACACAATAATAACCCGAATCATCCGTCACAGCATAAGCCCACACCTGGTTGCGAACGTTCCCCTCATTCACCTGCTGTTGTGATGTCGTAACGCGCACACTGGCACCGGTTATGGGATTTTCATTTTCATCAACCACAATCCCGGATATCGATGATTTTCCGATAGAAACAACAATTCTGAAATCCGCTGTCACCAGCGTGTCGGAGTCATCAATCACAATAGGTTCGGCACCTTCGATTGTCTCTGCATCCGGCCACCATCTGAAAACCGATTGCCAACCGTTCTCCACCAGAACGGATACAAGATATTGACCTTCGGGCAAGCCTCTCACATGGTAGTATCCTTCCATATCGGTGACCACGGATATCCAGACGTAATCGACTCGATCATAACTTTCATAACTCTGGATGGTGACATATGCTTCCTGAACCGGATTTCCATTCGTATCCCAAACATGACCGACAATCTCCCCGTTGGGTATATCGATCGATATTTGAAAATTGATATCCGGCGTGTCCTGGCCCGTTATGACGGACACCGGCGTCGCCTCTTGCGGGTCCCGGGCATTTTCATACCATACTGAGATACCGTACCACTGATTCCACACTTCAGCCAATATGAGATACTCTCCCGTACTTAGACCGGTCATGGTATAGTAACCGTCTTTATCGCTAATTGCCTTTCCATACTCGCCGATAAAAACTGGTTTCATATCGGGATCCACAACATAAAGCGAATCAAATCCGAATTGCATTGCATATAAATGGACATCAGGTACAGGGTGGCCTTCCTGATCGACAATGCGCCCGGAAATGGATCCGCCAACCTGTAATTCAAAATTAATATTTTCGGCCGAATCCGGCTCGACAATCTCAATCGCATCGGCATCTTCAAACAACTCCGAATGGTCGTAATATTGCTCGATATATCCCTCGGCAACAGCCCGAACGTAACAAACGCCCGACTTCAAACCGTCGAACCGGTAGCGGCCATCGGGTCCTGTGGACGTCCATTTATTGAGCCGCGGATTTTCATTGCTAAAGATAAAAACAGCCGCATCGGGTATGGGCTGCTGGTCGGCAGCACAAACAACCGTACCGGAGAGGTTCGATGTTCCCGGAACAATTTGCTGCATTTTAAAATCGATTCCTTCGGTAACATCCTCGCCGTTCACATATACGGTCTGCGCTCCGATCATATCGATTGAATTTTCATAATACATAATCTCATATCCGGCCGCTTCAGCCATAACGTAATAATAGCCTTCACATAAACCCTCGATAAGAAAAGATCCGTCATCTTCAACCACCGAAAAACCCTTGCTGGGTTCCTGGCCATTGTCGAGAGAAGAATCTGCAGGATAAGCAACCACATAAGCGCGGATATCCGGTGATGTAAGGTCGATGTCGGTCATAACGCCTGATATACCACCCTCACAATTTTCACCCGTAACCGACGGACCTGAACTTGCAACCGAATACATATACTGCATGTGATCAACACGCTGTGTTCCATCTATTGCCGCTTGTCCGGTAAAAACAACCGACACGATAACCAAAAACGCCCACGTAAACTGTCGCATAAAACCTCCGATAAATAAAAGTGACTGTTATTTATGTGTTCGCACGCAAATCCCGTACCAAAAAAACAGCCACAAAATACGACATATAAACTCTTAATAATCAATGTCATTGAATTATTACATACTTTACGATATATCAAAAATCTGAAATGATTCAGTTTTTTAAAAGACATATTTGTCTCCTACAACTGGCGAACGGAAAGTATCACCATCCGCCGCCGCCGCCGCCACCGCCGCCGCCACCGGAAAAACCGCCGCCCCCACCGCTGGAAAATCCGCCCCCACTGCTTCCCGACCTGGATCCCGGCGGTGTAGATGCGGAAGAGATGGTAGTGGTAAAACTGCTGCTCAAATTCGAAGTAAAATCAACGGCGCCCAAACGGCCCCAGGAACTGCCGTGATACCAGGAGGGTTGATAGCTCTGGTCCGTTTTACCCGCCGGTGATATCACGTCGGAAAAATATTCCGCCCATCTTTGTTCGACACCGAGCGCCAGGGCAAAAGGCAAATATTTTTCAAAAACATCAGGGGATTTAGTGGGCGGCATCAGCATATCCATTCGAGGCTTTTCCGCGACGTTGAGATACATTTTAAATCCTTCAATCTGGTCCATTACTTTTCTGCCGGCGCGTGTCGGGGCTTTTAACAGCTTGTAAAATATAATATTCAGAAAAATAAGACACAAAATGATGAATAAAAACATAACGGATCCCAGCTGCGACAGCATAAAGAGTCCGAATATCTCTCCGCCGATAAACGGCAGGGAAAAAAGTGTAAGAAAAAGCGCTCCTCCTTTGGACGCCACATCCCCGGTAATCGCAGCCTTCCAGGCTTTCCCAACCTGTAGCAGAAGGAAAAAAACACCGATACTCCAAAAAGACAGCCATACAACCATAAAAATAGCACCGAGATTTTCGGGTGAGAAACCGCTGGCGATCGCGGCCAAAATGGAAAGAATAACACCGGGACCGAAATACTTTTTATTGGAGAAAAAATATCGTTTATGATACCGCGAGAACAGAGAAGTTTTTAAACCTTTAATGGCCGAACTGATAGATGAATGGTTGGTGTTCTTTAAAATAATACTCGATCGGTCCCCGAGTAATTTTTTCATGACCTTTTTTTCGTCATTGCTCAAATGATCTTTGCCATGATCCAGCTTTTTCAGGGTATAGGTGCTGTCTTTTTGATGAATGGAGAGATAACCCTTCACCGCCAGAGAAAGAACGGTCGCCGTGAAGCACTTGTTATCAAAACCCATTCTCATAATATATCTCATATCCGCAGGAGACAAATCTTCCGGTGGTTTGTATAGGGGAATAATCGTACCTTTGCGGGGATCGCGGCCCACCAGCACCCAGACAAAAAGATAATAGAAAAAAACAATCAATATACCGACTGACCCCCGAAAAATACTCTGGTTATCGGAGAGAAAATATTTCAGTTTCTCCAAGAATGTGGGCTCGTCTATATAACCTTTCGGCCAGGTCACCACAATCGTCAATCCTTCTGCCGGTTCAAGGATTAGTGTGGCCTCAAACTTTATCCGCCTGGGATTCTCCCAAAACGCGACAAAGTTGGTAGCCGTAGAGCCGTACGGTCCGGTATAGCCGCTGAATGTCGTTTCCACATGAGGAATTGTTTCCGGCAATTCGACGGTTGCAGAGGCCTTTTCTATCTGGAACCCCCAGCCGTTCCCGGTTACATTCCAGTACAACTCGTCGTGATCCTTAAAAAAACCGACCTGCCGGTTCGTCTCATACACAATCGTATACGTATAATAGCCGGGCGACAAAAAAACATCCCGGCTGCCGACGTATACGCGCACACCGTTGCTTAAATTTTCCGTATGATAATCCTCAGGCACCCTGTCACGCAGGACCTTGATCACTTTAAAACCGACGACATAATTATGCCCTAATTGATCCTTGTACCGAGTCGGGAAATCCCGGTATATCCCCCGTTTAATTTGTTCACCGGCACAGTAAACACGGATATTCTCTTCAACGCGCATAGTACCGTCGGAATATAAATTTATGTCGCTGTAATAATCGGTTATCCTTTCCTGTTCGGCCGAAACCATTGAGGCGAGAAACAGGCAGCAAAGTGCGATAAAAACGCCGGATTTTATTTTGTTCATAACCAGCTCCGCATTTTTAATCAAAATTCACTTTGGGAACACTTTTTTCCGTACTGTCTTCAATCTCAAAATACTCCTCTTCCGTGAATGCAAACAATTTGGCGACCATCACAGCAGGAAATGTCTGAATCGATGTATTGTAATTACGAACCGTTCCATTGTAATACCGCCGTGCCAGTTGTATTTCCCCCTCGATTTCAGTAAGGGTTTCCTGCAAATGGATAAAATTTGTGTTTGCTTTGAGATCGGGATAGTTTTCAACCACTGCGAACAAATTTTTCATAAATCCCGACAGGGCGTTTTCCGCCAGTCCCTGCTCTTTCACATCTTTTGCCTCAATAGCCTGGGCACGGGCACGCGTGATATTTTCCAGAACCTGTTTTTCATGTTTCATATACCCTTTGACGGTATTGAGCAAATTGGGAATCAAATCATAGCGTCTTTTAAGCTGAACATCGATGCCGCTCCAGGCTTCCTTTACCATATTTCTCTGCTTGACCAGTTTGTTATAGATAATGACAAAGATCACGCCCAGCAAAACAACAAGACCCAAAATGTACATAATTTCTCCTTTCACATAAACAAGAGAATATTATTAAAAATCATCATTAAAAGCAATGACGGAAAGCAATATTTGAGAAATTA
The DNA here is from genome assembly GCA_016931775.1 of Candidatus Zhuqueibacterota bacterium. GTDB lineage: Bacteria > Zhuqueibacterota > Zhuqueibacteria > Residuimicrobiales > JAFGEC01 > JAFGEC01. The sequence continues at coordinate 4,278 of JAFGEC010000068.1, read as the reverse complement.
ATTTTTTTTTTATAATTTTACATCAAGGTCGTAAAAATTTTCCCCTCTTTTAACCTTCACACAAATATTTTGCCCCGGTTTGAAATCCGATAAACGATGCATATACTCATAAATATTATGCACCGGCTTGCCGTCCATGGCCACGATGATATCGCCATTCTGCATACCGGCTAAAAATGCCGGCCGGTCTTTGATCACCACGTCCGCGCGCATGCCGTCAACATCAGATGCGGCGATATCTGGCATAATGCCCAAGGTTACCTTGAACCGTCTGCGGACAGAGGGCTGTGATTGGGGGCCCGCTTCCTGAAAGGCCAGCACATTTTCCCGGTTCGCCAATTCCTTGACGATATCGATCACGTAATCTGAAACAATCTTAATGCCGGGAAAATTGAGATTTCCTATATCATCCTCAGGAGTATGATAATCCTGATGTATGTCCGTCATAAACGACAGGACAGGTATATTTGTTGCGTAAAATGCGGAATAATCGGACGGACCGTAGCCTTCCGGGGAGAGATTCGGGTGGATGTGAAAAGACTGTGCCTTTTTCTCGACTATTTCCTGAAAGCCCTCTGCTGTTCCGGTACCGGCAACCGCCAGAGAACTGTCAGTCATCCGCCCGATCATATCCAGATTGATCATATACTGCATATCGGCCAATCCTGCCGGTGGATTTTGGGTATAATATTTTGAACCCAATAGCCCCATTTCCTCTGCGGCAAAGGCTATGAACAAAACGCTTCTTTTCAGCGCCGTCCGTTCGGCATACAGTTTTTCCGCAATTTCCAGCATCGCGGCCACACCCGAAGCGTTATCGTCGGCGCCGTTATGAATCGCCAGTGTATCAGGTACCCGGGAACCCGATCCCGGGCCTCCGTAACCCAGATGATCATAATGGGCACCGATAACGATAATCTGATTTTTTAATGCCGCATCAAATCCGGGTAAAAATCCCAGCACGTTTTGAGTGTCCGAAAGATTTTTTTGTACATCCGTTTCGGCGGTAATCCGGTGATGGAGAGTGAAACTATGGGGCGACTTTTTCTGTTGAAAATAATCTTCCAGCCCGGCCAGCGTAACGCTGTCGGGCAGTATTTGTTCTAAAATTGATCTTTTCATATGAATAATGGCAAGTCCCTCATTGCCGACCGAGCGATCGTATAAATGGGCTAAAAGTTCGTCATCGCTTTGATACTGCTCACCGGATACGAAAATCACACCTCCGGCGCCAAAATCCCGGGCGATCAGCGCCTTTTTACGCTGATCGTATATATCGAAAACCGCATTGAAATCACCTTCTATATCCGGAGCGCCGTTCAATATCACCGCCCATTTTCCCGACACGTCCATATCTTCATAATCATTCCAGCGCAGACTGTCATGATCGATGTCAAAACCGTAGCCCACAAACACACCTTTTTCGCTCAGTGTGGTATTTGCCGAAAAAGACAACGGGACAAAATCCTGATTCAGGACAAGTTCCTTTTGGTCTATTTGCAGACTGTTCTTATCTCCCAGCGTCGTACTTGTTGTAACCTGAAACATCTGATACCCGTTATCGCCATATAATTTAAGGCCGATTTTTTCAAACTGATCGCGTATATAATCCGCCGCCAGATTTCCGCCCCGGGTACCGGGGAACCGACCCTCCAAATCATCTGCAGCGAGAAAAGACACATGATCGTACAGCTCTCCAACCGTAACATCGGGTTCCTGCCCGGCAAATGCCAGAGTGCACACCAGTACAACCGCACTCATGCATCGTAACGGAATACGCATGATGCCTCCACTCTATAAATACACAAACCACATCCCTAATTTACAAATTTCACGCTACAAAACAAATCATTTCAAATTTATGAAACGGCTTTTGCCAGATTGGTTTTTATACTGAATTCCGGTGGATTTTGCATGTGTTTCTTTACGGCGCATTGATCGGCAGCCCTGATAACCGCATCCTTGTACTTTTCTGGAAAGCCTTCCGGCAGGTTGATATCCATAAAAATTCTACCGATTCTGTTGGACAGGGGATCCCGCTCCATTCGCTGTACGATTTCGATATGATCCGTTGCGATGCCCCGCTGATCGCAAAAATGCTTTACATAAATACCGGCACACGTTCCGATCGAAGCCAGAAACAGGGCAAAAGGCGGCGGTGCCGAGCCGTCCTGATCGGTGATAATATTAAACGGGCCATATTCCGCATCCACACGCAGTTTTCCGGGAAATTTCACTTTGAGATCCAAAACATCCTCCTTATATTGGTTAAGACTTTAATATTTGATGAACTTGTACTTTAAAAGTTTCAGAACCGGCGATGAAAGAAAAATTGCTTCACCTGCTTCGATTCCACCTGGACCACCACCCGTCCCTGCAGGTGCAGGATATTTACAAATGTTTATATCAGGGCGTTTTTGGAGCCGAGCATCTGCTGACAAATGAGGATAAAGCCAGGGATTATTTTTTCAGCGAATTCGAACGGATTCCTGCGGAAAACAAGCCGCCGCTGGTGGAACCGGTGTCCGTTGACGGCGGCATCGTACGGGTCAACTTTCGGCCGTTCAAGGCGATGGGCGGGTCGGCTGAAAAACTGTGGGAGACATTCCGAAGTTCGGCCAGGTTATTTGCGCCGCAGCCCGACCTGTTGGAGACGTTATGGCGGCTGTTTTATTCGTTGTGTAAAGAAAGAAAATGTCCGTTTGATCCGGTTCAGGTCCGTGAATTCGATGAAAAGCAAAAAGCGGCCGGCTATCCGCCGCAGCACCACACACCGGACTACCGGCGGGACAATGAACCGGCATACCGGGTTGTCGGCAGGGGGTTGTTTGATTCAAATTGCAGGATCAGGGGAACTTTTTTACAATAATCTCCCGGGGACGGGTTTTCAAGGTGTGTAGAAATATTAAAATTTCTCATTTTTTTCTTTTTACTCATTTTTATCAACGCAGAGACCGCCGAGGTCGCAGTGGTACGCAGAGAAAATAATTACGAGTTCATTATCATGATATTTTTCAAGCAATCTTGGTTATTTTATAGTATTCTGTGATTTCTAAAGTTCAATATTAACAATAACATCAGCATTATTCAATCATCGGAAATTTCACGGTCACTAAAGTTCATCATGACATCAATATTTCCATAGTTTGAATTTTTCTCTGTGAATCCTCTGCGTGCTTGGCGATCTCTGCGTTAAATTAAAAGCTTTGTAACGCATCGAGACTTTGAAAATTTTAATCTTGATGAACATAGTATCTCTGCGCGAGGTTAATAACAATATACTAATGTGCAGAATCCAGTTTTTTTGTATCGGTAAAATTATCAATATAAATAAAATTTTGGGAAATACCCTTGATGCTTTTCTATTGACATTCTTTTTTAATATCACTAATTTTTTAAAATAAATAGTGCCTGAACGAAAACTCTGCTTTGAACGTGCGACGCACCTTTATAACATTGTTTTTGTTATTTAAAGATAATAGTTATAAGAGGAGCGTCGCACGTTTGCTGTATTTTTCGTTCAAGCACTAAATAAATCACTATGGATACCTGCAAAAATGAGCGATTAATGTACCGTATCGAAAAACCTTCTATTTTTATTGTTTCCGGTGGACGCACCGGGACGGCTTTTTTTACCAAATTATTCAATACATCAAGCAACCTGACGTCCGCCTATCATGAGCCGGAAAATATCGATTATTTTAACCTGACGGAAATTAAAACCAAATCGAAACATTTTGGATTGTGCAATTTGACCGTCCGGAAATTATGCGGCCGGTGGGGTATAACGAATCTGTCCAACCAGCGAATGGCGGGCAAAATCAGCGTAACCGAAGCCGCACAAAAACTTTTGGATCAGCGGAGAACGTTCATCGAAGGGCAGGACGCTGAGATTTACGTCGAATCGAGCTACCATTTTTACGGTTTAATCGACATTATTCCTTTAATTTTTGAAAATTATAAAATTGTATATATTGTCCGGGATCCCAGAGACTGGGTAAGATCTCACATGGATAAAAAAGAGTGGTACCATTTTACAAATCCCGCCACGCTGTTCGGTACGAGGATATCCCCCAGGCTCATTGGCGATACCCGATATACCGCTCAATGGAAAAGTATGGACCGTTTTGAAAAATTGTGCTGGGCGTGGCAGATGATCAATTCGTATGCACTGGATATGATTAAAAAAACCGGAAGCGAAAACATACAATATATGCGGTTTGAAGATATTTTTGCCGCCGGTAACAAAAAAGAAAAGATGGAACAGCTTTTGTCTTT
>JAFGEC010000522.1 GCA_016931775.1 Candidatus Zhuqueibacterota bacterium | reverse complement strand
GAAGAAAGGGTGCGCTCAAGGCTGTCACGGGCCGCTTTGGAGACCCTTTCCATTATCGCTTTCAAGCAACCCATTTCAAGAGTTGAGGTGTCGGCAATACGCGGCGTCAACTCGGATGGTGTGATTAAAGGTTTGCTGGAACGCCGGTTTATTACCATTGTCGGGCGTGATTCCGGCGCAGGACGCGCGCTGTTATTTGTGACAACAGATGATTTTTTGCGCTATTTTGGATTAAACGATATTGGAGACCTTCCTCGCCCCAAAGAGATCGAAGAACTTTTGGCAGAAGGGGAGGGAGGTAGATTGTTGAGTGAACTGCCTGAAGAAATGCTTTTAAAACAGGATACGGACGAAAGCGAAGCCAACGCCGAACAAGAAACAACTCCCGATGTACAAAAACCGGAACCGGATGCACACAAAGATGCCCCAGATCAGAATTAACAAATTTCTGGCAATGTGCGGATTCGGATCTCGGCGTTCTGTTGAAGAAATGATTCAGGCCGGTCGTGTGTCGATTGACGGCAGCGTGGTTACATCCCTGGCAACAAAAGTGGATGAAAGCCGGCAAACTGTTTGCCTTGACGGACACCCGATTACGACCTTGAAAAAAAAGCAATATGTTCTTTTAAATAAGCCAAAAGGCTATGTAACGACGCGTTCCGATGAAAAAGGACGCAAAACGGTTTATGACCTGGTAAAGAATCGTGCGGTTTTTCCTGTTGGACGACTGGACCGTGACAGCGAGGGATTGCTTCTTTTGACCAATGACGGTGAACTCGCCTATCGTTTGACGCATCCGAGATTCAAGGTTCCCAAAGTATACCGCGTCAGACTGGACAGGGGATTCAATCAGAGCGATTTTGCCGTGCTCAGCGGCGGTATGGAGCTTGAGGATGGACCGACTGCGCCATGCAGAGCTGTGTATTTTCATGATTTTGCTGATCGTCTGGAAATTCGTTTGCGTGAAGGAAAAAAACGGCAGATACGGCGCATGCTGGAGGCACTCGGATACAACGTGAAAGCACTCAAGCGAGTTCAGTTTGGTCCTCTGGTATTAAAGAATGTGCAGCGTGGCGCATGGCGATATCTCACGCACATTGAAATAAAAATGCTTCTCCGCGCGGTAAAACTGGACCGGAAAACCGGCGGTGGAAAATGAATCGGAAAAATTTCGTCATCGCCATCGACGGACCTGCAGGTTCGGGCAAGAGCACCACTGCCAAAAAAGTGGCCCAAAGTCTAAATTTTTTTTACCTTGATTCAGGTGCGATGTATCGTGCTGTTACGTTATTGGCTCTGCAAAAACATGTGAGAATGCAGGATGAACGGGCGCTGCTGGTCGTGGCAAAAGAAGCGGCTATTACCTTTGATTCGACGAAAAACTTTTACAGTATTTACCTGAACGGTCAAGATGTAACACTCGCGGTCCGGGAACCCCGTGTGACCGACGTGATTTCCTATGTTGCGTCGAATCCTCACATCCGTAAAATTCTTGTTCCCAAGCAGCGTGAGTTTTCACGTTACCATAATTTGGTCGCTGAGGGGCGGGATATCGGTACGGTTGTTTTTCCGGATGCGGATTTGAAAATTTTTATGGTTGCTGATCTGAAAACCCGTGCGCGTCGAAGATATGATGAATTTCTTAACAAAGGTATTCAGGCGGATTTTAAGGATATTATTAAGGCAATTGAGATTCGAGATAAAAACGATTCTGAACGTCGGTATAGCCCCTTGCAAAAGGCCCCTGATGCTTTTGAATTGGATACGTCGGCAATGAGTATCGATGAGCAGGTTGTTTTTGTTGTGGAAAAGGCCAGAGAACGAGGCGCATGACGGACGTTCATTTGAACATCGTTATCGATCCTGACGCAGGTGTTTGTCCCGGTGTTCGGCGTGCCCTGAAAATGGTTGAAGTCAACCTGGCAAAAGACATACTTGTTGCGGTCGGTGATGTTATTCACAACAAGCGGGAGATAAACCGGCTTGCCGAACTCGGGCTGGATACTGTCGATCAGAATAAAGTCAGTGATAAAACCGGATTGAACCGGTTGAAAAATAAAAAAGCGTTTATTCGTTCTCACGGCGTTGCACCGGAATTGCGTGCATTGCTGGAATCGTCGGCATCGGAAATTATTGACGGCACATGTGGCAATGTTAAAAAAGTGCAAAAATTAATCGAACAATTCGATAAGGATGGTTATCAAATTCTGGTTGTCGGTAAAGCAAATCACCCGGAAGTCATCGGATTAATCGGTCACTGCGTGTGTAATGCTGTTGTACTTGAGGAAAAAAATGACTTGAAAAAAGTACGGCGTGAGAAATCTGTGTTGTTGGCCCAGACCACGGTATCACCGGAAAAGTTTAGCCGGTTCCGGCAGTCGGTGATTGAACAAATTCCGGATGTAAAGGTTATTGATACCACATGTCCTTATATCCAAAAACGGAGACAAAAACTTGTTCGTTTTTGTCATACAGTCGATGTTGTACTGATGGTGGGCGGGCGGCAAAGCTCAAACACCGGAATATTATACGAATTATGTCAAAAAGTCAATTCCCGGAGCTATCGGTTGGAATCGGAGGATGATATTGACATGTTCTGGTTTCGCGATGGTGATACGGTCGGTATTACGGGCTCTGCATCGACGCCCGAATGGCAGTTGAAAAAGATTGCTGATTTTATAAGATCGCCCTTTAAGGGCTCTAAATAAATAATAAAGGAGGAATAACTAAATCATGAATGAACAAACGAACCCTAACCCACTTGAAGAACAGGAGCAAGAGCAGATTTCCAACGAGCAAAGCACTGCAGACAGCACTCCTGTGTCAGGTGACACTATTGAAGAAGAAAAGGAAGTTGAACAACCGGTTTTTGTGGCACCGGAAAAGAAACCTGAAACCGAACCCGATGATTTTCAAACCGGATCGGTCCAGCAAAAGGAGGACTTGGATCTATTAGAAAGCGAGTACTCAACCGATGAATTCGATTCAATGTCCAAGCTCTATGAACAAACTCTTATGGATTTTAAACCGGGTCAAATTGTTATCGGCAAGGTTTTGTCTATTAGCAATAGTGAGGTCTCCATCGATATCGGATTTAAATCCGAAGGTGTTGTACCCCTTGAAGAATTTGGTGAAAATTCCGAGATAGAGGTTGGCGAAAATATCGAAGTTTTAATAGATGAAATTGAAGATTCCGACGGATATTTGGTACTTTCGAAAAAGAAGGCGGATTTTAATCGTGTTTGGGAACAGGTCATCAAATCCTACGAGACAGGTGAAATATTGCCGGGAAGATGTACACGCCGGATTAAAGGCGGTATTGTGGTTGATCTTGGTGGTGTGGATGCATTTTTACCCGGTTCACAAATTGATGTTCGTCCCATTCGAGATTTTGATGCTTTGATTGGTAATATGATGGATTTTAAAATTGTCAAGGTCAATCATTTACGTAAAAATATCGTTGTTTCACATCGGGTCCTCGTGGAAGAGGAAATGAAAGGACAGCGTGAAAAGATATTGACGGATCTGGATCGCGGGCAGATATTGGAAGGGACCGTAAAAAATATCACCGATTTTGGTGTATTTATCGATCTCGGTGGTGTGGATGGTTTGCTGCACATCAATGACTTGTCCTGGGGTCGGGTTTCTCATCCATCGGAGGTTGTCGCTCTGGATGAAAAAATAAAAATCGTTGTCCTGGATTATAATGAGAACAAGGACCGGATTTCTTTAGGTCTTAAACAGCTTCAACCCCATCCATGGGAAAAGGTTGAGGAAAAGTATCCTGTCGGCGCGGTTATCCGAGGTAAAGTCGTCAGTATTTCCGACTATGGTGCCTTTGTTGAACTGGAGAAAGGAGTTGAAGGACTCATTCATATTTCCGAGATGTCCTGGACCCAGCATATCAAGCATCCGTCAAAAATTCTTGCAGTGGGCGAAATGGTCGAAGCCAAGGTCCTGAATATTCAAAAAGAAGAGCGCAAGATATCTCTCGGTTTGAAGCAACTGGAACCCGATCCGTGGGAAACATTGATGGAGCGATATCCTGTTGGTTCGCGGCATACAGGCAAGGTAAGAAATTTAACCAATTTTGGTGCTTTTGTGGAACTGGAGGATGGAATTGACGGCCTCATACATATTTCAGACCTGTCGTGGACCAAAAAGATACGTCATCCCGGAGAGGTTGTTAAAAAAGGTGACGAAATTGAAGTTGTGGTACTGAATGTAGACCGTCAAAACCGCCGTATTTCCTTGGGTTATAAACAAATTCAGGATAATCCGTGGGACTTTTTTCAGGAAAGGTATCAACCCGGTACGATGACAGAGGGTAAGGTTGTACGTTTGATTGAAAAGGGCTTGTTGGCGGAATTGCCGGATGGTGTTGACGGATTTGTTCCCATGTCTCAACTCGCCAAAGAAGGAATTTCGAAACCGGCAGATGGATATCAAATCGATGATGTGATAACACTCAAGGTCATCGAGTTTAACAAGGAAAACAAGAAAATCGTCCTCTCCGAGCGTGGCGTCCATACGGAAGAAGTTTTACCCCTTTCTGATGAAGAAAAAGAAGAAATCGAAAAAGCCAGTGATTTTGGAAATACCGATGATTATCCGAATTCTCGCCCGGAAAAGGGGGCCGTCTCTAAGCCGAAAGCGGAAAAAAAGCCTGTGGACGTTGGGAAATCTGAAACTGAAGCAAAACCTGAAGCCGAGGACGAGCCGGAAGCTGCAGTGAAACCGGCTGAGAACGCCGTGGATGAAACGGCACCCCGAAAGGCAAAAACGGGAACTCAAAAAGCTAAATCAAAGGACGATGCAAAAAAACCGGAGAAAGCAAAAGAGGAAACCGAAACCACGGATGAACCTCCTCACGGTGAAGAAAAATAATATTTTTCAATAATTTTGGAAAAAGAGTTGGACCATTTTTGATCCAACTCTTTTTTTTAATTCTTTTCTTTGAATTCTCATTCCTTGTACTTACATTTATATATTTGACTCCAATAATCGAATGACAGGAGGAATAATAATGTCAACAGCAAAAACAATTCTGAAATGGATCCTGGCGGTTGTGTTTATCGCCTTTATCATCGGATTTGCCATGCAGAATATGGAACAAAAAGTCATTGTGCAGTTTATCAAATGGCAAAGTGTTGAATTACCTTTGTGGATTATTATGTATGCTTCGTTCGTGGGAGGAATGATTTTTTGGCTTTTGGTTTCGATCATTCGACTTTTAGGCTTTCAGTTAGAGAATATGAAATGTAAAAAAGAGATCAAAAAGTTAAGTGCTGAATTGGATCGATTGCGAAATGTTTCCGTGGAGGAATCGGTAAATGAAAATTCCGGCAAATCCGAGCTGCCTATGATCTCCGATGCGCTAACAAGCTCAAAGGAGTAGGTGAATGTTAGATTTGATTTATATTGTTGCGGCAGGATTTTTTGTCGTACTCTTCGTGGCATTGTGGTTTTTATTGTCAAGCAAAAAAAAATCCAGATCGGGGAATGCCCAGGCGAAATATATCCAGGGTTTGAATTACTTGTTGGCCGAAGAGAAACAAAAAGCGCTGGAGGCATTGCGGGCCGCCGTACGATTGGATACCGACAATGTCGATGCATATATCCGGATTGGCAGCACGTTACGTGAATTGGGGCAACCCCAAAATGCCATCAAGATTCACCGCGATCTTTTGGTGCGTTCTTTATTATCTCATGATCAACGCAATCAAGTATATGAAAATTTAGCCGTAGATTATTATGAGAACGGCCAATATGAAGAAGCGCTGTCGACATCTGAAAAATTGATTTCTTTAATGCGCAAGAGTGATTGGATTCACGATTTTCAATTGGCAATTTTGGAAAAAATGCATGATTGGGAGCGGGCGATTGAAATTGTTAAAAAACATGCAAAATCGCCACGAGCACAGAAAAACCGACGTTTGTCGGCTTATAAACTGGAGCAGGGTATCGTCCTGGCTAAAAGCGGCAAGGAGCATGCGGGAAGACTTTTATTTAGAGAAGCAATGAAAATACATCCGGGTTGTTTGGCTGCCTATTTACAGCTTGCGGAAAGTTATATCCGTCAGGATCGCAATCAGGATGCCATCGACGCGCTTTTAAAATTGATACAATATAATCCCGAATATTCCGAGCTGGCGATGACGCGGCTTAAACAGTTGTTGTTCGAAATAGGCCAATACAGTGAAATTGAAAAGGTCTATCAGGATCTGTTAAAGTCCAATCCCCAGGTTATTCAGGCGTATCTCGGTCTGGCTGAAATTTACGAGAAAAAAGGCGAGTTGCTAAAAGCCGTAGAAATTTGTAATAAAGCTCGTTCGTTTGATCCCAGCCGTTTGGACGTACGGCTTTTACTCATTCGGTTAAATACCAAACTGGATCAAAAAAATATCATCGTGGAAATCGCCGCCGAGTTGGTTGAAGACCTGACGGAAAAAGGATCAAAATTTTTATGTTCCGAGTGCGGATATCAGGATTTTAACTATTTTTATCATTGTCCGTCTTGTACTGATTGGAACACGGCAAAAAAAGGTGATTGACATGTCACGTCCAAAAATCACGGTGGTTATTCTGCTGTTGTATATTGCTGTGATCCATCCGGCCACGTTGCAGCAAGTGGAAAAACTGCTCGTGGAAAAAAAGTTTACCGAACTTGATTCGTTGCTTCCCGATTTGAAAAGACAATTCCCCGACCATCCAACGGTTTTGTATTTAACAGGCGTGCTGCAAACCGATGCCGATCTGGCTTTTTACTACTATCATAAAGTAGCCAATATGCCTCAATCGGCGTTTGCGGATGATGCGGTTTTTCGTATGGCCCAATATTACTATGCCAAACAAAACTACAAGTTGTCGAGGCAATACTTTATGCTTGTGCCGGAACATTTTCCCGGCTCACCGTTAACTGATGATGCGTTGTACATGATCTGTCAAAACTATTTGGCGCTGGGTAAATTTGACTCTGCTCAGGTATTTTTCAAGGCATTTATCGAGAAAGCGCCAAGGTCATCGTTTGTGGATTTAGCGGTGATGGATTTGGACTTTATCGAGGGTCTGCAACTTGAAAATGAGAGTAAATCCGCCGTACCGTTGGGTATACGGCATTATTGTATTCAGGTCGGCGCTTTTGCGAATAAGGAAAATGCCAGAAATCTGTTATCGTCACTCGATCTTGATGTTGAAACAGAAATTGTAGAGAAAGTCGTCGATGGTAAAAAATTATATATTGCCCTGGTTGGTAAATTCCAGACGTCTGCCATGGCCAAGGATTTTGCGGAACGTATTCTTGAAAAAACCATTCAGGATTACCGTATCGTTCAAAGAATAAAGATATAAAAAAATGGAGTGTCGCATGCGGGACTTTTTAACGGCAATACAATCGAACCTGTTTCTTTTCGATGGGGGATTTGGAACGCAGCTGCAAAAGTACAATTTGCCGTCCGGCCAGGTACCTGAAATGTGGAATCTGGAAAAACCGCAAGTCATCGAACAGGTGCACCGTGAGTATGTTGAGGCCGGTGCTATGGCTGTTACCACAAATTCATTTGGCGGATCACCTTTTAAATTAAAATGTTCCGATAAGGATTTATGCGTTCGAATCAACAAAGCCGCTGCGGAAAACGCCCGTCGTGCCGCCGGTGAAAAGGTTTATGTCGCCGGATCTGTGGGACCAACAGGTGCCATTTTGATGATGGGCGATATTTCGGAACAAGAGATGTATGATGGCTTTAAAATCCAGATTCAAGGATTAAGGGATGGCGGTGCAGATATTGTCATTATTGAAACCATGTCTGACCTGCAAGAGGCAATAATCGCTTTGTGTGCCGCCAAAGAATTTGATCTGCCTATTATCCTCTCCATGACATTTGAGCCCGGAAATCGTGGATTCCGCACAATGATGGGGATAGATATCCAAACATTTGTTCGTGAAGCGGGCGAAAACGGCGCCGATGTCGTTGCAACCAATTGCGGAACCGGTATAGAAAAAGCCATTGAAATCACGCGGGAGATGAGACGCAATACCGAACTGCCTATTCTATGTGAACCGAATGCCGGACTGCCACGCGTGCAGGACGGGCAAACCGTTTATCTGGAAACACCATCGACAATGGCAGTGTTGATCCCTCAGTTGATCGAAGCAGGTGCCGGACTTGTGGGCGGTTGCTGCGGAACGACTCCCGAACATATACGACTCTTTAAACTTAAATTATTTTCTTGAAAATGAAAAAATGGAGATGGCAATGCGAAAGCGATCAAGTCTGCTGTTTTTACTTTTATTTTACCATGTTCTGGCGTGGGGACAGGCTGATCTATGTGACAGCCGAATTATTTACGAAATAAAAGCCATTTTTGATCCGGAAACCGGAATTATTTCCGGTTCACAAAACATCGATTGGACCAATTCTTCTTCGGATGCGGTTCGGGAAGTCTACTTTCACGCCGATCTTAACGCATTTCGTAATAATCACTCCGCGTATTATCGAGCCTCTCTGGACCATCGAGCGGTCGATGCATGGCAGCTGGATGCGGAGCACCAAGCGGAACAGAATTGGGGATATATGAAGATAAAATCCGTTAAACTCGGTGAACAGTCACTCGAACCGGCATTTGAACATGATTATACCGTTTTTAAAGTTTCGCTTCCTTCGGGTATTCTTCCGGGCCGTTCGGTTAAACTGTTTTTGAATTTTGAGGCCAAATTACCGTATGATGGTCCGGGATTGGGATTTAAAGAGAAAAATTTTGTTGCTGCCCGGTGGTATCCGCGCCTTGGTGTGTGGAAAAACGGCAAATGGTCGTGCGATCCTTTTTTTCTGCATTGCGGTTTATACAGCAGATTGGCCAATTACCGTGTCGAATTAACAGTACCCGACGATTATCAGGTCGCAGCAACGGGTGTTTTATCGGATTCCTCAGCAACAGGTGAATTAAAAACATTGACGTTTACCCAGGAATGTGTGACCGATTTTTGCTGGGCTGCGTCATCTGAAATGACGTGCGTTAAGCGTGACTTTACACATAGCGAGCTGCCCACCGTTCAGGTGAATATTTTCCAGTTTGGAAAGAGGCAAACGAATGTCACAAAGCTGTTTGAAGCTGCTTCGCAGGCGTTGATTCATTTTGGATTGTGGTACACACCCTATCCTTATTCGCAGTTGACGATTATTGACGGACCGCTCTCTTCTGCAGGAACCCATGTGCTTCCGCTGTTCGTGCTGATTGGCGACCGAAAGAAAAATGCTCCCCGACAATTTGACTCTCAATACCAAATCGTTTCACAAGTAGCACGGCAATTTTGGTCCGTTATGATGTCCTGTGACCAGGACAGGTGGTTTGGCTCAGGTATGAGTGAATATTCGACTCAACGGTGTATGAATGCCGTTTTCGGCGCCCGATTGTATTCCACCGGCTTCTTGCGGCACAACGGATTCGAAATTCCCTTTGCCTATAATAATAGCCAGATTTTTCAATGGACGTTCAATCCGTATATTTGGGATTTTCGCGAACAGATAAGCGATTTACCGCTTTCCGCTCAGAGGGAGGATCCGGTAAATCCTGCTGATCTGGATGCCAATTTTTCGGAAAAATCTGCTTTGGCTTTTTGGACGCTTGAGGCCACACTGGGTGAGGAAGTGTTCGGTAAGGCGATTCGCTCGTTTGCATTGGAAAATTCGTTTAAAAATCCCTCATTGTCTGATTTTTTTTCAAGTTTGGCCGCCTATACGGACCGGGAGCTGGATTGGTTTTTCCACCGCCTGGCAGAAGGAAAAGGTTATGTCGATTTTGCGGTTGAGAACATCAGATCATTCGAGGCGGTCAATACCGTTGGATTCGCTGAAAACGATGATTTCAAATATCAACCGCCGGAAGAAACCGGGGGAAAGCCAAAACTCTTTGAATCCATCATAGAACTTTCGTGTACTGGTGATATCGGCATTACGGTAGATATTCGAATGACCATGGAGAACGGTGAGGAGATCAACGAGACATGGGACGGATTGAGTCAATATAAGCTGATACGTTTGTCACACGATTCAAGAATTACTCTGGTCGAGATTGATCCGCAGAATAAAGTATACCTGGATGTATTTAAAAACAATAATTCCATGTACCGAAACGTCAATCCTGTTCCGGCCCTGAAATGGACAACAAGATGGCTGTTCTGGTTACAGCACTTTTTTGAGGTTGTGGCGTTTTTTTCCTGATCGAAAAACCGGTACGTTTTTGAATAATAGGAGTTATTATGAAAATACGAGATGCGTTTAGGCAAGGTGTTTCATTGGTGGTTCAAAATTATAAAATGATAATTGTGATATATGCCGTAAATATTGCTCTGGTACTGGCAATAGCTATACCCATGTTTGTCTCTCTGAATGAGGAAATCGGGAAAATGGGTATCCGCGATGAAATTACAGAATCCATTCACGTGGAGTGGTGGACCGAATTTCAATTTTCAGCGGAAGGCATTCAGCAAACCATCCGTCCGGCGTTGGGTAGTGGATTTGGAATGATTTTTGAAAATCTGGAGTTGATCCTGACCGGTAGATTTAATACGTATGGTGTATGGATATTTGTGTTCGGACTCTGTTATCTTTTTCTTGCCGCTTTTTTAAACGGTGGTGCCATCGGCCTTTTCAGTGACGAGAAAAAAAACTATACAACCAGTCGATTTTTCTCCAATTCTGCATTTTACTATCATCATTTTTTCGCCATTGCACTTACGGTGCTGCTGCTTTACACCTTGATTTACAAGCTGTTTTGTGGCGGTTTATGGGGATTGCTAAAAGGCGCAGGTGGTTCCTCAGCAGCCATGTCAAACATCTCGCATTATGCCGGTTTTGCGATTATTCTGCTCGTCATTATTTTCTTTAATATGGTAATGGATTATACAAAAATTATCGTTGTCAACGAAAAAAAAGAATCCTCCTGGCTGTGCATTTGGCTTTCTATCGTTTTTATTTTTAAAAATTTTCTCAAAAGCTGGGGATTGTATTTTTTATTAAGCGGAGTGAGTATTGCATTGATTCTGGCAGCCGGAATATTGATATCGACTTTAAATTCCCAAAGCGTGATACTTTCAATTCTGGTTATTTTACTGGGCCAAGTTTATATCATACTAAAAATCGGACTCCGGCTTGTTTTTTACAGCGCCCAGACAACTTTTTATCAACATCAACATTCACAAGCCTACAAAAAGCGTAAAATTAAAGTCTGAACAATATGGATTCAATATATGCGCCCGCTCCGTGCGGGCTTTTTTTTCGGGAACTCTTGATTGATTAATGAATTAAAGTACATATGAAATCCAGTATTCATTTATACATTTTTAAAACCAAATTATTGGGGGTTCGTAACTATTTTCTCCGTTATATGGATACGAGGACTATTATTGAGGTATTGCTTTTTTTTATTGCGATTACGGCTTTTTTGCTGGTTCATATCCACAGTGATATTGCAGAAAAGGCCCGCCGTTACGGGGATATGGATTCCTATTTGATCCAGTACATGTTTTTCGCCTGGTTGTTTCATTTTTTTCTTGGTGTAACTTTTTCAATGAGAAAATTGTACGATCCCTTGATTTCGATTTTAATGGAACGTCCTTTACCTCTTTCTGATATCGCGGTGAACAGGTTTGTCGATTTGCTCATGCCGGTTTTTTTTTATCTTCCTTTCTGGTTGGCGGTCTTTTTTATGTTTTTAGTCAAATCGAAAACAGCGTTTGGTGTTATTGTTTCAGGTGCTCTGGCACAATTGATCTACATGCTGGCCGCTACAATAAGCGGTATTACACTTGTTGTGGTCGTTTCTGAAAGAGGAAAATGTCCCAACAGAACCGGGCGGATTTTGGGATTGATACCGGCCTTTGCCGTAATAGCGGCCGTATGGTGGGGTTTGCTATTCGGAAAATTTGATAATTTGTCTGTTTGGGGTTGGGGTAGTCTGTCAGTAGTTGGTGTTTTTTTTTACTTCATGATGCAACGTTCGCTTCTTCATCAATTGACCCTTTATCCGGAAAGATTCATTCATCCTGAAACCAGAAGACGATGGTCCGTCAAAACAAATTTTGCCGTTTTTTTACTGCCTGTGCCATCGCGTTTTAAAACGATTGTAAGAAAAGACATGGTTTATGCGTTTCGATCCTACAAGATGTATTTTATCGTTTTTTTTGTTTTTTTAGCATTTATATTCTTTCGAATTTCACATTCCGGTAATATGCATGATGCGTCTCAATGGCTGTTGACTCTGAGTATTATTGCAGCATTTGTATTTTCTAATCTCGGTTTTCGTTTTTCCCAGGATAAAGCGGAAAATATGAGAATTATCAAATCAAATCCTGTTTCTGCAGGGTGTTTATGGTGGAGCAAATTCTGGACGTGTTTTCTTCCATGTTTTTGGCTTCTGCTTGCAGGATCGGTATACTTGTTTGTCCGATTTGGATTTTCAGTAAAAATACTGGTGATCACAATTTTACCGGCATACCTTATCGCTTTTACCCTTTTTTATGTTCAGAATAATTTTGCTTTGTATTCATATCCTTACAGTAAATACGCAGTTTTCTGGTACAACCTTTATATTATCACAGCCGTTTTATTTTTTACTGTCCTGTTGTTTCCACCGTTGGCTGTTTTTTTTCTTGTTTTTGGATATAGCGTTATATTTAGGGTACTTGCGCGGATAAAAAAGCTGGAGGTTTTTTAATGATCAATATATCCGGGCTGAGTAAACGATATTTTGAAATCACCGCACTGGACAATGTGGCTTTGAATATCCCTTCCGGTGAAATTTTCGGTCTTGTGGGGTCAAATGGCGCCGGCAAGACCACTTTAATGCGGTGCGTTATGGCCCTTGTCAGACCCGATGCCGGTCAGATAAATGTCGGAGAATTTAATGCATTAATCGACTCGACGGCTGTCAAAAGCCTGATAGGCTACGTAGCGGAAAATCCGGAACTGTATGATTATTTAACCGGTCTGGAGTATCTTTATTTTGTCGGCAGACTATATGGGATGTCTCGTCAGCTCATTCGGCAACAGGCGGAGTTTTTATGTAAGGCGTTCAACCTGTCACAGAGTACCAATCAGCTGGTCGCCGAATATTCACATGGGATGCGGAAAAAACTTGCTATTATTGCAGCTTTTATGCCGAAGCCGCCTGTTTTACTTTTGGATGAACCGACCAACGGTCTTGATCCCGAAAGTGTCTATTTTTTAAAACAATATTTAAAAAATGCCAGCCGGGATGGGACCACGATCGTTTTTTCATCACATATGCTGGATACGGTGGAAAAGATATGCCATCGAATAGGAATTATAAAACAAGGCCGCATCATTGCTTGCGATAAAGTTAAAAAGTTGGTCGGGCAATCAAAAAGTTTGGAGGAAGTCTTTATTAATGCTGTGAATGTTGATGGGAAATTGTAATCGCGCGTGAATATTTTTTTAAATCTGTTTTCATCTGTCCAAGCTGGAACCGGTGACTTGTATAAGTGATGGATTTTGGTCTATTGTTAAAAAACCGATATAAATTACTTGATTTTGGTTGTTAAATTCATAACTTTTTTGAGAGGTAAATATTGGATTATATATATTGCCCTGTTTGCCGAAGCAAGTTGCAGGATCGAGTTCTCGAAGGTGTTGTTCGTAAAGCTTGCGGAAAATGCGATTTTGTACATTACAGGAATCCTGCACCGGCAGCGGGGATTGTTTGTATGATGGACAATAAAGTTTTGCTCGTGAAACGTAAATATCCTCCCAAAGCTGGGGAGTGGAGTTTACCGGCGGGTTTTATTGAATACCATGAAAATCCTCGCGACACGGCGGTGAGGGAGACTTTTGAAGAAACCGGTTTTAAAGTCGAGATTATAGATTTACTGAATGTTTACGGTTCGTGCGACGATCCGAGAACCCGGGTTGTGCTGATTGTATTCACCGCCCGGATCATCGGCGGCGAACTGACGCCCGGTGACGACGCCTCCGATGCCGGTTTTTTTGATGTCGAGGCAATTGATGTCAAATTGGCTTTTGAAAATCACCGGGAGGCGTTGCACGATTATCGGAAAAGAATTAAATATGACTGAATTTGAATATTATTGATATGAAACATTTGATTTTATATTTCTCCCTTATCGGCATTTTTTTTATGAATTCTCAAAATAAAAAATCCCGCGATGCCGGTCATTCGGATACGTGGCAGCAACAGCGGGAAAGGATGGTAAAAACACAAATTATACGGCGCGGGGTAAAAGATCCTCGTGTTTTGGCGGCATTGCGCCGTGTTCCCCGACATAAATTTGTGCCGGTAAACGAACAAAAATCCGCATATGAAGATTCTCCGCTACCGATTGGCTATCATCAAACGATCTCACAACCGTATATCGTTGCCTACATGACCGAAGCGCTGCAATTAACCGGGGAAGATAAAGTACTGGAGATCGGTACCGGATCGGGATATCAGGCCGCTGTTCTTGCTGAATGTGCCCGTCAAGTTGTTACGATAGAGATAGTTGAACCCCTGTGCGACCGAGCGAGAAAACTGCTCGAGGATATGGATTATAAGAATATAACAGTATACTGCAGGGACGGCTATTCCGGATGTGCCGAACTAGCGCCATTCGACCGGATTATACTGACGGCCGCACCTCCTGAAATCCCGGAACCCCTGCTGGATCAGCTAAATACCGGTGGGATTTTAATCGCTCCTGTCGGTGTGTACTATCAAGAACTCGTGCTGCTGCAAAAGAATGATGATGGAAGTTTATCCCGGAAAAAACTCATTCCCGTTCGTTTTGTCCCCATGACCGGTAAAGTACAAAAGTAATACATCTATCCGATACGGTTAAAATCATTCATGAAACAAAATTACGTGTCGATACGTATTTATGACTAAATTGTGATCTTTATCAATGAGGTAAGGGTGATGACAGACAGTGCGAAAAGACTGTATCGATCCGGTACGAATAAAATGATTGCCGGTGTTTGTGCCGGTGTGGCCGAGTATTTGAATGTAGATACAACTCTTGTGCGAGTATTGTGGGTTTTTATTACACTAATCGCCACGTGGGCCGGTATATCTGCATATATTATCTGCCTTCTTGTATTCCCCGAAAATCCCGAACATTTTGAACAATCTGAAAAGCAAAAGCAAAATCCTGAAGTTGCGATATTAATTGTCGGCTTTATTCTTCTGGCCGTTGGAATTTCCTTTTTAGGCTTTAATCCGTGGCACCGGTTTTTGGGCTTTCACTTTGTCCACAGGTTCTGGCCTTTGAGATGGTATCTGGTCTGGCCGGTTGTGCTGGTTTTGATGGGTTTTGGTATCGTTATTCATGCTATTAAAACCGATAAAGCGCATGAGGAGAAAAAAGATACACATCATCGGTTTTACCGAAGTCGTTCGGATAAAATTATCGGCGGCGTGTGCGGTGGAATGGCAAAATACTGGAATATCGATCCCAAGATCGTCCGAATCGGTTATATTTTGTTGACACTGTTTTCTCACTTTGTTGTCGGTGTGATAGCGTATATCAGCTTATTAGTATTTATGCAAGAAGAACCTGATGAACAAACAGGTCGTGTAGTGGTTCCTGACGATACATCTAAATAGAAAGATATTTTTGACGGAGTTACAAATGAAGAATAAATCAAATACCCTGATTATTGGTGTCATATTTATTTTTGTCGGATTTTCGTTATTGCTGGACAGGCTGAATGCCGTGCAGTTTTCCTGGGATAAATTGTTTCCCATTCTTCTGCTGCTCCTTGCCGTCATTTTATGGGCAAAATCAATAAACGGTAATTATAATTCGGTCGGCTGGGCCACTTTTTTCAGCGTTCTGGGTGCATTCTATTTCCTGAGGAATTATGACGTGATTGAACATCTGTGGTTCTCAGATGTCTGGCCTGTGGTCATCCTGGCAATGGGAATGAGCTTTCTGGTCAAGTACGCTTTTCGTCCAGCTGAATGGGGATTACTTATTCCTGCTTTTTTTCTTATACTGGTCGGCGTTTTGTTTTTTCTGGACGATATGAACATTACGTATGAATATACACACTATTTTTTGTCTAATATTTGGGCTCTTTTACTCGTCATTCTGGGCGGCGGATTGATTATCAGTGCCCTAAGGCGAAGAGTTCAGGATGAAAACAAATCCGGGTCTTCCACCGATATCAAGGAAACCGGACCTTGAGTTAAAAGATAATTTTTTAGTTTCCTCCAGATATAAAAATTTCTCGTTCTAGCCTTATATATGACCTATTGTGCATAAAAAGTCGTCGCAGAGCGCGCCGGAACTTCGTAGATCAGCAGGTCGTCACTCGTAAGGTCGGCCGTACCGATGGCCCTGTATTTTTCATACTCTTCTTCAGTACCGTCTGTTGTGCGAAATGCAGCAAAAGTCCTGCTTTCACACCCTCTGATTCTGATCCCCACCAGTTTGTTGTATTTGCTGATATTGACGATAACCAGGGCATCGGGATGTTTGGTGCCGTTTCGTGAAAAACCGATCAATGCTATTTCCGAATCCATGGCCATGGTTCGCGCGACTGCCATACCGGGTTGTCCGGCACGACAGACTTGTTTGTAGTAGTAATAACCCCGCATGACGCTATAGGAGCCATCTTCCAGAATCCTGAATGCCGTACCCGGATTTGGATCTCCTCCGACCCATTTCTCCGGTCTTTGTAAACAAGCCCAGGGAATAATTCCGTTATTTTTAGCCGTGTAAATATTGCCGTGCATTTCTTTAATGGTATTGGCATCCATTTTGCTCCAGCTGGTTGAAGTCACCCAGGAATGCAGTTCAGGACGTTTGGCGCGTAAGATATCGATTCCGACACTGCGGTGCTCGCCGAACCAGCGGCCATAATTTCCATTGTAAAAACCGTGTGATGTTACAAGTCCGAGATTTGCCAATGCCCCCGGATCGTCTGCGATGGCATCTGCATAGCCCCAGGCGCTGAATCGGTACCAGTTCGAGCATTCGCCGGGTGTGACGCCTACATCGTTCAAACCCTGCTTGTCGAGCATGGGACGTATTATCTTGAGAAAATCCACAACCTGTTCCGGCGGCCAGAACAAATTATAATCATGTCCGGTTCCGATGTTGCCGTCTTTTCCATCGACCGGCCAGCGCATCCAATCCTCGCCCTCATTATGGAGTGAGATATATTTCACGGGTAAACCCTCTTTTTCTTTGAGGAATTTAACCCAGTCGATCATATATTCGGCCAGTTTGTATTTCATTTTGGGATCCAGATCCCGGCCTCGTATGAATTTTTGTTTTGTGGCCCAGGCCGGAGGACCGTACAGCGTGGTGATGATCGTCAGATCGTCACCTCGTTCACGGGTTCTTTCCAGACCTTGTTTGGCGAAATATCGCAGCCATTCGGTGGTTTTTTCATGATCGAACTCACCTCCCGGTTCCTTCTGATGAAATGGATCATAAAACATTTTTACCAAGCCGGGGCGTAATCCGTCATTACCAAATATTTTATCCAGGATTTCCGCTCTTTCATTTTTATCCAGCAAACTGAATCCACCATACTCCTGGGGATCCTTATCATAGTCTGGCGTTTGCGCGGTCTGCACATAGTTAACTCCAAAACCATCCCAATCCTGCAGTTTTTTTGAGAAATCCACCTCGGCGCGGACCGCATTAAAGACATCAAAAGTTACTTCCTGTCCGTATAAAATGGATATTCCCAATAACAGCGAGCATAGAATTGACTTTAACATATAATCCTCCGGAATTTAACCTTTTGCATTTGGCTGTTTACTTTTTTATTCTTTTGATAATTTACTGAAAAATATTCAGGAGTGCAAGTGTGTGATCCCCACGTGTATACACTTTTGCGCGAAAAGTCGTGCTATGTGAAACGTTTTTTATGATGACAAAAGCAAAGATTGATTATATTCTACAAACGTCCCTGTCTGAAATTCCCCACGCACAATGGATCGTTGGCTGCCTGTTGTATTGTGAAATAATACAGTCCATCGGACAGCTGTACGATAGCGGTTAACTGAAAGGTAAAATGATCCTGTTCGAGGAAATAGGGCTTTAGATTAAAAGAGTATATAAAGTTGTCCTGATTATAATCATGCATTCGATTCGAAAATATTTTCAGCGTTGGAATCCCCTGGGCATTTGCATCCCGAATGTGGCCTTTAAACGTGATCTGAAATACTTTACTCTCACTGTCATGGAGATAAAGTTTTTTAAGGTATACTGTGATATCTTTGTTCCGGGTTTGATTCTCCAAAAGATCCTGTAAATAGACATTCGGCTTAAAGAGAACGGCTCGACTACCCTGGGAATATCTTTTCAGTAACGCAATTGTATCAATTTCCAGATACTTATTATAAGGGAAAAAGTATGACTGAACACCGGGTAATAATGGTTGTTTTGGATGAATGACATCTTCAGGTGCTTGAAATAATGTATAGATCAGAGAGCCTATTGCAAAAAAAACAACGGCTGCTGCACTCATAAATTGCCATGTTTTTTTTCTTTTAAAGGGTTTTAAATGAATGTCCTGGATTCTGTTATGCACTTTACCGTTCCCGCGGTTTTTTTGCTGGACGGCTCTTTGAACGACCGAAATGCAGAATTCCATCTCCGCCAACGAGTCGCGGCACAATTTACAGAACAACATGTGCTCTTCAAACTGATCCACCTGCTCAGGTGATAGATTGTGGCTGAGGTACGCCTCAATGATTTGATTTTCATGAATGTAATGATGATTCATTTTTCACACTCTATTTTTTCTCGAAGTTTTTTGAGAGCTCTGTGTTTTAAAATACGGCAGTGCTCTTCCGTTGTCCCAAGGGCACCGGCAATGTCTTTTAACTTTTCGCCATAGTAAAAATAGTGATAAATGATGTATTTTTCGCGATCGGATAATATGTCGAGCAAATAAGTTATATACAGTTGATTTTCCAGTTTTTCATTGATGCCGTCCTCCCATATAAAAACGCCTGAATGGATTGAGCTTTCCAGATTTGTAAATTTATTGCCGTATTTTTTTCGCCTGTTTGCTTCGCGTATTTTGTTTTCGACAATTGCTAAAAAACAGGATTTTAACTTGCAAAAATTCAGAAAATTAAAATTTTCAAAATTTTCATATAAATGTGTAAATGCTTCAATATAAACCTCACGAATGTTCTGGGTATCAAGCCCTCTCTCGTTTAACCAGTACATGACAATCCTTTTCAATACAAATTGTAAAGTCGACCAGGCAGAATCATTGTTTTTTTCCAATTGACCCAAAAAGGCAAAAAATTGTTCTTGAGAATCATATTTCATTTTGCGCTCGAGCGTGACTATTTTTTCAATCCATGCCGTTCTATATAGATATGACATGAAAAGGGTAAAACGTTACAAAAAAA
This sequence comes from Candidatus Zhuqueibacterota bacterium, assembly GCA_016931775.1. Taxonomy (GTDB): domain Bacteria; phylum Zhuqueibacterota; class Zhuqueibacteria; order Residuimicrobiales; family JAFGEC01; genus JAFGEC01. The sequence continues at coordinate 5,570 of JAFGEC010000522.1, read as the reverse complement.
ATGAAAAATTTTATTTTTTATTGCAAAAACTATTCCAAAAAAAAAGCGGCTTTTAGGCCGCTTTTTGTCACACTCGAGTTATTATTATTGACGGTTTATATTGATATTTCCACCCGAAGTCCTCAAATAGAGCAACGGACCGCCGCCGTTGATTTCACCTTCCAATTTGCTCTGCTTGATTTCTCCTTGAACGCTCATAGTAACACGAAAATCCGTTTTCACACGGCCACCGCTTGTTTTGGCGTCAATGTCGACGTGCGCATCGTCGGGTAAATGGACGTTTACACTGCCGCCCGATGTGGTCAACCGGCACTCGCCGTTCGGTTGTTTGGTCATCCGGGCGTTTACGGAACCGCCGGATGTGGATGCGTTGACATCTCCAAACACTTCGTTTACATTAATACTTCCTCCGGATGTTTCCGCTGTAACTGAACCATCCGCTCGTTCAATTGTTATGGACCCTCCTGATGTATGGGCGTCTACTGTACCTTCCACATTACCTATTTGTATGCTGCCGCCGGAAGTCTGGACATCCACCTGGCCGTCGCAGCCGTCGATGGTAATCGATCCACCACTGGTACGACCGTTGACCGGTCCCCCGATGTGGCCAAATTTTAAGCTGCCTCCCGATGTTTTGGCTTCAACTTCGCCTTGCAGGTCATCAACCTTAATACTGCCGCCGGATGTTTTTAAATTGACGTTGTACTTTTCGGGTACCATGACGAAAAATTTTAAATTGAGTTTACTCCTGCCTGCATCCCATAAACCGGACCGCGGCTTGTCATATCGGGCCGTTACTTTTACATCATTCCCGTGCTGGTCGAAGGTGATCTCCAGGTCCTCGAGTATCTCTTCCGCAGCACGGCGGCTGCCCACACGGACTGTCCGTTCGACCTCAATATCGACTCTGCTTCCCGATGCGGCCTTGACCTCTATGGAGCCCAAGTCGGAGTCGATCCATAACGTACCATTTGGCTCAACGCGAAATGTTTCTTTTATCGAATCTTTGACATCTGCTGTGGCAAATGAAAAAAACACGAATATGAGAATAAAGCTTGACAGCAAGAATTTTCTCTGCATAGTTTCCTCCGGATTTATTTTAATTTTATAATGTGAATGTCTCCACGGTTGGCTCTCAGCTGTATTTCATCACCGCCGCCGTTGATATCACCTGTACTACGTATAATATGCCCGTCTGTTTCATCCGGCATGGATTTTGTCAGTGGAAATTCACTGTAAATGTCATTTCTTTCCCAATCAGAGTGGTTCCCTGACGTAAATATTTCAGCTTTAATCGTGGCCGGAATTTTCTCAGGCAGGGTTATTGTTATGTCGCCGGCTGTTGTGCTTATTCTGGCATCGTGCGGCTGGGAAAAATCCTGCAGTGTGATTCGAACATCGATGTCTCCACCCATCGTGGTTGCCTCGACCGCTCCGGATACATCCTCAAGATCGATGTCTCCACCCTGGGTAGCCGCACTGATGCGTCCTTTAATTCCGGATCCTGAAATGTCTCCCCCTGTGGTGTTTGCGTTGATACGGCCGTTTAACCGTTCGAAACTAATGTCACCGCCGCTTGTACGCACACCAATCGTTTCACCTGAACAGTCGGTTATGTCGATATCGCCGCCGGTGGTCACCGCGTCCAGCCTGCCCTCACACCGCTCCACTGAAATATCACCGCCCGATGTTTTTAGAGAAATATTGTTGGTCGCTCTGGTTAATGAAATATCACCGCCCGAGGTTGAAACGCTGGCCTGAGCGTAGATTTCTTCCAGATCGATGTCCCCACCTGAGGTGTTGGCCGAAAGCTTGCCCGAAATTTTATCAAAGGTTAAATCGCCCCCGCTTGTATTGATGTTCATGTTTCCCGATAAATCCTGACACTCAACGTCCCCGCCTGAACACTGAAGTAAAATTTCCCCGTCCACAGAGGTCAGATTGATATCTCCGCCCCGGCTTTTCAGATCAATATTGATCTTTTCCGGAACGCGGATAGTGAAATCGCTTTCATAGCCGGCCTTTTCTCCCAAGCCCGTTATTCTAACTGTATTGCCTTCCTGCTTGTAGTTATCCTTAAGCCTTTTAAAGATGGTTTGCGCTTCATCTTGCGTAAACACATTTACTGTAATGTCCTCTGAAACGAATATTTCATTTTTATTCCAGGATTCTATATCAACATCTCCGACGATATCCCTGAGTACCAGTGATCCTCCAGGTTGAATCTGAAACCTCTGCTCCAGTGTCGTTTCCTGAGTATTATCATTTTCGTCGTTGTCCTGAGCCGAGACGCAACAGGCGGCGAGTAAGATCATCAAGCCAACGAATGTTTTTGTTTTCATTTTGGCACCTCCTAAATTATAAAGATTGTAAAAGTTCTTCAGCTTTGTGACGGATGTAATTATTGTCGTCTGTTTGAGCGATTTCCAGTATTTCCTGCAATTCCTTCGGATTATATTGAATCAGGGCTTTAAAAGCCTCAATCCTCACCGCAGGATCGGAATCGAACAATAAAAACTGAATCAGCATTTCCTTCACTGTTTCGTTCTGACCCGCTGATTGAAGGACTTTGAGTCCCGTCAGTTTTATACCCTGGTTTTTTTCCGAGAGGAATAAATCCTGAAGGATTTTTATCGTCTCTTGGTTAATTTTCTCTTCGCCGGGTGTGATTTTATTCATCGCTTTGAGGGCGTGAAGCCGGACCGCCGGATTATCCCGATCCTGCACGGCATGGCGTAAAACCTCTTGTATTTCGGGTTCGCTTACTTTGCCGCGAAGCCGAACATCACTGGCAGTACTGTAAAAAATTTCAACCTGTCCGCTTTTCGAATTAAACTTTACTTTTTCAACCTTGAGTAATACCGGCTGAATAGCGGCGTTTTCCGTTCTTATGATTCTATTTCCCGTTAAAAGCTGCTCCAGCGTGGTATCATTTTTTTCGTGCATAGGTACTTCCCGCCCTATGAAAAATCCTAACACTAAAATGATCACAGCAAAACCTGCCTGAAAAACCGGCCTGGGGTGAATAAAAGAAAAAGGCGAATAAAACGTACGTTTCCGATTGAGTTTTGACGCCAAAAGATTACGGTTAGCGATCAAGTCGGATTCTTCAATATGTATCGATCCGGCGGTTAAAATTTCCCCCAGTTTTTCCAGTTCCAGTAATTTTTTTTGACACCTTTCGCATTTATGCAAATGTGATTGAATCGTGTTATGTTCTTGGGTCTCCAGCTCTTTGTAGTAATAAAGTATCAGCTGTTTTTTTTCAATACATGAACTCATGCGAACCATCCTATACTGAATAATAATGTTTTAATTGTTGTTGTAATTTTTCGATTGCCCTGTACAAATCACTTTTTATTGTGCTCTCACTGCAATTAAGCATTTCGGCAATTTCGCGGATTTTATATCCGTGTAAATGTTTAAGGGTAAAAACGGCTCTTTGTTTTCTTGATAATTTTAAAAGCGATCTGTTTATCGCTTCACCCAGCTCTTTATTAAAAAAGGACCTGTCGGGATTGCTTTTTTCAACTTTTATCGGCATTTCGCTTTCTTCCAGTGATAATCTGCTCCTAAACCATTTTTTCCGCCGGTAATTTAGAGAGGCATTTACGGCAATTTTGGTGATCCAGGTTTTAAAGCTGCTTCTGTATTGAAAAGAGGATAGATGAGTATATGCTTTGGTAAATGTTTCCTGGTAAATATCCCGGGCGTCATCAATATTGTTTACCATACCCAGCGCGATTTGCAACACATGGCTGTCGTGCAGGCGAACCAGCTCCTCGAATGCCGGGACATCTCCCAATTGTGCTTTTTGCACGAGTTCGGCTTCTTGTTTTCCCATTTTCCTCTCTTTCTTCGTCATATAGACAAACTGAAATTGAAAAAGTTGGCAAGATATTTATTAAAAATTAATATGATTATTATTAACCTCGCCAGACGCGGAAGCACAGAGATTTTAGGCAGGCATTTTAGATTAATCTGTCTGCCATTCCTATATTGTGCTGTAACTTAAACGGCATAATTCCGCAGCGACAGGAGAAAAATCGGACCGGGATAATAAGGGGGTAAATTCGCGTCATAAACGTTTCTTCAGTTTTTTCAAAGTTACAGATTATCCGCTGAATTTAAAATACTTTTTTATTGATTCAGAAAAGTTTTAATGTGAATTCGACTTTAAGGTATTTTTGAACCGTTCCCCTTGATCCATAACGACTTTTGAAAGAAGTAAGTGTTGCTTTGCCGGTCAAACGGTGAGTATCACTCTGTATAGGCCTATTTAATAAGAAATACCACATTTTCTATTGATTAAAGACGCAATTGTTATAATTTACACTATAATATGCAAAGGCGAATCTCGAGTTTACATTTTTGTTTCGGAATAAAATTATATTTAAAAAAAGGGTTAAAATGAAAACGGAAATTCTCGCGACAATTGGACCTGCATCCTGGCCGGTTTTGGAGAAAATGGCCGGTGCCGGACTCACCGGCATCAGAATCAACAGTTCCCACAGCGATTTTGAATTCAGTCGGGCGGTCATCAATCGCTGGCGGCTCAATAATCCCAACGGATTTATTGTATATGATATCAAAGGACCCAAAATAAGGATCGGTGATATTCCCGAACCGGTCAAAGTTCATGCGGGACAAAAATTAATTTTACGAACCGATGTCCCGAAATCGGAGGATACCGGTTATCCTAAAACGGAACGTCTTCCGGACGGGATACCTGTGACCTTTGAGAACCTGGACGAATATGTTCGTGTGGGCCATCGGCTGTTTGTAGATGACGGATATATCGGATTGCTGGTTAAAGATGTTTTTAAGGGGTGCATCGTCTGTGAGGTGATGTTTGGTGATATTATTCGATCACGCAAAGGAATAAATCATCCGGATACGCGGATCGAATATCCTTATACCATGCCGTCGGATGAGGTTCATGTCGAATTTGCCAGGGAAATGGGAGTTGATTATGTGGCTGATTCTTTTACACGCAATGGTGAGGACGTTATGGAATTGAAAGGCCGTCTGAAGGGATCATCTGTTAAAGTCATTTCAAAGATCGAAAATCCTGAAGGCATTAAAGAGTTTGAGGGTATTTTGGAACGTACCGATGCCGTCATGATTGCCCGTGGCGATCTGGGTGTGGAAATTGAACCGTGGAAGGTTCCGGAAATGCAGAAAACCATGATCGAAAAGTGCAACAAGGCCGGCAAACCGGTCATTACTGCAACGCAAATGCTCGAATCCATGCTGGAAAATCCATTTCCCAGCCGTGCAGACGTCAGCGATGTCGCCAATGCGATTTATGACGGTACCGATGTTGTCATGTTGTCCGGGGAGACGTCGGTCGGCAAGTATCCTGTTCAGTGTGTGGAAATGATGGCGAGAATCGGCGATTATGTCGAGAGGACGAAACGGTATAAGGAAAAGAAAACCAAATGGCATCATTTGAGCAAGTAAAACGGTTTTAAACTATTTTGCAGGGTATCCCCCAAAATTCTACGATGCACTATATTTAATGTGATGATTTATATTAATTTAAAGGATGGAATAATTGTCATATAAAT
>JAFGEC010000521.1 GCA_016931775.1 Candidatus Zhuqueibacterota bacterium | reverse complement strand
TCTCTCTTGGATTTTAATTTTCAAATCCTATATTATCAATCATGCCTGAGAATTTAAAATAAAAGGTTCGGTTCTAAAATAAAATACCGGGAGGTTGTCATGAAAAAAATCATTTTACTCCTTTTGTTGACTTTATGTCTCTCATGCCTGGTCCGTCAACAACCGGCAAAAGACAGCCGGATGGACTGGTGGAGTGAAGCACGGTTCGGATTGTTTATTCACTGGGGATTGTACGCCATCCCCGCAGGAGAATGGAACGGCGAAACCAACCACGCCGAGTGGATTCGCACTACCGCAAGGATACCTATCGAAACCTACGATCAATTCGTTCAACAATTCAATCCGGTAAAGTTTAATGCACAGGATTGGGTGAAAATGGCCAAGGATGCCGGCATGAAATACATCGTCATCACGTCCAAACATCACGACGGCTTTTGCCTGTTCGACAGTGAATATACCGATTTTGATGTTTTGTCCACGCCCTTCCAGCGGGACATTCTCAAGGAACTGTCCGATGCCTGTAACGAGCAGGGAATAAAAATGTGCTGGTACCATTCCATTATGGACTGGCACCATCCCGATTATTTGCCCCGGCGGGATTGGGAAAAGGAAAGCCGTCCCGAGGGCGATGCCGATTTTGACCGTTACATTCAGTATATGAAAAATCAACTGCAGGAGTTGACCTCCAATTACGGTGAAATCGGCGTGCTCTGGTTCGACGGCGAATGGGAAAACACCTGGAATCACGAATACGGATTGGACCTTTACAATTACGTTCGCGGTCTCCAGCCGTCCATTATTATCAACAACCGCGTGGACAAGGGCCGGGCGGGTATGGAAGGCCTGACCCGTGGGAGCGAATTTGTGGGCGATTTCGGCACACCCGAGCAGGAAATACCGGCCACAGGACTTCCGGGCGTCGATTGGGAAACCTGCATGACCATGAACGATCACTGGGGTTACAATAAAAACGATCACAACTGGAAATCAAATGCCGATCTGCTGCGGAAACTGGCGGACATTGCCTCCAAGGGCGGCAACTTTTTGTTGAATGTCGGCCCCACGGCGGAGGGAACCTTTCCCCAGCCGAGTATCGACCGGCTGAAAGCCATGGGCGAGTGGATGAAAGTGAACGGCGAATCCATTTACGGCACAAAAGCCTCACCGTTTAAACAACTCGATTGGGGCCGCTGTACGCAAAAATCCATCAAGGGCGGCACCCGGCTTTATCTGCACGTGTTTGACTGGCCGGCGGACGGCCGTCTGGTGGTTCCGGGCCTGTATAACGAGCCGCAAAAAGCCTTTCTGCTGGCGGACAAGGATAAGTCTCCCCTCAAAGTCGAAAGACAGCAGGCCGCATTGGTTGTTTCCCTCACCGGCGAAACACCGGATGCCATTAACAGTGTCGTCGTTCTGGATATCAAAGACCAACCGGATGTAAGCGATCCACCGGTTATTACCGCAGAAAGTGATATTTTTATCGACAGTCTGGCGGTTGTTTTAAAAACCGACCGGAAAAAAACGCAGGTACACTATACCCTGGATGGCAGCGAGCCGGGAGCCGAATCTCCGGCTGCAACAGGGGAAATTAAAATTTTTCAAACCTGCACCGTTTCCTCTCGCTGCTTCCGCGACGGAGAACCCGTCAGCGGTGTCGCACAAAAGGTTTTCAAACAGGTGACACCCCGGGCCGGACTGGAACCGGTGCCGGGCACACGACCGGGCTTAAAGTATGCCATTTATCGGGGCAATTGGGACCGCTTGCCGGTGTTTACCGTACTCACCCCGGTAAATATCGGCACTGTCGGTAATTTTGATATCTCTGCAACCACACCCGATAATTACTATGCCTATACTTTTGACGGACTCGTTCGTCTCCCGGAAACCGGTATTTACACTTTTTATACCGGTTCTGATGATGGCAGTCAGTTGTTTATCGGTGAAAACCTTGTGGTTGACAACGACGGCGTTCACGGTGTCGAGGAAGCATCCGGGACCGTGCCGCTGACGGCCGGTTACCACCCTATTCGCGTGACTTTTTTCGAACGTGACGGCGGCGAGGATCTGTATGTTCTTTTAAAAGGCCCTGGCCTGGAAGACGGGGCTATTCCCGATTCACTGCTCTTTCATCAGCCATAAGGCTGCTCCGGCTATTGCGTTGCGGCGGTTTTTAAAAAGATCGTCTCTGCCGGCCTCGTTGCGGCCGCCACAGCGCAATGAGCCTACACGGGCTGTGAAGGTGGGGCCACTCGGGGTATCAGAAGTCCCAAATTTCGTATAAATTCATGTTATTCGTACGTGCAGACAAAAATCGAAATGTCATGCCCGTACCGCATTGCGGTACGGGCATCCAGTTATCATGGACGATACGGGACCGAACAATATGATTGAATGCGTATATTCATCAATAAACTTTAATAAAAAACATACTTTTAGATACTATGCCGTCGAAAATTATACTTTTACTGGCATTTCCGTGCACCACTGGATACCCGTCAAGTTTATCCCCGCGAAGGCGGCGACGGGTACGACGTTTAGGCGTTATTCTGCAAAAGTTTTGGAGGCAGGCAAGACATTTAGAAATCGTTATTCAACAACCTAATCCGCAGGCAAGATAGAATGCAAGTTGAAAAGGATCAAGTTATAACATATTAATGAACAGATTAAATATTTCATTTACAATAGCATAACAAAATTTTAAAGATACCCTGACAAAGAATTCCTTGCAAAAAATGAAAAAAATGACTAGAATTAATATTATAGAGTTGATGATGGAAGAATTAGAATTTGGTTTTATTGCTATTGTTACGAACGAACGACGGATATGAATCGCTAACCGGGGAGCCACTAAATGAAATGTAACAAAGGTTTAATTGTTCTCGTTGGTCTTTTACTGCTATGGAATACCACATTAACCGCCCAGACAAATATCGCCGTCATGGAAATGACGGCAAAAGGACTTTCGGATACCGAAGCCAGTATTCTCACAGACAGATTGAGGCTGGAATTGTTCAAACTAGGAGATTTCAAAGTCATCGAGCGGGAGATGATGGATCAGATCCTGCAGGAACAGGGATTCCAGCAGACCGGGTGTACATCCGACGAATGTATCGTCCAGATCGGTCAGCTCATCGGTGTGGAGCAGATGGTGGGCGGCAGTGTGAGCAAGTTCGGCAATATGTATTCCATTGCCGCGCGCATCGTCAGCGTGGAGAGCGGCGAAATTCTCCGCATCGCCACCTACGATCATGAAGGCCAGCTCGAGGGATTGTTGAAATACGGCATCAGCAGCGTCGCCGCCCAATTGACGGGCAGGCAAACGGCACCTGCGCCGGTACCTCCTCAGGTACGTATAGCTGACAATCGTACGCCGGCAATAATGCAGGACCGGCGGAAAGAACTGCAACCGGGGGCGGTGTATTTGGGTGTGGAAGTTTTAGGAAAGGGCATTATGGGTGGTGTCGGTATGGATTTTGCCGTTGGTCGGCGGACGTATATGGGTACAACCTTCGGGATTTTCCCCGATGAGGGACTGTTCTCCACTTCGATCACCGCGACGTTTCTGGCCGGGGCAAAGGCGAGGTTTTACATCGAACCGGGTATGATGCTTATCTTTGAAGACGGAGAGTATGATGGGATGATGTACGGTATGGGGCTTGGTTATCATTATCTGAGTAAAAACAACGGCTTCCGGTTTAAAATCGGTCCCATGATCGTGATTACGGAAGACGAGGGCGTCTGGCCCTGGGGCGGGATGTCATTTGCGTTTCGATTGTAATTTTAACCGGCGGCGGGTTTGGAAAAGGTCCACATTTCGGTTTCATTTGATGCTGTCCAAGCATGGTTATCGTACAACTTTTTGATCTCTTCTTCAGGCGCCCCGCTGTGGCGTGACTTTCTTCTTTTCGAACCCGGCGAAAAATCGCCGGTGTAAGGCTCCACCTCAATTCGGCGCGTACCACTTGCCGTTTTGGCGGCTGCAGTCACCAATTCTGCATTCCGGGTGGGACAGAACAGGTGCGACGCACCTTCTTTTGCTAAGTATATTTAATTTAATTATTTACAAAGATGTCGTGGGCCGGTGCGTCGCATTTTCCACCCATAACTGAGTTATTACTCAGTCTTTGGGCTTCCAGGGTATCCCCCAAAATTCTACGATGCACTATATTTAATGTGATGATTTATATTAATTTAAAGGATGGAATAATTGTCATATAAAT
>JAFGEC010000520.1 GCA_016931775.1 Candidatus Zhuqueibacterota bacterium | reverse complement strand
CATCCTTACAAATATTAAAATCATATAAATTTGGCAAATGGAGGTGCGTCGCACCTATCCTGTGCCACCCGTAACTGAGGTTTTACTTCAGGCTGTAATATGTGAGGAACAGGGGGGATAAGCATAACTTTTATTACTATTTGAAGAATATTTTGATTATGACAATTTAGACAGGATTTACATGATCAACAGAATGGTTCAATCGGAAAAACAGTCAGAAAGAAAAGAACGATAATCCGATTTGTCAATTCGGGAAATAATGAAATTTCCTCTTTCAATAATTTGTTATCCTTATTAAAAACAAGAGATTTTTTTATGTATGTGGAGGGAAAAATGGAGTTAAAAGAAACCATCGAAAGAAGAGCGAGTGTCAGGCGGTTTACTGAAGAACAGGTAGAGCCGGATATATTACAGGAATTGGTCCGTCGAGCGGGAAAAGCGCCCAGCATCAATAATGAACAGCCGTGGAAATTTGTTGCCGTGACCAATATAGAGTTAATCCGGAAAATGGGCCGGGTTGTACATGACAAGGTCAATTCGGTATATCCTGCAAGCGATCCGAAAACGGAGAATATAAAATCCACTATCGATTTTTTTTCAACCGTATTCGAAAATGCACCGGCTCTCATTGTAGTGCTCACCAGCTCATACAGGGCATTTGCCGAAAAGTTGTTCGAAAATAAGGAACAAGCTCATAAAGACCTCAATATTCAAAGATATTATCCCGACGTTCAAAGCATCGGTGCCGCGGTTCAGAATATATTGTTGTCGGCAGTCGATCTGGGATACGGCGCAGTTTGGCTAAGCGCATTACTGGTTGCACGGAAGGAACTGGAAGAGATGCTGGAAATAAAGAGTCCGTGGTCCATTGCTACGGCTGTGGCTGTCGGCAAGCCCGACGGCATCGTCACGCCGACAAGACGCAAGGACATAAACGACATCTTTGAACTGAAAGTTTAAACCGGGATCATTTTTTCAGAGTCAGTTCCACAATCATAGGTTTATGATCGGAGGCGGATATTTTGTAAACCTGGGCTGATAAAATTTTAAAATGTGATGACGAAAAGATATGATCGATACGCAAAAAATCAAACAATAGAAAACGCAATCGGACGGGAACCGATCCACGCAGAATAAACTCGCCGAAAGTGGTTCCCAATCCCCAACCGGCTTTATTAAATGCATTTATAAAACGGTCGGAAAAAAATCTAAATATCTGACTGTTCGGGGTGTTGTTAAAATCACCCACCAAAATAACCGGCGCATCCACATTGGTTACGATCTGGGAAATTTGTATCGCTTCAGCTCTGTGGCGTGCATATGCCGCACCCAGCTGTTGTAAATATGTTCGACGGTCTATGTTGCCGAGCAACAGATTGATAAATGCATGAGCTCCATGAAAAAGATGACAATTAAAGATATGAATATCACTACCGTTAAAATGAATCACCGCATGATTCAAATTTGTGTGCCCCTGCATAAACTCTGTGTTTATTTTGATGTTGCCGGAATGTAAAAACGGCAATCTCGATAGAATCACACCGCCCATATAGGTTGTCCGGTTATCCGACCATACCTGGTAGGGATACAGTTTATCCAGCCGATCTTGGACATATTTTTTTGTTGCCGCATTCATTTCCTGAATAAAAACCACATCCGGCTTTTCACGTTTAATAAATTCGATGGCTCGATTTTTTTGGCGTGCCGGTAAATCGATGAGAATATTATAAGTCATAAGCCGGAGCTTTGGCGAACTGTGATGAACATGAAAGTACAAAGGAGGAAACATTTGTTTATTGTAAAATAACAACAATCCGACAAGTGCGAATGAATAAATAATAATATTTTTTTGCAGTGATCGAATTTGAAACAGATAAAAAAACACCAGCACAAAAAAAAGAATAATGACATAAATAAAATACTGAAAAAACAAAAGCGGGAAAAACACGCAGACAAAAAAAATAAAACAGCAAAGAAACACTGATAACCACTTTAATCCTTTGATTTTAGTGGCTTTTGCCAGGAGATAGGCAAAATAAACGGGAAAAACCAGGGCCACCGGCAACCAGATGACATCACAAAACATACCGGATAAAATTTCTAAAGTCGGATATTCGCCTACAAGACTGAAACGGATGACCGGATTATAAACAAACAGCTGAATTAAGATCATTGTCAGCCAGAAAAGCGACACAAGAAATAATAAAAACTTTTTTGCCATTCTTTGCCCGTTGCAGCAATTAACTATTTGTAAAATATCATTGTAAATTACAATTGTGCAAAAATTCACACGATTTTAAGCTGACAAAACGATTCGTACGTGCCCTAAATACCGCTAAACTGTACGTTTTCAAACAACATACTGGGCGCACGCCATGATGAAAATGGATAAGGATCGTTACCTGTCGCAACGAGCTGTTGCCAAAATTCCTTTGCGTTACCGGAAATATTCATTTCATTCACAGGTTGCACGATTTCACCGTCTTTGATGAGTAACCCAACAATACCAAAAGAGAAATCACCTGTTGTTGAATTAGAATT
>JAFGEC010000519.1 GCA_016931775.1 Candidatus Zhuqueibacterota bacterium | reverse complement strand
TTTTTTGTATTACAACAAGATCGAAAAACGTGAACGGGCTGTTATTGTCGGTGTCGTTCATGATGAACAGAAAAGATGGATGGTAGATGATTATTTAAATGAGCTGGAATTACTGGCAGAAACGGCCGGTGCTGATGTGGTGGATCGGATTATTCAGGAACGTGAAAAATTGGATCCTGCGTATATGATAGGGCGCGGCAAAGTCAAAGAATTGGCCTTACTAAGCAAGTACCAGGACGCAGATATTATTATTTTTGATGACGATTTGACGCCTGCTCAGGTGAAAAATATTGAAGATCACTGTAATGTTAAAATTCTGGATCGTAGCGGCCTAATCCTGGACATTTTTGCCAAACACGCAAGAACCCATGAAGCCCGAATCCAAGTCGAATTGGCTCAGCTTCGATATTTATCCACCCGGCTTACGCGTCAATGGACGCATTTATCCCGTCAGGTCGGTGGAATTGGAGTTCGCGGTCCGGGGGAAACGCAATTGGAGACAGATCGGCGACTTATCCGCAAACGTATTGCCGTATTGACCAAAGAAATGGAAAAGGTGGCCAATCAGCGCCAAATTCGCCGAAAACCACGCAAAAATATTTTCAAAGCAGCACTGGTCGGTTACACAAATGTAGGTAAATCAACTCTGTTAAATACCCTCACACAATCAGATGTCAAAGTTGAAAACCAGCTTTTTGCCACGCTCGACGCAACGGTCCGTTCACTCCAGGTGGAAGATCATCGCCGAATTCTCGCCATCGATACGGTCGGTTTTATCCGGAAACTGCCCCATCATCTTGTTGCCTCGTTTAAAAGTACCCTTGAAGAGGCAAGAGAAGCTGATTTATTGTTGCACGTTATAGATGTGAGTCACCCGAACTATATCGCGCAGAAGAAAACCGTTGAGTCGGTTTTGTCCGAATTGCATTTTGGAACTCTTCCTGTACTTAAAGTGTTTAACAAGATTGACAAAGTGGACGATCCCCATATAATTTCACATATCAAAAAAACGGAACAACCCTGTGTGTGTATATCCGCTTCGAAAGGTATTTTTATAAAGGAACTGTTAGACAAGATTAAACAATATGCCGACCGCGCAATCAAACATCTCAAGGTCACTCTGCCCGTTCAGGATTCAGGATTGATTGCCCGGTTATACTCTTATGCAGACGTTTTAAATGTTGAATATTCGGACGGTATAGCTCAAATAGATTTGAATGTATCGTTATTGAATGCGGAGCAGGTATTCAAACTCCTTCAGAAATCCGAACCCATAATCGAAGAAACAGATCATGAAAATACTCGTCATCGATGATGATAAAAACATTGGGGTTACCCTAAAATGGTATTTAACCAATGAAGGCCACCTGGTGAGGAATTTTACCTCGGGAGTTGAGGGGATTGAAGCCGTTCAGCAGGATTTTTATGATATTATTTTTTTAGATGTCATGATGCCCGGGATGGGCGGCCTCGAGACTTTGGGGAAAATTCTGGAAATCGCTCCTGCCGTCAAAGTATTCATGATATCAGGTGAGTCGGATATTACAACCGCAGTTCGAGCCACAAAACTGGGCGCATATGATTTTTTGGAAAAACCGTTAAATCCGGAAAAAATCAGTCTCGAAATAAAAAAATTGATGCAACAACAAAAGATCCAGGCAGAGGTTCGCTCGCTCAAGAAAATTTTCGATATGGAGTACAAACTTATCGGTGAATCGGAACCTATACTTGCGCTCAGAGATATCATACAGCGGGCCGCTCCAAGCGATGGCCGGATTTTGATATATGGTGAGAATGGAACGGGAAAGGAGTTGGTCTCCCGTGCTATTCATATGCAAAGTGATCGGCGTGATGCTCCATTTATACAATTAAATTGCGCTGCCTTGCCTAAGGAATTGATTGAGAGTGAATTGTTTGGTCATGAAAAGGGTGCTTTTACAGGTGCCCATAAGAAGAAACCCGGTCTCATCGAGCAGGCAGAAGGTGGGACGCTGCTTTTGGATGAGGTGGGTGATATGGCTCTGGAAACACAGGCCAAGCTTTTGAGAGTTCTTCAGGAAAATGAATTTTTCAGGGTTGGCGGCACCAAGCCGCAAAAGTTTGATGTGCGTATCATTTCGGCGACAAATAAGGATTTGCAGGCCGAGATTAAAAACGGCAATTTCCGCCAGGATCTGTATTTTAGGTTAAACGTGATTCCTGTCACTGTTCCTTCGTTGCGGGAAAGAAAGACCGATATTCCTTTGCTTTTAGATCATTTTTTAAAAAAGTTTTCAATTAAAAATGGTAAAAAAATTAAAACGATTTCTCCTGACGCCGTATCTTTATTATTAAATTATCATTGGCCGGGGAATGTCCGGGAACTTGAGAATACGGTTGAGCGTTTAGCGATTATGACGCAAGCAGACAATATTGGATCCGGCGATGTTCGTTTGGTTTTTGGCGGGGGGCAACAGGAAACGTATAGAGAAAACGATATAAAGGATGACAAGTCTTTGCCTCTCAAAGACCGTTTGGCATTGCATGAGAAAAAAGTACTGGGTAAATTTTTTAGCAAGTGTGCAGGCAATGTGAGCCAAATGGCTCTTGAATTACAAACCGACCGGGCTAATTTGCATAAAAAGTTGAAAAAATACGGAATCAAGTAAAAGGACCCGAAATATGTATCGATATATAATATTCGTTGTATTTGTATTCAACGGATTTACTACGGCCAACGGTTGGGATCGAATTAAAGGTACCAATCAACACTATAATTACGGTGATTGGACAACCTATGCAACAACCCGATTTGTGCGTCAGGTTTCACTGGGCGAGCGGTTTGTGTATTTTGCCACCACAGGGGGGATATTGAGATATAATTTCTTTTCAAACGAATGGGATTCCCCCTGGACCCAAAGCAATGGATTGGCCGATCAAAATATATTTCTGGTTGCCAAAGACTTTAATACGGGATACCTCTGGTGCGTCACCGGATCGAGTTTGAGTTATCTAGAGCCGGCTTCACAACTGTGGTATAATTACTATTTTGATGAGCTCACGATTGATCATAATAGTAAAATCACTTCTATCGGATTTGGAGACGATCAAAAGGTCTACCTGGTAACAAATAGAGGAGAATGGCTAGCTTCGGGTAACACTTTTCCGGCTTTTTTTAGTACACAAGCAACTGGTTCCCGCACTGATATTAAATGGAGTGGTGAAAAAGCATTAAATCCGGCAGAATTACCTTATTTGAATATGTCAGACGGCTATATGCTGGATATGGATAAAAGATACATTGATGATTTCCAGCTCAGGCATTTTCCGATTACTAGCTGGGTACAGGATAACTGGAATAATATCTGGGTCGGCACATGGGGATTGGGAGTTGCACGCGGCAATATCAATACCATGCGGCTTGATTTGCTTGAATATGGACTGTGGCAGGATCAAGTGACTGCTATAGCCAAGGTGGATGATAATTTTTGGCTGGGAGGTATCCGGCATTCCGACTCAAGTGCCGTGACCCGGTGGGATATTCCTGATGGGATACCGAATTATTTTGAAAGAATGCAGATAACGGGATTTGGAAATGCAGATGTGACGGCAATTATGCCCGATGGTGACATCATTTGGTTTGGAACGGAGAACGGCCTGGTCAGATATCATTGCCGAAGGGATAATTGGCGTACATTTTCAGCTGCCGATAACCTGGTTGATGATTATATTTATGACGTTGCTGCAGATGATAAATATATTTGGGTGGCGACAGCTGCGGGAGTATCGGTGGTTGTGAAATCCACAGTTGGAACGGATAGTTTAAAGATTAAACATATCGAGTACCGTGATTTACGCAATATAGCTGTTTTTGATCTGGATATACAGGATTTTCTTGTTTGGATGGCTACGGAGTGGGGAATTTATGTTTATAATACGCAAAAGAAGCAGGGCGGATTTTATAAAACCGCCGGAGGCGGGCCTGTGGATCCTTCCACTTTTGCCGTATCTTGTTATGACCAGGAAGTGTGGTTTGGCACCGACGAAGGAATTTTTGCATATAATCGAGAAACGGATACATGGCTGCCCCAACCGGCAAAATTTTACAAAACCGATGCGGAGATTTACAGAATTTTAGCAGCCGAAAAAGCGGTTTGGGTGGCAACAAATCAGGGCGCTTTTAAATTCGACCGAAATAGTAACCGCTGGGTTCAATATACAGTGGACGACGGCCTGCCGTCCGATAATGTCTATTCGCTTTATTTGGATGGAGATTATGTCTGGTTCGGCACATCACATGGACTGACCCGGTTTTTGTGGTCCACACCCTATCGTATCGACTAGTGCGGGGATGAGGTGAAAATACAAAATTTTTCGCAAGCTGCGCGATTTTTATATGAATTACAGCTCTTTGGCATTAAACTCGGTCTGGAAAAAATGTCAGATTTATTGGCTGCTGTAGGGAATCCTCATGAAAAATTAAAGTTTATTCATATTGCCGGTACAAATGGAAAGGGTTCTGTTGCAGCTATGCTTGCCGCTATTTTATTCCAGGCCGGTTACAAAACCGGACTTTACACATCTCCACATCTTGTTGATGTATGTGAGAGAATCAGGGTTAATGGCCAAAATATCGATCGAAATAATTTTACCCTTATAACCGAAAAACTTCAACAGCCGGTGGAAAAATTAAAATGTACTTTTTTCGAGGCCATGACGGCACTTGCATTGCTTCACTTTGAGATGGTTGAAACCGATATTGTCGTTTTAGAAGTCGGACTGGGTGGCCGTTTGGACGCCACAAATGTAGTTTTTCCCGAGATTTCCGTTATTACGAATATCGATATGGATCACCAAAAGTATCTCGGCCGTTCAATAAAAAAAATTGCTGCTGAAAAAGCAGGGATTATAAAAAAGTCCGTCCCCTGCATCATCGGAGATCTCTTTCCCTCCGCTGAAAAAGTCATTGAGCAAGTATGCGAAAAACGGGGCAGTCAGTTATTCCGGAGCAGTGATATTTGCAGCGCTGGGAATATTTTGGTAAATATGAACGTATCCGAATTTTGGTTGAGTGTAAAACAAATCGCCGACGATTTGACTGTAAAAATGCCCTTGGTGGGTGCCCATCAGGTAAAAAATGCCTGTTTGGCAGCGGGAGCAATCGCTGTATTGCAGCCGAGCTGGGAAAAACTAAAACCCGTTCATATACAACTGGGGCTGGAGTATGTTTCCTGGCCGGCGCGATTTCAGGTTATGAGTCAATCGCCGCTCGTGATTGTAGATGCCGCCCATAATGTAGGTGCATTTCGTGAGTTGGTTATGACAATTCAGCTGGTAAAACAGAATTTTAATGTTGTATTTGTTATTGGTTTTGCAGAGGACAAAGATTTTAGGACGATCATTCGATTACTAAAACCGGTTGCCCAAAGATTTATTGCAGTACAGGCAAATACGAACAGATCATTGGATGTAAATATTTTAGCTCGTGAATTGAAATTACAGGATTGCCTGTTCACTGTAGCGAATAATATACAGGCTGGTGTCGAGAAGGCATATCAGGAAAGCGAAAAAAAGACGATGATTTGCATTACCGGATCACATTTTGTTGTAGGCGAAGCAATAAATGTAATAAAACACTTGACAAACTAGAGAAAATTTTTTAATTTTGGTGAAATCCTGGCTTTGCCTCAGAGTTCAAAGCACGCCAACAATTTCTCCAAAATGCTTCAAGGTTAATTTGATCGATTTTATGATAATACAGATTTTGGATAAGAATTAAATAGCGGGGTGATTTTTTGGCCAGCGTTGAATTGCGAAATGTCACAAAAGTATACCATGAAGTAACAGCCGTTCATTCCGCGAGTGCAACAATTGAGGATAAAGAGTTCATCGTGTTGGTCGGTCCTTCCGGTTGCGGAAAATCGACTATTCTTCGAATGATTGCAGGATTGGAGGATATCAGTTCGGGACAGATACTCATAGATAATCAGGTTGTAAATGAGGTTCCGCCAAAAGATCGTGATATTGCAATGGTTTTTCAAAATTATGCTTTATATCCCCATATGACGGTTTATGCCAATTTGGCTTTTGGATTAAAATTGCGAAAATTTCCCAAGCAAGAGATCGACCAGCGGGTCAAGGAGGCAGCGAGTATTCTGGGGATCGAACATCTACTTGAAAGAAAACCCAAGGCTCTTTCCGGCGGACAGCGTCAGCGGGTTGCCGTCGGACGTGCTATCGTCAGAAAACCAAAAGTTTTTTTATTTGATGAGCCGCTGTCGAATTTGGATGCAAAATTACGTGTGCAGATGCGAACGGAAATATCCAAATTACATTCCCGTTTGGAATCGACAATGATATATGTAACCCACGACCAGGTAGAAGCCATGACAATGGGTGATCGAATTGTGGTGCTCAGAGATGGTATCATTCAACAGATCGATTCACCGTTAAATTTGTACAATAGACCGGTGAACAAATTCGTAGCAGGTTTTATCGGCAGTCCGGCGATGAATTTCCTGAATGGTACCCTCGTGGCAGAAAACGGCTTAAAGTTCAAATGTGCCCAGTTGAAACTGACAATAGCTGAGAAACATCAAAAAATTCTAGCAAAATACCTGAATAAAGAGATTGTTTTAGGGATACGTCCTGAAAATCTTGTAGAAAATATAAAATCCCAAAGATATCAGATCGTCAAAGGTAATGTTGACGTCGTCGAGCCGATGGGTAATGAAATATTTTTATATCTTAGTTTCGGAGAAAATTCTGTGGTTGCACGTTTAAATCCGAACACCAAACCGGTCGTCAATACAGAATATTCCATAACATTTGACATGGATAAAGTACATTACTTTGATCCAGTAACCGAGGAGGCGATTTACTGTTAAAAAAAATATCACCTTAGATTGGGAAATTTGCATACAGTAACTTCTGATACCTACCAATTCTTATTTGATTATTTTCGTTTAAGTTTAGAATTTTAAAAGAAAAAATAAACCATTAACTGTTAAATAAAAGAGGAGAAGAATGGATATTGCTGAAATGAAAGCTTTAAAGATCTCCGAGTTGAGTAAAATGGCTCAGGAGCTCGGTGTCGCCGGAATAACCGGTCTCCGCAAGTCCGAATTAATTTTTAAAATACTCGAAGAACAAACTAAAAAAGAGGGTTTGATCTTTGCTGAAGGTGTACTTGAAGTTTTACCCGACGGCTATGGTTTTTTACGGTCTCCCGGCTTTAACTATTTGCCCGGACCCGATGATATTTACGTTTCACCTTCACAGATCAAACGATTTGGGCTTAGAACCGGAGATACGGTTTCAGGACAGATTCGTCCGCCCAAAGAGAATGAACGGTTTTTTGCCTTACTCAAGGTCGAAGCTGTGAACCATGAGAATCCCGATGAAGCAAAATCAAAAATTCTCTTTGATAATTTGACGCCGCTTTACCCTGATGAGCGTGTCAATCTGGAGTATTTGCCATCCGATTTTTCCATGCGGATCATGAATCTGCTCACACCGCTGGGTAAAGGACAGAGAGGATTAATTGTAGCCCAACCGAAAACCGGTAAAACCGTTCTGCTGCAAAAAATTGCGAACAGTATAACCGCCAATCATCCGGAAATACAGATGATCGTATTGCTGATTGACGAACGTCCTGAAGAAGTGACCGATATGGAACGTTCCGTTAAAGCAGAGGTTATCAGCTCAACGTTCGATGAACCGGCGGAACGGCACGTTCAGGTTTCCGACATGGTTCTGGAAAAAGCCAAACGGCTGGTAGAGTACGGTCAGGACGTTGTCATTCTGCTTGATAGTATTACACGTCTTGCGCGTGCGCACAATGCTGTGGTACCCCACAGCGGTAAGATTTTATCAGGCGGTGTTGACGCCAACGCATTACATCGCCCCAAGAGATTTTTTGGTGCTGCACGTAATATTGAGGAAGGCGGCAGTCTTACTATTATTGCTACTGCTCTTATTGATACAGGTAGCCGAATGGACGAGGTCATTTTTGAAGAGTTTAAAGGCACAGGCAATATGGAGCTCGTGCTTGACCGCCGGCTTTCAGACCGCCGAATTTTTCCATCTATTGATGTCAACCGGTCGGGTACGAGAAAAGAAGAGTTGTTGCTTGAAGAGATGGAACTCAATCGGGTTTGGATTTTGAGAAAATTATTGTCCGAGCTTACAACCGTTGAAGCTATGGAATTTCTCCTCAACAAAATGCAGGGTACAAAATCCAATAAGGCATTCCTGGACTCAATGAGCACTTGATGTCGAGTTTACCTCGCCGATTTTGTGTCAGATTTTTCATCCGGTAAACTATTTTTTTTAAAGCATACTAATGCCTTAAGAGGAAAAGTGCGTCCAAATGCCATACTCGTGGTCGAATTTAAATGTTTTTCTTGCATTCATATTGAATTATTTGTAAATTCTTAGTCATTAAATTTATATTTTTAAATGGAGGGACCCTTGAAAAAAGGAATACATCCGAAATATACGGTTGGGAAAGTAAAATGCGCATGCGGAAATACGTTTGAAATACGTTCAACAGTAGGCGATCTTAATTTGGAAATTTGTTCACAGTGTCATCCGTTTTTTACGGGTAAACAAAAGTTTCTTGACACTGCAGGTCGTGTGGAACAGTTCCGCCGCAAGTATGGTGATTACAGCAAAACCAAAAAATCAAAGTAAATAAGCCAAACATAAAAACGGAATAGATGTATCCCGGAGTACGGGGAAAAATTCCGTTTTTTTTAGAGAGGTCGATTTTGGCAAAAATTGAAAAAATAAACGTTGGCGGCCAGGCGGTTATGGAAGGTGTCATGATGCGGGGCCCGGAAAGAGTCGCAGTAGCTGTCCGGAAACCCGACGGCACGATTGTTCTTCAAGATCGTCCTTTTTCGTCCATTATTAAAAAAGTAAAAATACTCGGCTGGCCAATACTGCGCGGTGCAGTTGTATTGATAGAGTCTCTTGTTCTGGGAATGCAAGCACTTTCATTTTCAGGCGATGTTGCGGTTGAAGAAGAAAATGGCCCTCAGAAAAAAAAGAGCTTTGGAGACCAAGTCTGGATGGTTCTTGCCTTTGTTTTTGCTTTTGCCCTGGGATTAGGATTGTTTTTTTACCTGCCGTTAATATTAACCGATTGGATCGGTGTTAAATCCGGCATCGGTTTTAATCTGGTTGATGGTGTGATTCGGATCATTTTTTTTCTTGCTTATATTTTTCTTATTTCGTTATGGAAGGATATACGGCGTGTTTTTGAGTACCACGGGGCCGAACATAAGAGTATATTTGCATTTGAAGAGAAAAAAGTACTGACAGTGGAATCGGCGAAACCATATACAACGCTTCATCCTCGTTGCGGAACCAGTTTTTTGTTTATCGTCATGATTACAAGTATTGTAATTTTTTCTTTTTTGGGCCGCCCCGACAACGTGGCGGAACGGTTGATCCGGCTGGCTTTTATACCGTTTATTGGTGGCGTGTCATATGAGCTTATAAAATTATCCGACAGAGGATCTAAAAATAAAATTTTTAAATTTTTTATTTATCCAGGTCTGTGGCTTCAAAAAATAACCACCAATGAACCGGATGAAAAACAATTGGAAGTTGCAATGGTCGCTTTAAAAGGGGCACTTGGCCAAGATCCCTATGTCGGCCCTTCCAAAGTTGAAATTGTGACCAAATGATTTAGACTCGGGTGCCATTGTGTTCGATAAACTTGAAAGTGTTGAAAAACGTTATGAGGAACTGCAGAAAAAACTGAGTGATCCCGAGGTTTTAAGTAAATCCCAGATATTCAAAGAAGTAGCAAAAGAGGAAAACGAGCTTGGGGATGTTGTCAAAGTTTATCGTGAATATAAAAAAATTATCAATGATATAAAAAGCACAATAGAGTTGGTACAGGATAACACAGATCCCGAACTTGAAGAATTGGCGGAAAATGAGCTAGAAGTCCTCAAACAGCGCAAACGGGAGAAAGAAGATACATTAAAAGTTTTACTGATCCCCAAAGATCCGCAGGATGGTCGAAATGCAGTGATGGAGATTCGAGCAGGAACCGGTGGTGATGAGGCCGGATTGTTTGCCGGTGTTCTGTTTCGTATGTATCAGCGATTTGCAGAGGACAATAGTTGGAAAGTAGAGGTGCTGAGCTCAAATCCTCAGGGCATCGGCGGATTTCGTGAAATTATTTTTCTTGTCTCCGGTAAACACGTATATGGTCGCTTAAAATTTGAAGCCGGTGTTCATCGCGTCCAGCGCGTGCCTGTAACTGAAACCAGCGGAAGAATTCATACCTCAGCCGCCTCAGTGGCCGTACTTCCGGAAGCCGAAGAAATCGATATTAAAATTGAGCCGAACGAACTACGTATCGATGTGTACCGTTCCTCGGGTCCCGGCGGACAAAGTGTGAATACAACAGATTCAGCAGTTCGAATAACTCATGTACCAACCGGTATTGTGGTGACCTGTCAGGATGAAAAATCTCAACACAAAAACAGGGCCAAGGCACTCAAGGTTTTAAGAGCCCGGCTTTACAATAAAAAACTGGAGGAAGAAAAGGCAAAGTTAATGGCGGAACGTCGCTCTATGGTAAGCACAGGTGATAGAAGCGCCAAAATTCGCACATATAATTTTCCTCAAGGACGTGTTACCGATCACCGGATCGGTTTGACATTGTACCGGTTGGAAGAGATATTACAGGGTGACCTCGGTGAAGTCATCGAGCAGTTGAAAATTGCAGAGCATGCTGAAAAGCTCAAGTCAATGGATAAAAATTAATTGTCTGCCGAAAGCAAACAAAAAAGCTGGACTCTTGTCGAACTTTTAAATTGGACGAGTGATTTTCTCGAGCAGAAACAAATTGAAAACAGCAGGCTTAATGCCGAATTGCTCCTGGGTCATGTATTAAATTTATCACGTATTCAGTTATATGTTAATTTTGACCGCCCACTGCTTCAGAGTGAATTGTTATCGTTTAAATTTTTATTAAAAAGACGGCTCACCCATGAACCGCTACAGTATATATTGGGATATACTGAGTTTTTTTCTCTCAATTTTTTCGTCGGACCGGGGGTTCTTATTCCGCGCGCGGAAACGGAAATTTTAGTGGAAAAAGTTATTGAATGTTGTCAAAAGAATTCCGAACTGGATATCATAAAAATACTTGATATCGGAACGGGCAGCGGTAACATTGCCGTCGCTATCGCCAAATCCGTTACACGCGCGAATGTGACAGCCGTGGATGCCTCGGAGCAGGCTCTTGAAATCGCAAAAAAAAATATCGAATATCATCAGATGAGCGATGCCGTGAATTTAAAACATTGCAATGTTTACGAGGCTTTGCCGTCTGATTTGAAAAATTTTGATATCATTGTTTCTAATCCGCCTTATATCTCGGATTCAGAATTTGTTAATCTTCCTGAGGAAATACTCAAGTTTGAACCTGAACAGGCTTTACGAGGCGGAGAGCATGGAATGGATTTTTACCACCAGATTTCCAAAAGGATGAGCACCATTCTTAATCCAGGTGGTCATTTTTTCTTCGAGATTGGAGTGGATATGGCAGATCCCATTAAATCAATATTTAACCGTTTTCATCCGGTGATTTACCAGGATCTTTCCGGCCGCAATCGAATTGTTACAGGAACGACCGGCTAAAATAAAAACAAGGAATGATACGAATGGACTATCAGGATGTAAAAGACAGAGCGGAACAGGGAATATCAGGATATTTAACAAATGCGCTAAAAGCGGGAAAGATAGACCGACAGGCATTTGATCTGGCGCGAAAGGATACCATAGCATACCTGAACGATTGGATGAACGATGAGAATATCGATATATTATCTCCAAATTTTAAAGCAGGCGTTGTCGCTGCGATCGGAGAGGGGCGTTGGGAAGATATTGTCAATGCCTACCGAAAAAAAATGAGTTTTGGAACCGGTGGCATACGCGGACTTATGGCCAGTCGTAAAGATGAGATTATTCAATTAAAGATAGATGGTATAGACGCGAAAATTTTAAAAGGCCCTAATACTCTCAATAATGTGGTACTACTGCTTACTTCCGCCGGTGTGGCAAAGTTTGGACAAAGCCAGGGATATAATAAAATTGTCATCGGTTATGACAGTCGTATTCGCGGCGGTGATTTCGCCCAGGCTATAGCCGAACTTTTCCTCGCTTACGGATTTACGGTTTTTCTGTTCGATGCTCCGTGTCCGTATCCTGAAGTGACTTTTGCCATCCCGTACCGTGAAATTCACGCCCATATCGGTATATTAATTTCCGCCAGCCATAATGATTATCGGTACAACGGCTATAAACTGTCATGTGGAAACGGATCGCAGTTTGATCCCCAGCAGCGTGAGGTCATGTATAATGATTTTATACTGACAGCTACCACGTCGGATATTAAATTGCTCCCTATTAAAGACGCCCCAAAAGGACAGATTATTTTCCTCGGAGCAGAAAAGCCGCTCGATGAATGTGCGTATTACGGTCATACGGAAAATTTAATTAATATTCATAAAGCACATGCGAATCATGTTAAAACATTTTTGCTGCAGAATCATGTGATAAATAAAAATCTCAAGTTAGGTTTCTGTGCCTTTCATGGCGCTGGACGAATTGCCGTACCGAGAATTTTAAATGATATCGGTTTTAAGGATATCAATATCATCAAGCGTAACGGACTGAACGAACTCAATGGATTGTTTCCTTCTTTTTGCAGTGATCCCGGCCGTGAACAGCAACCCGATCCCGGTGATCCGCGTGCGGCAAAAATTGCAGTGGAAGCCTATCAACTGGATTTTCCCGGCGCGTTTGAGGATACGGATATCATTGTGGGTACAGATCCTGATGCGGACCGCTGCGGCGTCGTTGTCAAAGTACCCGAGGAACAACGGTTTTTATATAAGAATCGGGATTATATGTTACTGCCTGCCGATGATATGTGGGCATTGCTGGTCTGGTTTCGGTTAAAATTCGACAAATCAATCGTCAAAAAAAACACATTTATTACATTGTCACATATCACCTCGGACAGTATAGTAAAACTGGCGCGAAAAAACGGTATCGGCGTCATCAAAACATGGGTTGGATTTGCGAATCTGGCTGCTTCCGTTCGTGATGCCTGGGACGGATCCCTTGTTAGCGGCTTGTACGAAGGAAAAACCATTCCGGAGGATAAATTATGCCATCCATTTATGCAGGAAAGCCTTGGCATGGATAGTGGCAGAAAGTACAACCTTGGTGCTATGGAGCAAAGCAACGGTTTTTCATTATTGGGATTTCCGCCTCCGGATGAGGCTTCCCTGGGTGTTAAAGGCCATGTGAGAGATAAAGACGGCACTTTTGCAGCAGTGCTGATGGCTGAAATAGCCGATTGGGCTAAAAAGAAAGGAACAGGATTGTTTGAACTGGTGGATGAAAATATTTACCTGGATCCGGATATAGGTCTTTTTGTTAATTTTTATGAACCCGATCCCATGGACGGTGAATATCCCGGTATCGAGGGCGATCAACTCAAAAAATCCATTTTAAAAGTCACACTCGATTTACATGAAAAATCAAAAAGAACCACAGTGGAAATAGGCGGATATCCGGTCATATCTACAGTTATCTATCGTACCGGCAAATACGATCATATCTATGTTCCAACCAGCGATTTTAAATTTCCCGATGAAGGAGTTCGGTTTTATTTTGATAAAGATCGTTTAAGTCACCTGACGGTGAGACCTTCCGGTACAACCAATTCATTACGATTTCATGTTCAACTACATTCTTATGTGAATAGGGATAATATTGTCGAAATGAAAAAAAAGCTACATCAGGACGCTTTGAATATATGTACAAATATCCGTGAGTTGACCAACGCTCCGAGAAATAGTGTGTACTATTAATCCGTTTATAAATTTATATAACGCTGAGAGGAGATGTGGATGAAAAAACTTTATTGGATTGTTCTGGCAGGACTTTTTATGGGTTGCGCAGCCGGTCTGTCTGGCTTTATGGAACCCGCCGCAGATGATACAATGCTTATTGTCGGGCGTGCCATCCTTGAGGATAATTACTATACCGAGGAGATCGGCGTATATAAGCAAGATATCGAAGTTGCAATTCTCGGTAAAACCAGTGAGGGTAAAACACTCGCCCTTTGGGCCACAACGGATGAAAATGGATATTTTGCTGTGGCGAATGCCCCCCGGGGAGAGTACGCGGTAAAAGGAATCAGAACTTTGATCGGTACCGGTTCACTGGTTACCATTACCAACAGGCTGAGACTTTCAACAGATGTATATATGATCAGCAGCCGGCCGCAAGTTCTCTTTAATGGTCAATACTTTCCTTTTGAACCGGTCGGACGGATAGCCAGTCTGCAGCATAATATCTTTCAACTGGATCGAATGAGTACAACCACAAATCAAGTGAACTATAAATTTCAGTTTACTCTCAAAGATTATAAATTGTTAAATGGTGAAATTTTAAACGACGGGCCGGTAGAAAATTATTTTATTGAAAAATATCCTGAATCTGCCTGGATTTCCCAACTGGAGGAAAGTAGTAAAACACAGCGTTTTAAGCGATAATATAATCTCCTAAAAATCATGATTCTAAAAAAAATGAAAAAAAAAGTTGTCGATCTGCTGGCTTCACAACCTTCACGTAGATTTAAAGCCAAGGAAATTGCGCGGGCGCTTTTAGTACCGCAGAACAAGTATAAATCGCTTAAATCTCTGCTCCATACAATGGTTGAAGATGGAACGATCGGAAAATTCCCTAAGAACCGTTTTGGATTCAACGCGGCTACAATAGAGGTATCAGGTATTCTTCACGTCAACTCCCAAGGGTACGGATTTGTAAGAGCCGATTCCGGGAGTGATGTTTTTGTCAGCCAGAAAAATATGGGCTTGGCGTTGCATAAAGACATTGTGCGCGTCAGGCTTTTTTCATCATCTCAGGGAAGCAGTCCCGAAGGTAAAGTTATCGACATTATCGAGAGGGCACGCAATAAAATAGTCGGCACGTTTCGCCACGGCCGGCGATATGATTACGTCATCCCCCAGGACGTAAAAATTCACCGTGATATCATCATTCCACAGGGAGAAAGTCTGAATGCCATTGAAGGACAGATTGTAGTCTCCGAAATTGATTTATGGGAGGATAATGCAGTAAATCCGTTTGGAAAAGTTGTGGAAATTCTGGGCTTTCACGATGATCCGGGTGTGGATGTCCTGTCGATTATTCATAGCTACAGTTTACCGCTGGATTTTCCACCAGCCGTGAAAAAAGATGCGGAAAAAATGTCAGTTGAAATACCGGCTCTGGAAATAGAGCGCCGCATGGATTTACGCGATCATGTTATTTTCACAATCGATCCCGAGGACGCCAAAGATTTTGATGATGCTGTATCTCTGGAATTAACAGAGCGAAATACATATTTACTGGGTGTACATATAGCCGATGTCAGTTATTATGTGTCTCCAAACAGTCTTCTCGATAGAGAAGCGTCCGAACGGGGCACATCTGTGTATTTTGTGGATCGGGTTATTCCCATGCTTCCCGAAAAGTTATCCAATCAGCTGTGCAGCCTGGCAGAAGGGCAGGAGAAATTGTGTTTCAGTATTTTTATGGAACTGGATCCTAACGCCGATTTACTGGATTATCAAATAAAGGAAACCGTGATTTGCAGTAAAAAAAGGTTTAATTATATTGAAGCACAAAGTATTTTGGATCAAAAAACAACCCACGAATTCGCTCCGGTTTTAAATCAAATGTATGAACTGTCGCTCAAACTGATAAAAAAGCGCCGTGAGCGTGGAAGCATTGATTTTGAAAGCCCAGAAGTTGAGATAAAACTTGATGATAAGGGAAGCCCGATTGAAATAGGCCGCAGAAAACGGCTTGCCTCGCACCGATTGATCGAGGAATTTATGTTGCTGGCAAATGAAACCGTAGCCCGATCCGTTGGTGAGGAGAACGATCAAACCGAAAAATCATCTTTTGTTTTTAGAGTGCATGAAAAACCCGATGATGTAAGTGTGGATGAGTTTTTACAACTCGTCAATGCCATCGGATTTACCGTAAAAAAACCTAAAAAAATTATGCCAAGATTTTTTCAATTATTGGCGGAAAAATTTCCTCTTTATCCCACAGCTCTGATTTTAAACGATGCATTACTACGAACGATGATGAAAGCTCGATATACCACCGTGAATACCGGCCATTTTGGCCTGGCTTATTCATTTTATACCCATTTTACATCACCAATCCGCCGTTATCCGGACTTGCTGGTTCATCGGCTATTGAAACAGAAATTATCCGGCGCATTAAATGTTCCTGAAAACCTTGATCAATTATGTCAAAAGGCGACGGATCGGGAAATTCGCGCTCAGGAAGTCGAGAGAGCCGGAATAAAGTTGAAGCAAGTTCAGTATCTGGAACAATATGTAGGAAAAACGTTTACCGGAATTATTTGCCGCATTGTGATGTTTGGTTTTTTTGTACGGCTCGAAGAATTCTTGGTGGACGGTCTGGTTCATGTGAATTCCTTGGATGATGATTATTATATTTATAATGAAAATACGTTTACCCTTGAAGGTGCGAGACGCGGTAAAAAGTATCGATTGGGTGACAGGGTAAAGGTCCAAATCGACAGAGTTGACCGGAACGAAAGGCTGGTCGATTTTGTCATAAAGGACAAATGATTTTGGTCCTTTGGTTTCGTGACAAAGCGCATAGGAGGTGTTATGCGAAGAACATTGTATTATATCGGCCTTGCTGTTGCCGTTATGTTTTTAAGTACCGGTTTTCAGAAACAACCTCATATTGATGTTAAAAACGATGAGTTATTGGTAAAATTTACCGAAAAAGATGCTTTTACCATTTCTTCATTTTTGACACGCTACGATATGCAGGTTATTCAGTCAATTGACAAGTTAAATATTAAACATATACGCGTGAATTCGGGACAGGATTTGGCGACTATTATAACAGAATTGAACAAGAGTGGACTCGTACAGTACGCTGAGCCAGTATACATGTACAGCGCTACAATAACACCCAATGATCCCAAGCTGGGCAATCAATGGGGATTTCTAAATACCGGGCAGGACGGCGGCACAGCGGGTGCCGATGTCCGGGCAACACAAGCCTGGGAAATTTCCACAGGAGACAGGAATGTGATCGTTGGTATCGTCGATACAGGCATAGACTATACACATCAAGATCTCGCGGAAAATATTTTCGTGAATCCGGGAGAAGATGCCTGGGCAGATCCAAATAATCCGGCGACAGGGAACGGAATCGACGATGATGGGAACGGCTATATTGATGACTGGAAGGGATGGAATTTTAAAGATGGAACCAACAACGCTCTCGATGACAATATGCACGGTACACATTGTGCCGGAATTATCGGAGCTGCTGGAAATAATGCGACGGGAATTGCCGGTTTAAACTGGCAGGTACAAATGATGCCGCTGAAATTTTTGGATGATATGGGCTTTGGCAGTTCTGCTGATGCCGTGGCGGCAATAATCTATGCTGCAGATATGGGCGTTCAGGTATTAAGCAACAGTTGGGGGGGATCGGGTTTTTCCGAAGCCTTGAGGGATGCCGTTCAATATGCCATGGATCATGATGTTTTGTTTGTTGCAGCAGCGGGCAATAATGGAGTAGACACAGATGTCTCACCTGAATATCCGGCGTGCTACGATGTTGACAATATCATTTCAGTTGCCGCATCTGATCACAATGATACTCGGGCTCTATGGGGAAGCGGAGGCGGTGGTGACAACTGCGGTATTGTGTGCAGCAGCGCCTATGCAGCATTGCCTGGTTCAAATTATGGTGCGATAACTGTCGATCTTGCCGCGCCCGGAAAGGAGATATTTAGCACCATTCCCGGCAATCAATATGCAAATATGACCGGCACATCCATGTCAACTCCATTTGTTGCCGGCGCGGCAGCACTCTTGCTGTCAAATAAAACCGGGCTGAGTGTTTTGGATGTCAAAAATAGAATCTTGTCAACCGTTGACAAATTAAATACGTTTGACGGCATCACAGTGAGTGGGGGCCGGCTCAATGTGGCTGCCCTTCTCGAATTCGATGAATAAATATATGCCGTAGTATATTCCCTCTTTTATAAATGTACTTGATACATTTTAAAATGTTTGTTACCTTAATAGCTCTGGAAAAAGCGCAGATTTTTATTTTATGAGCTTTTAACAATAGAATATGTGAAAAATTCTATCGGCCAATTTCGGATATATCGTGGATCGAAAAATTATAAAAATTGGCGTGGATATTGGTTCTGTGAGTGTAAAACT
>JAFGEC010000518.1 GCA_016931775.1 Candidatus Zhuqueibacterota bacterium | reverse complement strand
GCCCGGATTGAATGCTCATCAGCTAGCCTGGCATGGCTGTTTTTAAGCGCCAATTGGATGCATTCGGAAAGAGGTATCCGCCGTTCCGGTTGCGATTCCAATTCCTGTGAACGAACGGATAGCACACATAATAAAATCGTGTAAACTGCCACCGCGTTTCTTGATGAGATCATGCCGTACCTCAATTCATTCAGTTAGTTTCCAGTGTTGAATTAAAATCATTCACTATTGTGTCCTCGTGCTAGACGAAATAGACCATCCTATCCTGAATATCATTTCTCAGCACAACGATATCCTCATAAAATTCTGCCTGACTGATTCAATTAATAGCCCAATCATTAATCATTTCCTGCAGCAAATAAGTTGTTGCAGTCCTGGCATCCGCCAAATCAAACTTTATGGAAATATTGGTGCTTTTACCCGTTACAATCGTTTCATTTTGAAAAATAAATTTTCCATTCTGAATCTAGGAAAATGATGAGACACCCATGAAAAAGATCAAGATCAATATGTATATATATTTACTGCTTTTCATCACTATTAGGTATTTTGATTTTACCCGTTTAATGAAAAAAATAGGAAAATACGCTCAAGGGGGCTGCAAAAACGGGCAAATTTGTTCTTTCACCCCAAATACCAGAAGCTGGTTTCTTCGATTGTACACTCACGATGATTTACTAAAAATTTAGCAATGAAAAAGGCAAAAGTCAAGTCAATTTGAAAAAAATAATTTTGGATGGTATTGTCATAAGAAATCAAATTGCCGGGGGTGTGTCGGATAGCCGGGCGATTTTTGATAAATCGTTTTAAGAAGATTCATCTACAATCAAAGTATCTACACAAGAAATGAATTTTATTAAAATTTTTTTTGCTTCATAATTTTATTATGTTATATTATTATAAATTATATTCCTTTTCATACGACTGACACTTTTACCTCATACCAATAGACGAAAGTTCCTTACAATTTCAACCGGAGGGATTCACTTTCAGCTATTTATGATCCAGCAGATAACAAACAAAATTATATACTATTGGAAAAATAGAACAATTCTTTTCTTTTATACCTTGAATTAAGGGAGGAAAGTAATGAAAAAAGCGACCATAATTATTGGGAGTCTTGTGCTTTTCGTTTTCTCCGTAGCTTATTCCGGGACCACAGGTAAAATTGTGGGTACTGTCAAAGATGCAGAGAATGGCGAACCTTTAGTGGGTGCAAACGTGGTGCTTGAAGGTACGTCCTTGGGCGCAGCAGTGGATATTCAAGGGAATTACTTCATCATCAATATTCCCCCCGGAATTTATAATTTAAAAATTATGATGATGGGGTATAACACAGTAACCGTCGAAAGGACTCTCGTCAATGTAGATTTAACAACCACGGTTAATGCAAAGTTAAGCCCGGCTGTGCTGGAAGCTTCTGAGGCGGTCACTGTTGTTGCGGAACGCCCATTGGTGAGGTTGGATATGACCTCTTCCCTGTCTGCCGTGGGTTCGGAGGAAATTGGAAATTTACCCGTTGAATCGGTAACCGATGTCCTTGAATTACAGGCAGGAATTGTACGTTCCGGCGGTGATTTGCATATCCGGGGTGGCCGGGCCGGTGAGATAGCCTACTGGATTGACGGTGTTGCCACAACGGATGTCTTTTCAGGGCGAAGTGGCGTGACCGTTGAAAATTCAGCTATTGAAGAGCTTCAGGTTGTAAGCGGAACGTTTAACGCCGAATACGGTCAGGCGATGTCCGGCATTATTAATATCATCACCAAAGAGGGCGGAAGGAAATACTCAGGACAAGTCAAGACGTACTTTGGCGATTATATGAGCACGGATGAACATTTTCAACTGGCAAAAAGTATCGAAAACAAGGTCGATCCGAATACAGGAGAAATCACCCCGATTAGCAAATTCGACAATCCCGTTAAAAATATCAATCCCATTTATAACGTGGAATTGAGCCTGAATGGTCCGGTTCCTTTTTTAGTCAAAAAATTGAGCTTTTATACGAATGCGAGATATTACTCAAACGAAGGTCACCTTTATGGGCGCAATTGGTTTACACCTCAGGGCAATCCGGGAGACAGTTCATTGGTGCCGATGAATCCTTACGAGCGGTTGACCGCTCAGGGTAAATTGACGTATCGAATGAATCCCAGCTTGAAATTAAGTTATAATTTGTTCTATAATGATTGGAAAAATGACCGGACTTTTTCCAAAGACTGGAAATACTGCCCCTATAGCCGTCCACAGCAGTTTGGCGGCGGGATAACTCATATCTTTACCTTGAACCATGTATTGTCTCCTTCGACCTTTTATGAAGTCCGTCTTAATAAATTTTATAATGAATACGAACGGTATTTGTATAAAGATCCTTATGCCATGCCAAAATATTTAGTCAAAGTTTATACAGACACAACCCTTAATGTCGCTGAACATGTTTTTGATCCTTCTACAGAAACTGGCATGGCAGAACTTGACAATATTAAACAAAACCGGATAAGATTTAAATATATTATCGATCCCAATGGTCCGGATGGATATATCTCACCGGATTCTACGAGTGCACCGACAGCTTATAGTTTCAATACGATTGGAACCGATATGGAGCATTACTCTCGCAGCACATCCTACTGGATCGGTAAATTTGATTTGACCAGTCAAATAAATAGAGCCAACCAAATAAAATTCGGATTGGAGTACCGGCAACATCAACTCAAACTTTATCGATATGAAATTCGTCCTCAAACCAACGAATCCGGTACCGAGCAGATCGTTCCTTTTACACCCACGATACCTGATATTTCCACAACTTATATGAGCAAGTATACCCGGGAACCAATGGAATTCTCGACATATATCCAAGATAAAATAGAATTGAATGATGTGATTATGAATATCGGATTGCGTTATGACTATTTCGACGCCAACCATGTTGTTCCGGCAGATCCGTCCGATCCGAATATTTACTTTCCATTTAAAAATAGAAACAGATATAGAAATTGGGAGGATCCACCCGCCGATTTAACGCTCGAAGAATATGACGCCTATATTGCCAGTTTTGAAGAATACACACCGGATGAACGGCGGGCGTTCATGCATAAAGATTCGGAACCCAAAATGCAGTTTAGCCCCCGTTTGGGAATCGCATATCCTATTACCGACAAAGGCGTTATCCACTTTTCGTACGGGCATTTTTTCCAGATTCCTGAATTTCAATATCTCTATGATAACCCTGACTTTAAAGTAAGCGCCAGCAGTGGGTATTT
>JAFGEC010000067.1 GCA_016931775.1 Candidatus Zhuqueibacterota bacterium | reverse complement strand
GCTTTTTTGGTATCCATCCTGTCGAACGAATGTCCTCCGGGGATGTCTTGAAATATTTCGTATTCAAAGTCTTTTTTCTCGGCTTTTAATGATTTTATGAGGTGTTCGACCTCCAGAACATTGACATCCTCGTCATTTGTATTTGTATGTATCAACAAAGGTGTATTTAATTTTTGAGCATTCCAGGCCGGAGATCGTTTTCGATACTCATCGACATCCTCATGGGCGGTTTTTCCGATATGATATTCAACTGAATAAAGTTTTCGATAGTTTTCGTCATAATATCCCATGCGGGCAATGAGGTCACTTACAGGCACACCTGCAAAGGCCACCTTGTAATCCTTGGGATGTTCAAAAATATCGAGCAATGTAATAAGGCCGCCGTGGCTCCACCCAATTATGCCGATTCGGTTTTTATCAACAAAACTATAGTTTTCGATCATATAATCCCGGCCTGAATGAACGTCCTCTATTTCCAATCCGCCATAGTCGATTTTTTCATAATGTGATTTTCCATATCCCGTGCTGCCCCTGTACTC
This sequence comes from Candidatus Zhuqueibacterota bacterium, assembly GCA_016931775.1. Classification (GTDB taxonomy): domain Bacteria; phylum Zhuqueibacterota; class Zhuqueibacteria; order Residuimicrobiales; family JAFGEC01; genus JAFGEC01. The sequence continues at coordinate 2,966 of JAFGEC010000067.1, read as the reverse complement.
GGCCGCAATGATGATATATTGCTGAGCAATCAATTCTTTTACGATATGCGTATAGTATGTCGAAAAATTGCCGTGTACGCCGCCATGGGGGAAAACAATGAGAGGATACTTGGCGTTATAATCGATGTCCTTTGGGAGAAAAATATATGCCCAAAATTTTACCGGATTACCTGCGCCAAGTCCGGTGGGATTTTTTTCCTTTTTAAGAGGCGGACCGGTCAAATACACCTTGTCGATAAATGCGACCGATCCGACTCTTTGAAACCAAATAATGTCATCAATTGATTTTTCCAGGACATCCAACCGATGTTGTAATGCTTCATCCTTTAGTTTTAACGAATCGATCTTTTCGGCCATATCTTTTAAATTGATTTGGCCAAGGGCGGAACCGGCGGATAAGATCAGAAAAATAAAAATGACGAAAACAACTTTGTTTTTTTTCATAAACTCTCTCGAATTTTGTGATTTTATCGTGAGGCTAACCGATTAACCGGCGCCGATTAATCGATTTTTTAGATCAAAAAAATTTTCCATTATACTTTGCTGATTAAAATTTTTAGCACTGGCGTCCTTGTTGAAACCGGTATTTGAGGATTTAACTCTCCTCTAATAATTCCAATAGAATTAATTTACAATGTTCATCTTTTGGATGCAAGCCAAATTCAGCAATAATGCTGATGTTTTGTTTGAGTCTTTGGCCGATAGGTCATGTGTTTTTTCAAATTTTAATCCGGAAAATAGGTGCATGGCATTATCCTATATAACGTTAAAACCATTCATGCCTTTAAACCTGATTTTTTCCATGTAATCCTCATCGAGTTCTTCAAGATAATCAAAAAGATGGCCTCTCATTGTATTTTCCGAAAACAAGTTTTACTGTAGAATCATCATCAAGCGGTCATTGTTTATTTCCGGGCTTTTTCAAAAAACAAAACAATTGGTGCAATACCGCCGTAAAAACTGAGCTTTCTGGTAAAATTCCTTTTTGTGTTTTTGATTTTTCAAAATTTTTTTGTATTTTTAATTATAATATGGTTATTGGCGTAGCATTAATTGGCTGCAATTTTTAATTTTACTGATTTTGAGCCGAATAGAAAATATTTATTGTGGAAATTTTGAACCATTAAATTCCCTTTCGTTTCAGAATTGAACACCTCATTGTACCATACAAAGCGCAAGGGATATAACTAAAGAGGAGTATTTCATGAAAAAAATCATCAAAAAACTGTTTTTCCCGGTTTTCGGATTTCTGTCTCTATGCTGGTTTTTAATTCGAGTTATCCCCAAACCGAGTCGAGCCTCATACCCGTGCATGCGAGCCACAGCGCCACTGGCATCGTCCTTTGTGGTGTGGGTGACCGGATTATTTGCCTCAGTGCTATTTTTCAAAAAAGCGAGAAAATTCCTGTTCGAGTCTCGCTATATTTTGTTCTCTCTGGCATGTCTGGCAATTCTGTTGTCTTTTTTGGTTCCGTTTCTGCAGGATGCAAAACCGGTACGGGCCATTGCGCTGACCACCCTGGATGGTCCCAATCAACCTATGGGAATAGGGCAGGGTATTCATCCCGGACAAGTGGTATGGGTTCATAATCCGGATGCCACGGATGAGACGTGCAGGAACTCAAATGGCGATTACTGGTACCAGGACAATAACACCAATCAGGATGTGGTGAATCAAATGGTTTCTGATGGACTGCAAAAAATGACGGGTGAAGCGACTGATGCGGCTGCCTGGGATGCCATTTTCCGCTATTATAACGCAAGCCACAGTAAAGGAAATACCGGCTATTCTGCCGGAGAAAAGTTCGTCATCAAAATCAATTTAAACGGAATGTACAACAGCAGAGCGGACCGAAACATCAATACATCCCCTCAAATCGCTTATACAGTGTTGCATCAACTGATCGATGTTGTGGGCGTTGCCCAGGAGGATATCAGTATCGGCGATCCCAATGTCACCATGCCTGGAATGCATTATGACAAACTTCATACCGCATTCCCGAATGTGATATATTGGGGGGAGGGCCCCGGACTGACGCAACCGGAACCATCGGATAAGGAGGTTATATTCTCCAGTGACAACGAAATCAGTGACGTTTTACCTCAATGTTACCTGGATGCTGCCTATATGATCAACTTGCCGGTTTTAAAGAAACATCATCGGGCCGGTATTTCCCTTTGCTGCAAGAACCATTTCGGCTCCACGGCCCCATTTTATGGGGGTGCATGGCAGTGGCATTATAGTCTGCCCTGTCCGGATGCTACCGGGGATGCCGTCAATGGGGATTATGGCACTTATCGGTGTTTCGTGGACATCATGGGACATCCGGATCTGGGCGGCAAGACCATCCTGTATCTGGTTGACGGCTTGTGGGGTTCTACCAACTGGGGACATCCGCCAGTTAAATGGCGTATGACGCCTTTCAACGATGACTGGCCTTCATCCCTGTTCCTTTCTCAGGATCCGGTGGCCATAGAATCCGTGGGTTTTGATTTTCTGTTTTATGAATTTGATGAAAACCATCCCACCGAAGGTGGTACGCCCACCGGAAACAGTGGGCCGTTTCCGCATTTCGCCGGCACGGACGATTATTTGCGTCAGGCTGCGGATGCTGCCAATTGGCCTCCTGGACTGGTCTATGATCCTGATGGTGATGGCACACCGCTTCCTTCCAGCATGGGAGCTCATGAACACTGGAACAATGCCAGTGAGAAAAAATATTCACGGAATCTGGGATTGGACACGGGTATCGAGCTGGTTACTATAGAGGGCTCAACCCATGTCGAGAATCCAGAAGTGGAACAAACAGGTGTTGTAACGGATTTTGTTCTGAGTCAGAATTACCCCAATCCCTTTAATCCGGATACGCGAATTCAGTACCAGTTATCCAGTCCCGGGCATATCACTCTGGCCGTTTTTCAGGTCAATGGACAGCAGATCCGTCTGCTGTATCAGGGATATCAGC
>JAFGEC010000517.1 GCA_016931775.1 Candidatus Zhuqueibacterota bacterium | reverse complement strand
GGAGAATATATTTTTTTATCCCGTTTATACCACCCGTTGTTCGGCTTTTTAAGCGGCTGGGTGTCGTTTATCGTGGGTTTCTCCGCACCCATTGCCGCCTCTGCTCTCGGATTTAGTGAATATTTGGCCCGCGCTTTTCCGCAAATTCAACTGTTCGGCGGTCCGGATTTATCAAAAAAACTTGTCGCTATGGCCGTTATTCTGTTGTTTACAGTGATACACTTGCGCGGCATCGATTTCGGGGCTAAAATTCAGAATTATTTGACCGTGCTCAAGGTCTTGTTGATCGCTGCCTTGATATCTCTTGGATTTGCCTTCGGCAAAGGGGACATGGGGCACTTTGACAGCCAGCCGTTCCAACTGAATTACGGCAGCTGGAAAACCCTGGGATTGTCTCTCATGTGGATCATGTTTGCATACAGCGGCTGGAATGCGTCGGTTTATATCGGATCGGAGATCAAAAATCCGGCCAAAACCTTGCCGCGATCACTTTTTCTGGGAACCGGGATTGTAATATTTTTGTACATTCTGCTCAATGTACTTTATATTTACGCCGTTCCAGCCGCTGAAATGTCGGGTGTCATATCGATCGGCGGACTGGCCATGGGCAAACTGTTCAACATTCATATGGAAACGGTATTTTCACTCTTGATCGCATTTGCGCTGTTTTCATCGCTCAGTGCCTATATCATTTTAGGGCCCCGGGTATACTTTGCCATGGCCAGGGACGGTTACTTTTTTAAATCCATAGCCCGGATCCACCCGAAATTTTACGTTCCGGCGACAGCTATTCTGTTACAGGGTGCTATTTCCATTATTATGGTGTGGTCCGGCACTTTTGATCAGATTCTCACATATATGGGATTTTCGCTGGGCATTTTTCCCATTCTCACCGTGGCCGGCGTTTTTATCATACGGCGCCGAGGCAGTGATTTCAAGCTTCCCGGATATCCGGTAGCGCAGATATTTTACATTGCCATCGGTCTGGTTATACTCATCCTGTCATTTCTGGAACGGCCGGTCGAATCGAGCGTGGCGTTACTTACGGTTGCAGTCGGGGTGCCGGTGTTTTTACTGTTTCGGCGGACTGGTCATGACCGTCATTTGTCTTAGAAGATCAAAAAATGAATTCCTCCATCTAATCTTGAAATTACGCCGCTCGAGGCGATATTTTATCATTGATTGAGGTTTCGAACAGGCAGAAACGACTTTTATCAAGTCGCCCTTAGCGGAATAATTCGGCATTATTGTATATTTTTCTAAATCTACTTTTTTGTAAATGCGCCACGCTCCGATACCCATTAAGATACCGTTTCCGGCACGGCTTTGCCGGAAACGGTAAATGTAAAATATCGCTTAACGGAGCAAAAGGAATTTTTTCGTCATGGTCTGGTGACCGAATACGACCCGGTAAAAATACACGCCGGTTGCGCTCTGGCGGCCATAGGCGTCGCGGCCGACCCAACGCACCATGTGCTGCCCCGTGGGCATGTGGGTATCCACCAAGGTGGTGATGTGCTGACCGGCGATATTATAGATATCAATGGCAATTCGGCCGGCTTCCGGCAAACAGTACTGCACGCAGGTTTCTGGATTGGCCGGATTGGGATAGTTTGTGATGCTGAATTTTCGTACTTTTTCCGGACTGGCTGCCTGCGGCGGCAAAATATGCCGCTCAAGGCTGTTGAGCCGGTTTTGTGCAGCCCAGGCCATGGGAGAACCGGGATATTGGTTGATGATACGGGAATAGATTTCCACCGCCTTATCCGTGTCCTTGATATATTTTTGCCAGATCACGGCCTTGCGGTATAGCATGGGCAAGGTCTCTTCCGCCGTACCGGTAGCAATCACCTGATCGGCATTATTCAATGCCTTTTCATATTGGCCCGATTCCAGGAACCATGGGATTTGCACGCACAGTGCCGCGGTTTTCAGCGCCGGGTCCTTTTTCAGATTTTCCGCAATGATGTTGACTTGCTCGTGTTCACCCAAGGCACGGTAGCAGTAGGCTACCAACCGCAGGGCCTTCATAATGGTTGCGGGACTATTTTCGGCGCTGGCCAGCGGCAGGGCAGAAGCATGGTATAATTATTATTCGTCATCGTCAGATCACCGTTGACGGTGGTTGATGTTTTACCTGAACCATATAATGTTTTACCGCTTCCCATGGTGATATTTTCAGTATATGTACCTGCCGCCACCTTGACCTGTTGGGATGTACTGGACGCAGTTATGGCAGATTGGATGGTGGGGTTAAAGTCCGTAAATACCCGACACAGTCTTGACTTGGATATTGGGTGATACGGAACCGCCGTTAATGATGATATCTCCATCATCCGATGTGATTTTCTTGCCGTTCATGGTCAGTGTACCGTTGCTGATTTCCAGGGTCACACCGGAAGGGACGCTCAGATCTGCCGATAGTGTCTGGCTTGATTTCATGTAAACTGTTTCGCCGGAAGATGCGTTTGAGAATGCTGAAGCTAAAGATGGATAATAACCCTTGATGGTCGCTCCGTTTTTCACCATTATTCTCGGACTAACGCTGACATCACTCTGTTCGGTAATACTGCCGCCGGTCGATTTGATGTAATAACTGCCGATGTTAATGGTTGCGTCTTCCCACAAAATTAAATCGTATGGCGATGGTACCGTCACATTGCCCGTAAGTGTCTGGCTAACGCCCCAGCGTTCATCCTGGGACAGGGTGCCGCTGGTGGACATGCGGATGTCACTTTCAAATCTCAATGTTTTAAAATCAAATTCCGCATAGGTATCGTCATCTTCATTAAAATCACTTTGCTGGTGAAAACCGATTGCACACCAGTCCCGGTTATCTTCGACCCAGCCCTGAAGATCTTCCGTGAAATTTGAGTTTAAATTCTCAAGTTATTTGCGACCGTTCCTGATGTAGAAATTGATGTTGAACTATAAACTGTACCAGCTCCAATATCATCATATAATCCGGTTTTTGATAATGTTGACGGCTCACCCGCCATATGATGGGTATCAAGAACGAACGAATTGGCCGGATTTGAAGTCGATGTCATTTTTACTTCTGGAGAAGAAATAAATGCATAATCTTCAATTTCGGACGGGTCCCAGGTAAAGGCACTGCGAAATATAACCAGTGCATCTTCCACAATATCTACACCAACAGGGCCATCATCCAACGCATATGGTCCGCTATATACAGCACCGGATTTCGTAACATAGCGCTCATCAGTAGAGGTGAGCGTTTCCACATCAGCAATAGCAAAATTAAAGAACAGAGATAATGATAATAAAATCATGTATAATTTTTTATTTTTCATTTTGTTACCTTTCATTTTAATTGTAAAAAGTTTGGTGCAAAACCGACAACTTTGAGATTTGCATCAAGATCAGGCACGTTAAAGCCTATTCCACCCGAAGATATACCATAAATTTGTTCTGTCTCTAAGCTTTGTAAAAACCACATCATTCCAAAAGACAATTCCAGGTACGAATTTATGTCGTATGCTCCTATCGATAAGTCCGCAGTGGAATCACTCAATGAAAATTCATGTTCTGCCGCATGTGGGGTGTAACAGACAGTATTTTGGGCTGCATCGATCCAGAGTGTGTCCTTGGGAACTCCATCGAAGCTAGGCACAACAAAACCCCGGCCTGTATTGTTGTTGTCTTTATCAAGACAAAAAATCAGGCCCTGGATTTTTTTTGCCGGTGGTTTGTGGGTAGGGAAAAGAGTAACCAACGTTGTATGATTTCTAACGCGTCCGGCTTCGGTTTCTTTTTGTTCTTTTCCATTGATCTCCCAGACATATTCCCAATAATAAAAAACGGTATCCGCCATACCGTCAAAATCACCTTCGAAATAGAATTCCGCTATAGTTTTTATTTCATCTGCGGAAAAAACTACCGCATTGTCAATATCGATACGGTGGTCTGTCTCCGAGATCAACAATGAATCCATATGTTCCAGGGCGAGCATACCGTTAAGCTTTATATAATCTTTTCGGATATACAACGTCACCACTCCATCCTTTTCCACCTCCGGTTCCTTTTCGACAGATTTAACCGGTGATTTGTCTTTTTTGCAGCCTGCCAGGACAAACAGAACGGATAAAATACAAATTGTCTTGAAAAAAGAGCGCACGTTCATGATATCACCTTTCGGTTGATTATTTTTGGTTTTTTGCGTACATTTTACCAGACGGATTGTGATTTTCACCGTCCGTTTATCCGTTGCCAAACGGAGGTGCCGGGGAGCAGTGGCCAATCACAGCTCTCCGGCTTTTTTGACTTTCATGGACATCACCTCCCTTGGAAAAAATAAAATACTCACTCGTCCGCCGTTATTAATCCCACGGCGGAATCCGTTCTGTTTTTAAAACGGCCTGTTTCGTAAAATAAACATATTTAACGCAATAACCGCAATTTTTCTAATATCTTTACGGTCCCCGGGACAACTAGTCGTTTTTGTCTCTGTTTCATCTGCAATAAAAATCCTTGCCTCATTTCCTTATTTGCCAACACATGTAGACAAATAAAGAAATAACATCAACAAGGAAATAACATCAACAAGGAAATAACATCAACAAGATATCTGATTACATTACAAAATCTCCCGTTTTGTCCCGGCCCCCACAGGCCGATTTGTACAACAGGATTTTTACCCTGTTATATTATAAAAGAGCAAAAATTTAAAATAAAACTCTCATACAATTTTTATTTCACAACAACTGTGCCAAAGAATAACTCATATGTATATTCAGTAAATATAATATCTTGTAATCATTAACGAGTCAAGCAGCGAATGATTAAATTTCATTTTTGAAACCCGAAAAACAATATTGTACGCGCCCATAAAGTTTTTGTTTTGTAATTATGAAGCAGAGCGTATGTGTACTTTTGCGGCATACCTCACAATACAACAATCCCCACACAACCGTCTGCGCTCAAGCAGTGACAAAGTAAAAAAGTTATGAATTTTCCGATAAAATGACTAATCATTTAAATAATATTCAAAAAAAGATGATTTAAATTTTATACTCATTTCAACAGTTACCGTGGTCTTGCGCCTATAGATGATAAAAGTACGGGAAAAAAATCCGGACGTATCAAGCTTTATAAATTTAGTAATCGATATTTAAAATATGCTTTTATTCTGGCAGCTCATTATGCCAGAAAAAGTGATCTCGAATTTTTAAAAAACAAACATGGTATGCAAAATCCCGGCGTTTATCGAGAGCCTGTGCATGTACGATAAAACACAACTTTTAACACAGATATTTTCGAAAAAGATTTTACATTGTATTTTTCCATAAATGTCTTTATGTTTATTTGACACAATTCCAGGAGAAAAAAATGTACAACGTAAACCTGCTGCCCGGCAGCAATCTGGGTAAAAATTTTATCCCGGAACAATATTTACCCAAAAACAAGGACGAGCACTATCTGCGCAATGAACAAAATCCCCGGCCGGAAGGATACTGGCGGCATCTGCGCGACGATGAAGTGGAACGATTGAGGAAAAACAACAATTCGGCGGAAAATTGGAGCGAAATACTGGTCACCGAAAAATTCGATCCGGACCGGATTTTTCATGCGAATTTTTTCGGCCTGGTGCGCATCGGCAGTGTTCAAAATTCCATCCTGCAGCATCACGACCTGCAACTGCCTGTGGGGATCACCAACAGCAAGGTAATTTCATGTGACATCGGTGATAACGTCGCCATTCACAATGTCAGCTATCTGGCCCATTACATCATCGGCGACCGCTGTATTTTATTCAATATCGATGAAATGCACACCACAAATTACGCCAAATTCGGTAACGGTATCATCAAGCAGGGTGAACCGGAAACGGTACGAGTGTGGCTCGACCTGATGAACGAAGCGGGCGGCAGGCGCGTGTTGCCGTTCGACGGCATGCTTCCGGCCGATGCTTGGATTTGGTCCAAATACAGAGACGACACGGCCCTACAGGAAAAACTGATAGAGATCACCCAAAAACAATTCGACGACCGCAGAGGTTATTACGGATTCATCGGCGAACAGTGTGTTTTAAAAAACTCCCGTATTCTCAAAGATGTAAATATGGGCCCATTTTGCTATATCAAAGGCGCCAATAAATTAAAAAATCTGACGATTCATTCATCACCACAGGAACCCACACAAATCGGTGAGGGCGTCGAGCTGGTGAACGGAATTATCGGTTATGGCTGTTCCGTATTTTACGGCTGCAAGGCGGTCAGGTTTATCCTGGGTGAAAATTCCAGTTTGAAATACGGCGCCCGTCTCATCCACTCGTTCCTCGGCGACAATTCGACCATTTCGTGCTGCGAGGTTTTGAACAATTTAATTTTCCCCGCCCACGAACAGCACCACAACAATTCATTTTTAATCGCTGCGGTGGTCAAGGGACAAAGCAACATAGCCGCCGGTGCCACCATCGGATCGAACCATAACAGCCGGGCTCATGACAATGAAATTTCAGCAGGAAGGGGATTCTGGCCGGGTCTGTGTACCAGCCTTAAACACTCCAGCCGGTTCGCCTCTTTTGTATTGCTTGCCAAAGCGGACTACCCGGCGGAGCTGGACATACCGTTCCCTTTTGCGTTACTGAATAATAATACAGCCAAGGACCGACTCGAGGTGCTTCCCGCTTACTGGTGGATGTACAACATGTACGCCCTGGCAAGAAACACCTGGAAATTTAACAACCGTGACAAACGAATCAACAAAGCCCAGCATATCGAATTTGATTTCCTGGCGCCGGATACGGTTGAAGAAATATTCCATGCCCGCCGGTTACTGGAATTGTGGACCGCACAGGCGGGTGGAGCGCAAACAGAATCCCTGGATCAAATGGCTCAAACCGGCCGCCGGATGTTAAATACAGAGAATGCCATACCGGAAATTTACGGCCAAAATATGGAAAAATCAGCCCGAAAGGTGGTTATTCTCAAAGCCCAAAAAGCCTATCATGCGTATGGCGACATGCTTTTTTATTATGCCGTTAAAAATATAGCTGACTTTTTACGGATAAATAGGATCAAAAATCTGGATGAATTTATACAGGTATTTAAAAGCGGCAGGGAACGCCACTGGGAAAATATCGGCGGGCAAATCGTGCGTCAAAATGATGTGGACAAACTGCGTTCGGATATCGGCAGTGGAAAGGTGAATACGTGGCAGGAAATCCATAAAAAATATGACGATTTCTGGAAAAAGTATCCGCTGGATAAACAGCAGCATGCATATGCGACCTTGTGCGATTTATTCGAGGTAGAATATATTACCAAACAGCAATGGATTCAGGCTTTAAAAAAAGCGGCAAAAATACAGCAATTTATCTGCGATCAGGTTTATTCGACTCGGAAAAAGGATGAGGACAACCCCTTCAGACAGGTCACTTTCCGCAACAGGGATGAAATGACGGCGACACTGGGATCTGTAGAAGACAATGATTTTATCAAGCAGATCAGGGAGACATCGGCTGACTTTATCAGAAATGTGGAAGAATTGTTGGAAATTCAATATAGGCATAGTGTTTAATAAACCAAGAAACCATAAAAGATAGTCAAACAAGGTACAAAACTTCAGACAATCCACTTTCGCGTAAACATGCGGATTCTGCTCTGCCCATTGACGCCAAGCTAATTTAACAATTGAACAATTTTCACCCAAAACGGACTGTCATTGTATACAAAAAAGTCCATAAAAACATTTTTATTCTTTGTTTTTTATAGCCTGAATAGCATTCCAATTTAAAAGAGTTCGTTCTGATGATAATGATATTATTAAAGCGATTTTGGTTATTTTGCAGTATCCAGTAATCCTTCAAGTCAATATTAACAATAACATAAGTATCATGCAGTAATCGAAGAAATCACGGTCAAAATCAAAATTCATCATGATATAAAAAATTCCACAGTTTGGGTTTTTCTTTGCGAAGCCTCTGCGTGCTTTGCGATCTCTGCGTTTAATTAAAAGCTTTGTAGCTCATTAAACTTTGAAAATATAGATCTAGATTAACATAGTATCTCTGTGGTTAAAAAATAGAACCACAGAGAGCTCAGAGTTCACAGAGCTGAACACAGAGTATTTCCGAGAATAACACCTGCTATTAAAAATAAGACAAATAATGTAATTGTTCCGGAGCTTTCTTGAAGGCGGAAAATGACATTTAAATTTACTAATTTCAAAATAATTTTCAAAAAAAATGATAAATGTTATCTCCGTCAACAAGATTTTATATTTAATTGTACATATTATCTGTGAATTGGCGTTTTAAGTTGCATTTGATGGAAATAAAATCTAAATTAAAAGATAAAGGATTTTAAATCGACCGAAGCGGATACTGCCGGGTGGGGTAAGTATTATTTTTAAACAGCCGATTCTAAAACATGAAATAAATGTTCGAATGCGTCACGGGCCACATGTTAGCATAGTATGCAATACCTGCTTTCGATAGTCACAATATAGGAGGCATGAAATGAAAAACACTCTTGTTCTTTACGCTTTTATTTTACTCTTTCCATTGACAAGTGTTTTATCCCAGCCCATCATCGCGGACCACACGTGTATCGACATTAATCAAATTCCCGTGGCCGCTATCGAACAGGCCAAGGAACAGTTGCATATCGGTTACGGCTATACCTCCCACGGCAGCCAGATCCCGAGCGGTATGTCGGGACTGGTTGATTTTATGAATTCAAAAGGATATCCCCACAATCTATTCCAATTTAACAATACCGGCAGTGGCGGCGCACTGCATCTTTTTTCAGGTTCAGGATATGATGCGGGTGACCTGGAACTCGACGCCGGCTATTATCCCAGCTGGGTGAACGAGACGCGGGACTTTTTGGGCGAAGTGAACGCCCAGGGACGCGGCAGCATTCATCCGGCTTATAATGTGATTATGTGGGCGTGGTGCGGGCAGTTGTCCGGGTACAGTCAATCCGACGTATATAACCAGTACCTGAATGATATGAACCAGTTAGAGCTGGATTATCCCGGTATAACATTTGTATATATGACAGGCCACGCGGACGGTTCAGGCTTGGAGGGAGACCTGCATCAAAACAATCAAACCATCCGCAATTTTTGCGAAACCAATGATAAGGTTTTGTTCGATTTTTACGACATTGAATGTTACGATCCCGACGGCAATTATTTTGGCGATCAGCATGTTACCGATGAGTGTTATTACGACGGCGGTAACTGGGGTCAGGAGTGGCAGAATGCCCATGTAATGGGTGTGGACTGGTACCGCTGTGATCCCGCCCATACCGAACACGTCGTTGGCAATATGAAAGCTTATGCTATCTGGTGGCTCTGGGCGCGTTTGGCCGGCTGGGCCGGTCCCGTAACGGATGACACACCACCAAGCATTCCGCAAAACCTGCTGGCGACGGTGATCAGCGAAACACAGGTGGATCTGACATGGGATCCTTCAACAGATGAAGAATCCGGTGTGTCCCGTTACCGTGTATACCGCAACGGATCGTCCATTGCCACCACGTCGTCAACCAGTTATTCCGACATGACGTGTGTCCCCGGCCAAACTTACAGCTATCAGGTCAGCGCCATTAACGGCGGCGGGATGGAATCGGAGGCAAGTTCACCGGTGGAGGTCTCCACCCCAACTGACGACCAGCCACCCTCTACACCCACAGGATTGACGGCCACAGCATCGTCATCCACACAAATCGATCTGACCTGGAACGCGGCCACCGACAATACCGCTGTGGCAGGCTACCGGGTGTTCCGCGACGGTGTGGAAATTGGGACGGCATCTACACTCGCTTATACCGACACCGGTCTGTCACCATCCACGACATATCAGTACCAGGTCTCAGCATTCGACGCCGTAGGCAATGAATCCGGTCTGTCGGCAACCGCCTCGGCTACGACTCTGGAACCATCACAGGAAAAAAACACCATACGGTTGGAAACCCAGGACCAGGTGGATGATAGTTTTCTCTTTGCAAGCGATCCCGATACCAGATTTGGCAGTGAACCTTATGTAAGCGATATCGACCGGTTTATCATCAAGTTTAATCTCCCGCCGGAATTAAACGGCAAGCGTATTTTGTCGGCAAAACTGTTTTTGTATGTCTGGAACCAGTCCAACTATCAGGACAATCAATATCTCGATATTTTTCGCGTAACACGATCCTGGGATGAAAGCAGTGTCACCTGGGTGAACGCTAATGAAACGGAACAATGGTCGGCAGCCGGCGGGGATTATGATACAACTGCACCGGTTGCACAAATTGTCCATCAGCAGGGAGAGGAGAATTGGAACCATACGTTCTATCCCCCGGTGACGATCACAAATTTAGTGCAGGAGTGGGCCGGCGGTACGCTACCGAACAATGGATTACTGGTGATCAACGACAGCCAAACGGGTATCGGTTTTAAAGCCAGCGAATACGATGATGGCCACCGGCCGTATTTAAATGTAGAATATACTGATTTTCCGACACACATTGGCAACTTTGACGTACCCGAATCTTTTCAGATATGCAAAAATTATCCCAATCCATTTAACGGCAGCACGATTATTGAGTATGCTATACAGAAAAAAAATCATGTTGAAATAAAAATATTCGACCTGAATGGCAGGGAAGTCACACAACTGTTTTCCGGCGAAATGCCCCAGGGCGTTCACCGGATTCGTTTTGCACCGGACAGGCTGGCTTCCGGGGTCTATTTGTATACCGTGCGAACAGGCCAGTTTCAAAAAACCGGCAAAATGTTGCTGGTGCGTTAAAAACAATGAAAATTATTCCGAAAGACGGAAAAATGGTCATTTGATCAAATTTTGTTATACCAGGATGAATGTAACGAGTTGGGAGTCGTGCTTTATGTGAACTTATTGTCGGGAGGGATTAACAAACACATTCCCTTCCGGCTTTCACCAGGAGGTGTGACATGAAAAAAGTGCTTTTGTCTTTTTTGTGTTTTCTACTTTTCACCGGAATAACGTTTTCTAAATCTCCAACAGATCAGGGCGTTTACAGCATTTCTGGCGGGGCGTCATACAGCAGTACCTCATCGGAAGGCAGTGACGATAATTATAATGTGATAACACTTGCACCGGGATTTTATTATTTCGCCATGCCCAATCTGGCTGTAGGAGGCACTTTAACTTATACGAATGTTAGCATGGGCGATTACAGCAGCACAACGACCGGGTTAGGACCGGGTGTAAAATATTTTTTTAATGTCGGAAATATCTTGGCATTTGCCTCTGCGAGCTATTCGTTTTCCTCCATAAAAATAAAAGACAGCGACGATGCACACAAATATACGGATATTGCTCTCGGAGGTGGTGTTGAATTTTTCCTTTCCAGGAACGTTTCTCTTGAGCCCTTTATTGGGTATCATATCATGAGCAGTAAATATGGTGATAATGAAGCGTCCGATGAATCAAAGCTTGTGGTTGGTTTAGGTATCGGTGTGTTTATTTATTGATAATCAGTTTTTATACAAATAGCCCGGCTCCCATTTTTGTTTTAACACACGTTGAAAAAGACTCACTATTGGACTTTTATTATCTCCATGCCCTTGCAGACTGACAAGTGACAAATCATATTAAAATTGCTCATTTTATTCAAAATTTTAATATTTTCTATCGACATATACAAGTACAAAGGCACTGAATTATAAATCTGCATAAAAATATTGTCATTTTTGGGAGGCAACATGTTTAATCAATACATTTTCTTTCGATGTTTCAGAGGGCATTTTTTCGTCTTTTTATTATTTTTTACCGGTTTTTTCGGTCTGAATACACCCGTCCACGCCCAATGTAATGCCGACTTTGTGGCACAACCGACCATAGGATGTCCCGGTATGGATGTCTGGTATACGGACAATTCCACGGGAGCGGCTCAATGGATATGGACATTCTCCGGCGGTACACCCTCCAGTGCCACGGGCCCCGGACCTCATAAAATTACTTACAATACTGTAGGCAACTGGGATGCAAAACTCGTCATCAATTGCAAACAGGGGGGCGACACCGAAACCAAACTCAATTTTATTACGGTTAAAAACTGCGATTGCACCGCTAATTTTACCGCAAGTCCCACAACCGGATGTCCCGGCGTGGATGTGAAATTTACCGACAACTCGGTAAACGCCGTCAGTTGGAGTTGGAGCTTTCCGGGAGGGTATCCGGGCAGCGCACAGGGCAAGGGCCCGCATACCATTTCCTACAACAAACCGGGTGATTACGACGTCACTCTGCAAATTGTGTGTCCGAATGGAAATGACTCCAAAACGGTCACCGATATGATTCACGTGGATGAATGCCCCTGTGAAGCGGATTTTACCGGCCAACCCCGGAACGGCTGTGCGCCGTTGGAAGTCAAATTTACCGATAATTCCCCTTACGCGACAAGCTGGGCGTGGCAGTTTCCGGGCGGAACGCCCGCAAATGCCACAGGCAAAGGGCCGCACACGGTAATTTACAATACTCCGGGCACTTACCCCGTAACACTGGAAATTCAATGTGAAAACGGCAGCGATAAAAAAACCAAAAATTCCTATATCACCGTATTGGATTGCACGTGCGAGGCCGATTTTACCGGTACGCCTACCAGCGGCGATGCACCCTTGCCGGTTTTGTTTACCGATAATTCCACCAATGCCAACAGCTGGGTATGGTCATTTCCCGGCGGCACGCCGTCCAGCGCACAGGGTATCGGTCCCCATCAGGTCACCTATAACAATCCCGGGGATTATGATGTCAGCCTGGAAATCACCTGCGATAACGGCTCGGATATTGTCGTAAAAGACGATTACATCCATGTAAACGCCTTTATTCCTTTGTATGAATACGGCGACGCCCCGGAAGGGGTCATCGCTTATCCCTCCACCGGCGTTATAGGCAACTTCCCAACCTGTAAAAACGTCGGCCCGGCCGGATATGTTCAGCACGGCAGCAACCACAACAGCTTTCTGGGCAACCATGCCGACTTTGAAGTCGACGGCAACGAGGGCCTGTGCCCGGTTTTCGGAGATAAATACGACCAGGATGAATCCTGCTACGAGGCGGATGCCGGATTGTGGACACCCGATGCCTTTACGATCGTCCAGGAAGACGGCGTCCTGAAAATCGTAAAGTTGTGTGAGGAGTTTAAGGGCAAAACCCTGGGTTATACCTGTGGAACGGCCCACTGGGGAACCGATTCCAATATTAATCTCTGGTTCGATACCCACAATCCCGACGGTGCTTATGTCAATGTGCTGATCGACTGGAACCAGGACGGCAGTTGGGGCGGTTCCAGCCGCTGTGATGAACAAAATTTTGCTCCCGAGCATGTACTGAAAAACTTTCATGTACCGGGTGCTTCCAACGGTCATCTATCAGTGCTCGATCCTCCGGATTTCCGCATCGGTCCCTATCCCGGTTATGTTTGGATAAGGCTTACCATAACCAAAAATCCCATACCGCTGCCCTGGGATGGTTCGGGTATATTCAGTGAAGGCGAATCGGAAGACTATTTGATAAAAATATCCGATCGCAGTGGTTTGATGGATTTCGGCGACGCACCCTTTGGCACGTTATTGGCCGATGGCGGTGCCCATCATCTCATTGCAGACGGTGTCTTTTTGGGCGTCGCAGTGGACGCGGAGGACGACGGCCAGCCCGATCCGCATGCCATGGGGGATGACAAAAAGGATGTTGACGATGAGGACGGCGTTGAATTCAAGACCGATATGTTCATCGGCCAAACCGCGACCATGGAAATAACCGCTTCCGTAAACGGAATGCTCAAAGCATGGATCGACTATAACCAGGATCAGGACTGGGATGACCCCGGTGAACAGGTGCTGAACCACCAGTTATCTGCGGGTGTCAATTCGCTCTCAATTGTAATCCCTGATGAAGCAAAAGAGGGAACGACATATGCACGTTTCCGGTTCAGCCAACAGGATTTCGATTCGCCCTATGACGTCGTTGAAACCGGCGAAGTGGAGGATTACGAGATTGAGATCCGGCCGTTCCTGCTGGATTTTGGCGATGCGCCGGCTCCGTTTCCAACCACTATGGCCAACAACGGTGCGCGTCATCTGGTCTCCGACCTGTACCTGGGTGAATTCATCGATTGGGAGGGCGACGGCATAAATTCACCCGGCGCCGATGCTGATGATAAAACAAATAAGGATGATGAGGATGGTATCGAATTTGTACCGCCATTGGTTCCGGGTTATCCTTTTCAAATGCGAATTACCCCATCGAATTCCGGCTGGTTGAATGCCTGGATCGACTATAATCAGGATAATGATTGGGACGATCCCCAGGATCATCTCATCATTATGGAGGTCGCTCCCAGAGCCGATCATCCCGAACTGCCCAACGTGAGATCGATTAGAATTCCTACTGATGCCGTTATAGGCGATGCGGCTGCGCGGTTCCGGCTCAGCAGTGCAAGAGATATCAGCTACGATGGATTTATCCCCGACGGAGAAGTCGAGGATTATATCCTGCCCATTGGTTTCGGTATGGATTGGCTGGATTGGGGCGACGCGCCCGATCCGCCCTATCCGACATTGTCAATCAATGACGGCGCCCGCCACATTGTCAACTATCATATCGGAGTAGGAGATCAGGACATTGAACCGGATGGCCAGCCCAATGCCGATGCCACCGGTGACGACATAAACAATATCGATGATGAAGATTTTATCGAATTCCTCACGCCGCTTCTGCCCGGTGACAGCGCCAGTATTAAAATCTGGCCCAATGATCATTGCTTTGTCAACACCTGGATCGATTTCAACAGCGACGGTGATTGGGACGATGCCGACGAGCACTGCATTGTGGATAAAGAAATGTACAATATGGGTGAACCCGACACCATTGCGATTTATGTTCCGGAATATACCATTAACGGTTACTCTTTCGGCCGTTTTCGGATCAGCTATGATCCCGGTATTGGTTACACAGGACTGGCCGTATTCGGTGAGGTGGAAGATTATAAAATCGCCCTGGGCGATATCGCATCCTGTGTCAGCGATTCGCTGGCGCTGGTGGCTTTATATCACAGCACCAACGGTCCGGCCTGGACCGATCATACCAACTGGCTGACCGGACCCGTCGATACATGGCATGGTATTGAAATAGAAAACTGCAGGGTTAAAGGGGTCCGTCTGGGCATAAATAACCTGACAGGTACTCTCCCGCCGGAAATCGGTGATTTAACGGCCATGGAAGTACTGTACCTGAGGGATAACGCTATCGAAGGTACGATCCCACCCGAATTGGGAAAATGCCAGGCGAGTATATATATTGATATCTCCAATAATTTAATCACCGGTCCGATTCCACCGGAGTTGGGTCAACTGTCTAATTGCACCGACCTGATTATCGAAGGCTGCGAGCTTATTGGAACCATCCCGCCGGAAATCGGAGATCTCGGGCTGTTGGAACATCTCAGCTTTGGCCGCAATAATTTGGTAGGAACCATACCTCTCACGATTTACGACATGCCGGAACTCCAGGTCCTCAACCTGGCCAGCAACTCCTTGACCGGTGAGATACCTCCGGAAATAGCACATCTGACTCAGCTACAAAATTTACGGCTTTTCGGAAATGATTTTTCCGGACCGCTTCCCGATGAACTTTTTGATTTGTCGGAATTGCGCCACCTATGGCTGAGTGACAATCACTTTTCAGGACCCATTCCGGTACGAATGGCAGACCTGACAGATCTTCTGAATTTGTACCTTTATTCGAATGAGTTCAGCGGTCCCATTCCGGACGAAATTTACAAGCTTACGGAATTAAGAAGTTTGATTCTGGCCAATAATCAATTGATCGGCGGTATTTCTCCGGAAATTGAAAATCTGGTCAATCTTGAAGACCTGCGGATTGAGATGAATGACTTTCATGGGGAAATTCCTGACGAGATCACGGCTCTGCACGCACTGGAGATTTTCAATCTGCACCACAACCGGTTCAATGAATTGCCCGACCTCTCTGCTCTGAGCGCGCTTTCCTTTTTACGCATACACGACAACCAGTTTACTTTTGAGGACATTGAACCAAATATCGGTGTGCCCGATTTTGAGTATTCACCCCAGGACAGTATCGGCGTTACGCAGGACACCACAGTTGTTCTCGGCGCTCCCCTCAAACTATACTCAGAAACCCATGGATCCGCAAACCATTACACCTGGGTGCACGACGGCGTAGACATTCCAGGCCTGGACGCCGCAGTTTTGCCGTTTACCGCCATAGCATTTTCGGACAGCGGCAAATATATCTGCCGTATCACCAGTGATGTTGCTACGGAACTGACGCTTTACTGCCGTACCATCCACGTCAGAGTGGACGGCAGTTCGGATGTACAACGTTTGGAAAAAACTCTCCCGGAAAAGTATGCTCTGCAGCAAAATTATCCCAATCCATTCAATCCGACAACCACATTCCAGTATGAACTGCCCAATGCCGGTCATGTTCAGTTAACCATCTACGACGTAGCAGGGCGGCAGGTTCGGTCGCTGGTCGACAAGCATCATCAACCCGGCGTCTACAATATAAAATGGAATGCAACGGATGACAAAGGCCTGCCCGTGGCGGCGGGGCTTTACCTGTGCCGCATGAAGGCCGGTGACTTTGTCCAGGTCAGAAAACTGGCTTTTGTGAAATAATTTCTCCTCCTAAAAACTGTGCGATGCCCGGTTCTTGTGTGTATCGCACGGTTTTTATTTTCGTAAAAATACAATACGGCCTATTCTTAATAAATTTTTACTCTGTCGAAAATGCAAAAACCGCTCTAAAGTAAAAAGTTAAGATGCGGAACCGGATTTTTTTATCATTCTTCCGGCTTGTAATTGTTTGCGCCTCTTTTTCTCCGTTATTGTTTCGTTTATAAAAAATACAACTGCTCGTTTGGTCAAGTCGAAAAAAAAGTATTATTTTTCAAAAATTATGATAATTTACCTATTCATGGTATCCTGAACAACCTATGAGGCAAAAATGAAAAAACGACTACTATTTGCTATTATTCTGTCACCGCTTTTGCTCTTTTCAGAACCGTGCAAACTGCAAATCGGCACAAATCTGGCGGGACCTTCGGATTGGGGCTCCGAATGGCCGCTGAATAATATCATGAAATACTGCCGTAAATGGATGACCCATAACACGGTATGGGTTGAGGGAGGTGAAAATCCCTGGGAAACGCACTATGAAGATTTTGTCGAATTTGATGAAAACGGCTATCCCCTGGAGATGCCGGTACATTTTGCCGAGGCGGAAACCACTCAGGCGGTGCGTACCGTTTGGGCACATACCCAGGCTCTTCCGCTGGGGCGATATGTCCTGCTTTACGACGGTACCGGCCGACTGGACATTTATTTTGATGCGGAAAACATATCCTATTCTACCGGACGAATAGAATTCGATTTGAAACATAATGACAATATTCTGGGGCTCTCCATTTTAGAATCAAAACGGGGCGACCATATACGCAATATCCGCCTATTCCTTCCGGGTACGGAAAACAGTGAATCCCCCTGGTGCTCGGAATGGCTGGAAAAACTGGATCCTTTTAACACACTCCGGTTTATGGATTGGGGATATACCAATAATTCAACTCTATCAAAATGGGAAAATCGCCCAAAAGTCGAAAACTATTCCTATACCCTTGACGGTATGCCCTACGAGTTGATGATCGATATATGCAATTACAAATCGGCGGATGCCTGGGTTTGTATTCCGCATCTGGCGGATGATGATTATATTCGCAACCTGGCCCATCTGTTCCGGGATTCCTTGCATCCACAGCTAAAAATATATGTGGAATACAGCAATGAAAACTGGAACTGGATGTTCGACCAAACCCATTATCTTTACGATAACGGTGATCAATCCGTTGAATGGCCGGAACGTATCGTTCCGTTCATCCAGAACGCGCTGGATATATGGACAACGGAATTTGAGGGCCAAACTGACCGCCTGGTTCGTGTTGTCGGAGTTCAGGGCGCCTGGCAGGACGTGAGCAACCGCATCGTCCTCAACATGCGGCCCGGCAGTTTTGATGCCTTTTCACCGGCAGCCTATTTTGGTTTTACCGAAGCCGGTATAGCAGCATTGCAGAATTTAGGTGCTTCAACTACGGCAGAGGATGTCATTTTCTGGGCACGGGAGGGTATGCTCTTTTCCGCTTTTGAATGGCTGCAAACACAATTTACCGAACTTGCTGAAAAAAAGAACATACCGATGATTTACTACGAGGGCGGACAGCATTTAACCCCGGAACCTTTCGGTTCGGACCAGACTTACAACCAGGCGTTAATGGATGCACAAACCCATCCGGCCATGTACGATCTGTACTGCCAGTGGCTGGATTCGCTGCGTACACTTGTACGCCAGGATCAGCCGACTTTGTTTATGAATTTTTCATTCATCTCACCCAAAAGCGGTAAATACGGCAGCTGGGGTGTTCTGGAAAATCAATTTGAACAGTTTCCCCCTTATCGGAACAGCGCACCGAAATATCAGGCTATTCTAGACAATCTCTGTACCGAGGATACCGGTATAAAAAAACAAACAGTGCGCCGTTTTATCCTTTATAAGAATTATCCGAATCCGTTTAATCCGGTCACCACATTTGAATACACGCTTGAAAGTGCGGCATCGGTGGATTTTACTATTTACAACATCAACGGGCAACGGATAATAACCCTTGTAAAAAATTTTCAACCAGCGGGTTTTTATAAATTTACATGGAATGCTTCAGGCTATGCCTCTGGGGTATATATCTATAAGATACAAATAAATAAGAATTTTCAAACCGGTAAATGTCTGTATTTGCCCTGATCGATAAAACCTGTTAGTATTTTTTATTCCAGTCCTCTAATCATAAAATAATATAAACGTTGTTACTTTCTGCCGCAATTTTCGTAGTACTACAGAATGTTAAAAAAAGTTAAACCGAAAGGAAAGCTATGCAAAAGGGATTCAACTCACAGGTTCTGAACCGCGCTCTGGGTGTTTTTTTTAAAGATGCAGTATATGTCAGCCTGACCAATCCTCGGCAGGCATTACATTTTATTAAAACGGTAAGGTGGCAAAAAACGGCAGCCCGGAAAAGAAATATCTTGTTAAAAGAGGGGCTTCAGGTGCCGCCGATTATCATTTTCAGTATAACAAATCGCTGTAATTTGACCTGCAAAGGGTGTTATGCTCAGGCATTACAAAATTCGACCAACGACGAGATTGATGATTCTAAATTGTGGCAAGTGGTCAGTGAGGCGGATGAGCTTGGTGTATCATTTTTTGTCATCGCAGGTGGAGAACCGCTGCTGCGGAAGGAAATGTTGAAAATTATTAAAAGCTTTCCCCAGATTATTTTTCTGTTTATTACCAACGGTTTACTCATCGACGATAATACAATTAACACACTTAAAGAAACCAGAAATGTCATGACCCTGTTCAGTCTCGAAGGGTGCAAATCGGAAACGGATGACAGACGCGGCGAAGGGACTTTCGATATCGTGCTGGAAAAGATGAAACGTCTAAAAAAGGAAAATCTGTTTTTCGGTACATCGATTACGTTGACACGCCATAATTTCAACACCGTGATGAGCGATTTGTACATTAAAGAGATATTTCAAACCGGGTGCAGATTTTTTCTTATCCTGGAATACACGCCGGTGCAAAAAGGCACTGAGAATTGGGTTCTCGAAACGGAACAGAGAAAACAAATCTTGCCGATGTTTGACCATTTTCGGAAAAAGTACTCCAGCTTGTTTATTGCCGTACCCAGCCACGAAGAAGAAGTCGGCGGCTGTCTTGCCGCCGGAAGAGGATTTATCCATATTAATTCAAAAGGCCAGGTAGAGCCCTGTCCGTTCGGACCGTTTTCCGATACGGACATTGTCAACCATTCGCTCAAAGATGCGCTGCAGTCGAAATTGTTACAAACCATTCGTAATCACCCCGAGCGATTGAATGAAAAAGACGGTATCTGTGCGATGTGGTCGAACAGAGAATGGGTTCAATCATTGTTAACAAATGAAAAAAAAGCGTCTCATGCCAAAAAAGTCGCCAATATTTGGTGATATTCCCACGTATATTTTTTATCGCCCATCGTTAAAATGTATAAAAATTTAAAAAATAGTTCACCGATTTGACAACCGATCTTAATCCTGCCGAATGATGCCATCGATTCTATATCCGGATTTGTTCTTACTTGCATATACTTTTACCCACGGACTCCACCGTCCTTCCGTTTGCCGTTTTGTGCGCAAACATACCTGGACCTGACCTTCCTCCCAGGCAGGAATTTTCACGGAAGGACTTTCAAGAACGTTTTTTTCGATCAATATTTTATCACCTTGTATGATTTCAACGAGATATTGGCTGCTTTCGGATTTTTCCAATCCTGTTACGACTGCCATATCTACAAACGAGAATTCACAACTGCCGTCAGTTTTTTCTTTTACAATAAATTTGTCCAATGGATTGACCCGGCTAAAATAATACCGGCCGATTTTATCCCGGCGTTCAATCAAGGTTTGAATGAGATATTCAGCGGCGTCCGGATTTGTATAACATCCCTGTTCAATGGCGCTCCTGATGTGTTCATCCTTAAAGGACATAACAATTTTCGCGGCCCAGTATGCATCACGCATGGTCATAAGCTCAAAAGCCGGATTGGGAAGATTGACCTTGTACTCATGGGGTTTGAAAGAATTCGACTCGAAATATCCGGCGGACGGATAGGGTTCTTTTTGTTTTTCCCACGGCATGACGTGCAGTCCCAACGTCAATGTATTGAACAACATTTGGTGCGGATCAAAATAATTTTCAAATCCATAACTGGGAAAGGCATTGCCCAATGTAGAACCAAAATCGATAAGACTGTGCTTGACATAACTTTTACCGTTTTCGGTAACAAACATATCCAGCGAGTTATGCGCCTTGGCGTCGAAATGATTCAGCCATGCGGTAAACACCCTTAAGCCTCGCAATTCACGTCGATGCTCATGGGGATATATATCATTCGGATCGTCTTTCCGGGTGCCTTTGTAAAGGAACGGGCCCAAAGGTTTGCCCTGCAGATATTTACTGGCAAGTGCTCTTAAACGGCCGTCGGGTAAAAATTCAACTTGCGTAAAAATTTCCGCCAGATCCTGTTCATTCATGGGCCGTACCTGGCCGTTTTTCCCGATATATTCGACATTTTCAGCCAATTCCAAACGATCCGGGTGAAAATAGACGACAAAATTTTGCGGCACATTATATCCTGCAGCATAAAAAATTTTCGTTACCGCCACTTCGGCACCGGATGCCAGTTCGTTATGTCCGGGGGGATCAAATTTAATCAGATATAAATCGCCTTTAGGATCTTTAATGGAAAAGCCGGGGGTAAGGCCCTGGGTTTTAGCACGCACGATTTTCCAGGCACCACTGGTATCCGGCCCGGTAACGGTATTCGGACCCTGCACAAACTTTTCCAGACTCATTTCCCGGTAAAATAACCGACGCGTAAACCAGCTCGAATTTGCGACCTCGTCGAATGCGTCCAGGTTCATGGCCTGACGTGGGCTGCCGAATAAAAAACGTAACTGCCGGGATAGATCAAAGCTTTGCCGGCACTGCTCGGAAATCTGCCGGTTAAACACATAGGCATAGAGATTCGGATCCTTTTCCGCCACGTTTTCGGGAACGGGCTGACGGTCATCAACAACCGGAGACGGGGCGACAAAACGGCGGCTGCCTGAACAGTTAATCCAGGTAAATAATCCTATAAATACGAATAATTTCAAAAACTTTTTTCCCAAACGTAACTCCTTTATCATATTTTGAAATGTATTTTATATCCATCGGGACTAAAGCCCAACTCCAGCCTTGCAATCAATCCATCTGCATTTGAAAATTGAAAGCCAAATCCATAGGTAAAGACAAAATTTTCGAATTCCATGGAAGAAATCAGGTTGTTGCCGACCTGGCCGGCGTCCAGGAATAGAATGGAACTAATACGATCACCTCGCAACATACGGATCGGGTAAATATATTCAAGTGATCCATAGATCATATCACGATCCCGGTATCGCCCGCGTACCAGGCCTCGAATTGTGGAAAAACGTCCCATCTCACTGAGATAGTAAAAAGGAATTTTTTTGGCACCCAGAGGCCGGGTTACCTCGCCCGCCACTCGTAAAGCTAAACACCGGCCGTAGAAAAGGTTAATTGTTTGTTTCACATCCGCCGCATAATTATAAAATCCGTATTGTGAGTCACCAACTTCATTGGCAATTCCGCCTCTCAGGATAAAATCCAGTCCATTGGAAGGATAGGCTCTGGTTTTATGAGTGGTAAGTATACTTTCAAACTCAAACCGTGCCAATTTTGTTCTTGTGGTTAAACCCGGTAAACTGGAAACATTAAAAGTTTCACAGATTGCAGGATCATCATCACCTCTGCCCCTGTGAATATTGATATTTTCAAAACTCCCCAGGGCATCAAGTGTCATTCCAGGGAGAAGGTATCCTCCCAATGAAATTTGCGCTTTGGCTTGTTCCTGTGAAAAAATGTTGCGATCCTCAAAACGGGAATCCATACCGGCCTTTTCCGGCGTTCCGAAATAACTTTCATCGGGCATCAAATGGTATTGAACACTCATACCCATAAAAAATCTTTTCGGCAGCTGAATTTTTTCCAAATTCACCTGAACGAAAGAGCGTCCTTTGAGTCCGAAAGTGGTTTTAAACGTGAAACGCGATTCGGGCATTTTAAATATTTCTTTTTGAAAAAACATATAGCCCGCTCCAGTACTGGCGGCATAGGTGGGAAAGATACCTCTTTTACCGTCATCGGTGGTTAAAAAATCCAGTATTTTTTGCGCCTTATATCCCGATGTGGAATAAGCGATAAACCGTTCTGAAAGATAAAATACCGCCTGAAACGGTAAGTAGGCGACCATGCCGGGGAAGGATACTACTCTCTCCCAAGGCTGCTTGGCACAATATTTGGAATGAAATCTTGTTGATGTTGAATCGACTGCAGCACTTTGAGCCGGACAAAAAGCTGGAAGCAAAAGAACAAAAATACTGCATTTTAATAATTGTCTTCTGTAAAACATAATCTCACTTCCCGTTACTTTTGTATAAAAGCTATGGTTTTTTCAATTTCCACCGGCAGTTGAATTTTAAAGGTCGCACCCTTGCCTTCTTCGCTTGTCACACGAATTTTACCCCGGTGTTTTTCAATAATATTATAGCAAATAGATACGTATTATAATGTATGATATTAACCAGATCCAGGATCCAAATCATCAAGCCGTAAACCAGCAGCACCTGCCATATAACTCGAAGAGTTCTTTTTTGTTGTTTCAAAACGATATATTCAAAGAATGAAAAAAATCCAACCGGGAATAAAACCACACCCAATAATGACCCAAAATATCGCACGGGTGAACAGTCAAAGATTAACTGCATCAGATCGTTGGATAACGCAAAAGCCAATCCAATAAAAAAAGTAAAAATACCAAAAGACAACAGATAATAAGGTTTTTTGGCAAAACGATGCATAAAAGCATCGAATGAAAAAATACCCACAAGCATAAAAAAACAGCCCAAAACAAAACGATCCCAGCCGTTCTTGACGACGAATCCTAAAACGTCCGCATGGTCACCGAAAAGCGCTTTGTTATCCGCCATAACCGGTATTCCGATATAATCTTGATCGGTGGAATAGATACGAAAGTACAGGGTATATCCCTCAGGTTCGGGCTTGAGAGGAATTAAATGCCAGCTTATGACGCTGGAACGGTCTCTTTTATTGCTCTTGAAGGATCCAAAAGAATAGATTGATTCCTCATTTGAATAAACCTGAAAATCGGTCATCACGTTGGTCAAATAAAGTGTGGGATGATTGAATTTTGATGCCGGAAGGTTTTTTTTCAACCAGAGAAAATTCCGCTTGTTACGTTCGGGTGGATTAAACGGGGGTGAAAAAGACCGCCAGTGAACGGCGACATCTTTTTTTATCCATAGCGGAACGCCCGCTTCATCAACGGGGGAATCGCCATATCGGTACTGCCAGCCATTATCCAGGTCTATCAATTCGCCGCATAAACAGATTCGTCCACACGATATAAAGATTACAATAATGCACCCAAACAGCAACCTGTATCGCATTATTGTCATTATGCCCGGCGCCCGCCACCCAGAATCCTGGCGGGTAATAAAAAAATCGCTTTAATAAATTCTAAAATACCATCTATGGCAAAACCAAGTAAACGAAAAGGCAACAATAGAAGCCAAACAACAGGATATAAAATAATTGCGAGTAAAGCCAACGGCCAACAAAAAACCAGTAATACCAGCCAAAGTAAAAATTTCAGCATACAATTTCCTTTAAAATTTTATAATTATAGCAAGTAAAGCCGCCAATGTCAATCGAATTTTTACAAAAATTTAGACTCATATTTGACACAAATGAAAAAATAACACATTCCGTTTTCACCAGGTTGTACTGTGCTCTTGTCGTCACAAAGCACCATGTCCGTTAAAAAAAAGAGGCGCCCCGGCGGCGCCTCTATCGTTACGAGCGAGCATATTGAAGGAGGGATGATTAAAAGGTTTTCTTTGATTTTTATGGTTATATACTCAAAACTTTCTACATATCTGTATTTAAAAATCTATTTGTATCATTCACTACTATAAACGGCAGACAGATAGAAAAAGTTGTCATATTTTTGTTAAATAATGTCAAAAATTGTCATCCGGGGAAAATAATTACTTGATTATTATTTTCTGTTTTGTTACTATTTAATAAATCTGTGTTTAGCAATTATTATTACAGAATATCAGGCGGGTTATTTGCCCAATTATCTCATCCGAACTCTGGAAATTCAATCACTCTCCCCAAAGGCCCGTTGATATAACGCCCGTCATGTTCAAGAAATGATTCTCATGGTGGTTATGTTTCTCAAATAACAGGTTAGGGCAAATAATGGTATCTAGAATGTCTGTGATTTTTTTTATTTTCTGCTTATTGCCGCTTACTGTTCCAGCACAGAAAAATACATTAGGCAAAATAAAATTTGAAAGCGATGCCGGTGTTGACGTTCATTACGACGGCATCAGTGGCCGCGATCAAAATCGACCCAAATGGATCAGAACGGTATATTTCAAGCCCGGTTTGCACATTCCAGGCTTACCCAAAATTCAATTTCTGTTCAAGTTATCTTCACTTGAATCCATAGCACGGCAACCCTACAACCGGTTCAATGTACTTTTAACGCCAAAATGGGGCGATTTTGTTCTTGGTGACGGTTATCCGACACTTTCAAAATATACTCTAAACGGCGTGCGGGTCCGTGGTGTCTCTTTTGATATCAATCCCGGATATTTCCGCTTTGCCTTTGCCGCCGGCCGTACCAAACGCGCGGTTGAACCGGGACAATATCCGTATCAGTTGTATCAGTTCGGCAATTTTGAGCAAAATATATATGCTGCAAAAATCGGGATCGGAAAAAAAAATGCCGACCAATTCAATTTTAATATCCTGCGGGCCCGGGATGATTCAACATCACTTGAAGCCGCTTCGCTGAAAAAACCGCGCGAAAATGTCGTTGCCGGTATTGACGGATTTTTACGGCTTTTCGACGGTAAAATCACGCTTAAGGGAGAAGCGGCAGCCAGTGCCTATAATAGAAATACCACCAGCCGAAAACTGGAATTACCGGCTGGTGTTCCTTCGCAGACGTCGTGGCTGTTTCAACCCAGGGCATCCAGTCAATACGACGGGGCGATGGAAGCGGAGGTAAAATACGCTGATAAAGGCCGCTCACTGCAGCTTTCTCTTACACGCGTGGGTCCCGGATTTTTTTCCCTGGGTACACCATACCTGCATAATGATTTTAAACGGACCGAAGCCCGGGCCTCATGGCGATTTTTCCGCAATATTCTTTATGTCAATGGCGGTTTGAAAAGGGAGCACGATAATCTTGCAGGACTAAAAAAATCAACGAACACCATCACTTACGGCCACTTGAATTCACAACTGACGCCGAGAAAACTGCCTTTTGCCGGTTTCGGCTTTCAATACCACAATCAAAAAAACAACGATCGTGTTTTTCCCATAAACAACCTGCTGCAAACATTGACCGGGGGCATAGGATACCGTTACAGATTTCTTCAAACCAGCCAGACCGTGCAAGTCAACGCCACACACACCTGGTTCCGCAATAAAGGTAATCCCGAATCGTCGCTGAAGAATTATGATAAACAACTTGTTCGATTATCCTTAAACATCTTGATAAAGCGGCAATATACAATGTTCGGCAATGTGGGATCGATGAGAACCCTGTACAAAACGGCCGCCCGCAAGGATCAACGTAAACTCTACAATCTGGGCGCAACAGCCAGTTTTTTCAGAAAAAAATTGCTTTTTTCAGCATCGTTCAATCATGATGAAGGAAAAGCTGACTTTTTGCAGCGAATATATGATCCAAACAATACACTGTATTTTTTACATTTTTGTCTTCAAAAACGGACCGGTTTTCGTTTTTCCGCAGAATATAAATTGAAAAAACAAAGTGTTACACTGCTGGCGGAAAAAATATATTACAAGAACTCGAATTTTTCGGAATATAATTACCGCGAGTTGTTGGTGCGCTTGAGTCTCAAACATCATTTCGAATAAAATAAGAGGAAGCGATGCGATCTCTTTTTTCCATAATAATTTTAATCTCAACGGTGTGGGTTCATGCCCAACCCGGAGAATGGAACATTATGATCCATACACCCGCCGGATATGAGTTATATCTGGAAGACATGTGGTGGGTGGACATAATGAATAATCAAGAACGGGAACGGGAGATTTACCTTTTCGGCGAGGTCTTTGAAGAGGTAAAAGGCGATATGTTTCGCGGTGCCAGTAATCCCATTATCATTCCTCCGGGCGGACGTCAGATCACTCCCATGGACATCCATGAAATCCACGACCGTTGGCTCAACCCGGAGTTTGAAAGCGCTATTTTACGGCACGGCCGTTTTCCGGCAGGCGCCTATAACATCTGCATAACCGTCGTTGACATGGAGGTGGGCCACGAAGTTGGTTCGGGCTGTGTCTTTTTTAATGTAACCATGCCCGGCGCGCCACGCCTTGTCACACCCTTTGAGGATGAAACAATACAGGAAGAATACCCGATGTTTCAATGGACCATACCATCGCCGTTGCCGCCGGAAGCTGAGGTCTATTATTACGTCAAAATCTGCCGGCGCGAAGAAGGACAAACAGTTTTTGAGGCCATTGATAACATTGCCGCTTTTGAAATTCCCTATTATCGGGAATCCTCTCTTCAATACCCCCTTGAAGGATTAAGACTGGAAGAGGGGAGCGAATACGTATGGCAAATTCAGGCCCTGGACCTGGAGGGCAAACCCGTCGGCGAAAATGACGGTAAAAGTGAAATCTGGTCGTTTAAATATAAACAGCCGTCATCCGTTATTCCGGAGCTGCGAGGACCGACTCCTCCCGATACCCTGGTTATGGGTGACTTTGAACTTGTTGTACAAGAGATTACGTCAACTACAAACAATCTTTTAAACGGAACCGCCGAGGGACAGCTGCTCACCACTCCCTGCACCTACACAACAAGCACCCAATTCGATCCGTTCAGCAACACCATTAGCATTCCCATTGAGATTTACTCGCAAACGAATTTTTCCGTTGATTTTAAAAATCTGCAAACAACAAACTGGCCGCCGGACAGCAAAGAAAAAATTGTCAAAGGCAGCATTACCAAACTGTTTAATCCCCCGTTACGTCTGGAAAATGAGGGCTTTGAATTTAAACTGTATAAATTGAATTTATATCCGGATTCTGTGATTGCAGAATTTGATCTTGGCCTGCCGACAAAATATCTTTCACCACCTTCCGGTTGTTCGCCGTTTTATATCGGACCCATCAAAGCAGAAATCGATGAATTTTTATCGTTCACCAAACAGCTTAGGGGATATACAATCGATTCCCTGTTTATCGGCAATACCGGTATCCTGTTCAAAGCCGGTGGTGCTAAATTGGATTTCAATCAAAAAACCAAGACAATTTTCTTCTCCCCCGCTCAAACCGTTCCGCGAAAGACGTACAACAGCAATACCGGCTGGACGTGCGGAGATTATCAACTTCAAAACGCGGTTTTAAAGGCTTGTTGGGGATTTGACGCCGACCTTAAACTAACCTCTGCCGTTCAATACGAAACACTGATCCCTATCGGTTTTAACATGAACCTGAACATCGGTGAGATAAAAATTGAAAAAAGCCGGATCGTCAGCGGGACTTTTTCCGGTCAAATGGAGTTGCCCGAAAGTATAACGGATTCATTGGGAAATAAAATCGATGTGCCCCTGACAAATGCACGAATCGATACATTTTTAAATTTTAGAGCCAAAACATATTTCGAAGAAAACCAAAGCCTGTGCTGGCGGGCTTTTACATTTAAAACCGACAGCGCACGTTTGTACCTTCCAGCAATGGCCGGTGTCTATTCCGTCGCCCCGCTGGACACCATTGAAATGAAAAAATATACGTCGCTGCCGGTTCTAAAAATTAAATCAGCTCTGGATTCGCTTCCGGGACTCACTATGAAATTATTCGAGCCCGATGAAAAAGATATCTTGAGAATAAAAACGCCGGATATGGAGCTGCCTTTACACATGCCCATGGCAAAGTACCAAATGTCAGGCTGGCTCAACATCAGCACCAAAGGCATGAGCGGTCAATTGCTATCGCGGGAGGAGGGCAAGCTGGCGAATGTGGAACTGGGAGTCACCACCCGTAGCGGCTACAAGTCGGACAGCACCTTTACAGCAACGATCGAGCACAAGCCCGACTCGCTGGCATGGATCAACATTCAGCTTGTTCGCAATGCGGTTGCATGTTCATATATCGGCGGACATTTGACCATCCCATACCCGTGCGATTTTACCGCCAAATACAAAGATTTGAACCTGACCTCAACAGCTGAAATGGTCGGCGGTGATGTATTTTTTAAAAGCAAGAACCTCAAATACTGGGGGGTGAAAATGACGGCTGACAGCACCGGCAATGTGCTGTCGGTGGATACGGGGGAAATTATCTATATGAACTCGTGGATCACCGAGGACGTCCATTTCACCAAACCCTTCCGGATCGTGTGGGGGGAAATGCTCGCAGACGGCGATCTTTGCAAATTTATTTTTGATTTCAATTCCGCCGGCCAAAAGTTCGACGGATTTCCATTCACTTTACATAAAGCTGCTTTGTCGGAATATGTCCCCGGCAAACCGGTAGATAACGACACACTGGGATATCTGCAGGCTTATGGAGACGTTCATTTTGACTTTTTCGGCGCTAAACGTATGGACATTTTGGATTATAACGACGCCCGCAACGGGCACGATATAAAACCATGGAAAAACCGTTTTGTCTTTATCGATCTGAAAAACAGTCAGACACATTTTACAAAGAAATGGGGCGGCGGCACGGCGGACATGGATTTTTATGCCGATTACGACATTCAGGATCAAAACGGATTCCAAGGGATCAAGGCAAAAAATCCCATGCTGGTGGATTTTCAATTCCTGCCCGCATTTAAGGCCGGCACCCTCAATCCCAAAACCATCGATCTGAACAGCGGCACGAGCTTTATCCATTTTTGCTGTGCCGACAAGGTGAGTATGGATAACCAGGTTCTCAAGGTGCTCGGTGCCGATTACGCCCACGTCAACCAGATCAGCGGGTTGATCCAGATCAAAGGTGATGCCATCAAACGAATCGTACTGGAAGGCCAGGCATCCATTAAATCGTGGAAATTCCAGGGCCAAGCACTGGCCAATATCGACATCACCCCTACCACAATTATTTTACGCAACCGCGGACAAATCAGCCTGACGCTTTATAGTGCCGGCATGGTAGGTCTTGCCTCGACTAAATTGGTACTTAATAAATCGGAAGGCTCTCTGGAAGGAGATATTAACGGTGTTTTTCAGGTATACGGCGGCACTAATTATGCAATCAATCAATCCCAATATGCCGAACTGGAGGCCAGGGGACGGTTTAACTTTTATTTTGGTACCGACAGCAATTACCTGCAGGGTTATGCCAAGGTAAAAGCCAAATTCGGCATTACCCTTGAATGCGAAGGGGCCTTTTTTGCCGGCTACAATGCGCCCATAAAAAATATCTGGGCCCTGGATCAAATCACGAGGGGACCGAGTATTCGTTCTATAATAGAAAAACAAAAATCAGAATGGACCAGTGAAGTCACGGGTATATACATCGCGGGATCGTTTGCCTACACCGTAAGATTGTTGGAAATCATCGAAGGCGGTTTTACCGTTTGGGCCGGCGTAGGTGTATTTGGGCCCAGTATATCAAAAACAGGCATCGATCCGTCAACAACTTTGTTGGGTCACGGTGGCGTGGAAATTCACGGAGAGGTGCTGGAGGGTCTGCTGTCGGCGAGTTTATTTGCCGAGTTGACCTCCTCGATGACAATCCCCCTGAATCCGGCCGATCTGAAATTTTGCATACAGGGTACCGCAGGATTAAAAGTTTGTGCGCTGGTCTTTTGCTGGTCCTGGCAGGGAACACTGCACGCGGATGAAACCGGTATCGGTACCGGCGGATGCTATTCGGGTAACTAGTCACATAAAAAAGTTGCTCCAACTGGAGGTGCAATGAAAAATATTTTTTTACTTATATTTACCATTTTTTTAACGACAGGCAATGGCCAGGTTATTAAAATTGACACATCGCAAGTCATAATGCCGGGTGACAGGATAATAAAATTACAAGAAAATACGCAAAAACCGTATATTACCGATCCGGCGGCCGCTGGTTTAAAAATTGATCCGTCCATGTACTTTCCGGCTATTCCTGTGGAAAAAATACAGGAAATCCGCCTGTACGCCTGTGCCGACACGCACTTTATTTTGCTTAAATGGCCGGATATCGAGGGTACAAAGGGATACAATGTATACCGGCGTACGGCGGGAGCTCAGTATACCAAACTGAACGCCACCCCGGTTAAATATCCGGTCAATCAAAAAACCGCCACAGATGACTATGAAAAAGTGCTGCCCAAACCACGATACAGCCGGGAACGTCTGCACATCCGACTGGCTACCAAAGCCGAATTTTACCCGCAATTTACCGACACATCACTCGCGACAACATTTTCTTATCTGGGTGATATTTATTTTCAGGTTGCGCTGGTCATGGGAGGCGCATGGGCGGACAGCTCTGTAAAAAAAGGGACGGAATATGAATACAAGGTCACTTATATTGATAAAGCCAACAAAGAACTTGATTTTACCAACAACACGGCCAAACTTACGGCCGGTATTTTCCCAAAGCCGGAGAAACCAACCGGATTAACGGCCGAAGCAGGTGACAGCAAAATACTACTGACATGGAACGATCCGCCACAGGCCGATTCCGTGCTGGGGTACCACGTTTTTCGCGCCACCAACACCGCCGGACCTTTTGTCCGTTGCGACACCATACCGGTTTTGTCTAAACTAAAATACAACCTTGCAGGAAAACCGTTAAACACCGAAAAATACGGCTATGTGGACCGGCATGCGGTCAATAACCGGATGTATTATTATTATGTCGTTCCGCGCAATCCATTGGGACGGTTTGGCCCCAAAAGCTCGACCGTTTCCGCTACAGCCACGGATCAAACCCCGCCGCAGATCGTCAAGAATGTAAATATTACCGCTCTTAAAACCAACGATTTACTGATTTCCTGGAACCGTGTGTACAAGGACATCTGGATACCCGAACCGCGTGCGGAAAAAGTGGAAAAATATTATATTTTCAGATATCCGGATTACCAGACCGCCATCACCGATACGCTGGCCAACAGTAAATATCTCGTCGCGACCATCAAAGAATCAGCCGTACCCACAGCCATAAAAACAGATTCCGTTCGTTACTGGAACGACAAAGTAACACCGGAAGTCGTTTACTGGTACCGGTTGTCGTGCGAGGATTCCTCCGGCAACATCAGCCGAAAAACCGCGGCAGTCAGCGGTCTGTTACCCGACTATACACCACCGGATCCGCCCAAGCAAATCACCGCCGAGGGCTTCGACAAACATATCCTGATCACCTGGAAACCGCCGAATACGGCCTTACCCAAAAATCAGGATCTGGCCGGTTATCTGGTGTACAGAGGTATCTGCGGCGGATATTATAAAATTATCAAACGGGATGAAGGGAACTTGAAACAATTCATCGCCTATCCCCTGCATCTACTGGCCGATGTAACCGACAAGGACACGCTGTATTACAAGGATTACAGTGTTCCCGAAGGCTCGCCGATATGTTACCGTTATGCGGTAAAGGCCTACGATAAACCTCAGAATATCAGCACCATGTCCGATTCGGTGTGCGAACGCCTGAGGGACAAAACACCACCCGATCCGCCGGTTTTGACGGCGTTGGATGCAGGCAACAAATCCATTAAAATCAAGTGCGTTTCACCGCCGGTGCAGGACATGAAGGGCTTTATTGTCGAGCGCGCGGATGCCGAAGCAGGACCGTATAAAATCGTCTACAGTGATTCCATGGCGAAACGTGTTACATGCAATGAAATACCCTGTTCCGTGGATTCGGTGCTGGCCAATAAGGTCAATCAATTATCTTATAACGACCGGTCCGTGGAAGAGGACAAGATATACTGGTACCGGGTTACGGCATTCGACTATTCCCGGAACAAAAGCGCACCCTGTCCGCCGGTGAGCACGGCAACATTCCACATCGTGACACCGACCAAGCCAAAGGTCAAAGCAAATACGGTTAAAAACCGCGACGGATCCTGTGGTGTTGTGTTGGTCTGGGATATCGCATCGCGAACGGAATCAATGAATTTCAAAGGATACGCGATTTTTAAAAGCACTGCGAAAAACGGTGTCTACCGGCAGCTTGGCGCCCTGCAAAAATCGTCCCGATATACCGACAACGCCGTATTCACCAACACAACCTACTGGTACCGCGTACAGACTTTTCTCAAAAACGGGGACCGTTCTCCCCTGTCGGATCCGGTTTCGGTCAAACTATAGAGGTCGACATGAAAAAAAATATTATAATGATTATATTTTTATTACAAATGTCCGCATATCCATGGTCATATAGTTCTCACTACGGCATGACCGGATCGGCGGCCAAATTCGTTTTTAATTCGGACGATTCCAAAATAGTCTCCCAATTCAAGGTTCATGTTCAATATGATGCCGAAACGGACTTTTTTCAAACCGCATTTATGGGCATCGGATTACTCGGTACCGGAGGTGTACTGGAATCATTTGTGGGAATGATCCTGGACAAGGCCTGGCTGGCGGATAAATTTAAAATCGACACCTATATGATTTATCCCGATACGGCGAAAGACAAAAAGCATCTCAACACACTGTACAAAATTATGGCACACGCCGGTACCGC
>JAFGEC010000066.1 GCA_016931775.1 Candidatus Zhuqueibacterota bacterium | reverse complement strand
GTCCAGTATATCGATCAACAAAACGACAGCCGGTTCAGCAGCTTTTCGCTGTCGTTCGGCGGTGGATTGGTACGAAACGACATCGTGGCATCGATAAACGGACAGGGCGTCACCACCACGCTGAACGGATTGTACATGATCGCCGGCAAGCAATTTGTCGATTTTCACACATTCATCGAGCACGCCAAGCCTCACAGCAGCAGCCGTCAACTGTACAAGGGTATTCTGGATGACAACGCCCGGGCAGTGTTCAACGGCAAAATATACGTCAAACAGGAAGCTCAAAAAACCGATGCCATTCAAAACAATAAAAATTTATTGTTATCGGAAACGGCCGGTGTGGATACGCAGCCCATGCTGGAAATTTTTGCCGATGATGTGCGGTGTACCCACGGCGGGACCGTCGGCCAAATGGACAAAGAAGCCCTGCACTATATGCGCTCCAGGGGTATCGGAGAAAAGCTGGCCCGCAGACTGCTGGTACAGTCTTTTGCCGGTGACGTGGTGGATAAAATCGGTCATGAAAACATCAAGCAATATATAGATCATGTCGTGAAAGCTTTTCTGCAGAACAAGTACAAAGTGGATTGAGTGTACAATATGAAACAAGAGATCATAAAAGAATTACAAACCATCTACGATCCGGAAATCCCCGTCAACATTTACGATCTGGGTCTTGTTTATGAAATCAATATTGATTCCGGCAATGTGGATATAAAAATGACCCTCACATCGCCCATGTGTCCTGCGGCGCAGTATTTACCGGAAGCCGTAAGGCAAAAAGTCACTGCGGTTAAAGGCGTAAAAAAAGTCGATGTAGAAATCGTCTGGGATCCGCCGTGGAGTTACGGACTTATGTCCGAAGCCGCAAAACTGGAACTTGGTGTGTATTGATGGATCAAAATGGCGGGTTATAGAAATGGAGATAGTTGAAAAAATGACTTTAAACGTAGACCGGATCCGCAAAGATTTTCCTATATTTGATTATCCGGACAACAACAATCTGACTTATCTGGACAATGCCGCAACAACCCAGCGTCCCACGCAGGTGTTGGAGGAGATATCCCGGTATTACCGCGAGTATAATGCCAATACCCACCGCGGGGCGTACCGGAACGCTGAAAAGGCGACGCTGGCCTATGAGGACGCCCGGGAAAAGATTGCCCGTTTGATCAACGCCCGCAGCAGCCGGGAAATCATTTTCGTACGCGGCGCCACCGAAGCCATCAATACGGCGGCACGCGGCTGGGGAGACCGGTTTGTCAGGCCTGATGATGAAATTTTGATAACGGAGATGGAACATCACAGCAACATCGTACCCTGGCAGATGTTGGTCAAACGGCGTAATGCGCGATTGTGTTATTGGGCGTTCGACGAGCGCAATGGCATGCTGGAGCCCGATGGTCTGCGTATTATGCTGTCGTCGAGCACCCGTTTACTGGCGTTGACCCATGTTTCCAACGCTCTTGGAACCATAAATCCTGTTAAAGAAATCATCCACGCCGCCCACGCACGAAAAATTACCGTTCTGGTGGATGCCGCCCAGAGCATTCCACACATGCCGGTCGATGTGCAGGATCTTGACGCCGACATGCTGGTTTTTTCCGGACACAAGTTGTACGGTCCCACCGGCATCGGTGTTTTTTACGCCAAAGAAGAAATTTTGAACGCCATGGATCCCGTACAGTTCGGCGGTGATATGATCGAGCATGTGGACTATTTTGAGTCAACATGGAATGACCTACCGTGGAAATTTGAAGGCGGTACCCCCAACATCGCCGGCGGCATCGGATTAGGAGCCGCGGTTGATTATGTCAATCAAATCGGCATGGAAATTATTTCCGGCCATGAAAAGCAACTGGTCCAATATGCACTGGAAAAACTGTCGGGTGTTGAGGGTGTTCGCGTATACGGTCCAATGGATCCGGATCAACACGGATCGGCGGTTTCTTTTACGTTGGACAGAGTCCATCCTCATGACCTGGCCACCTGGCTGGACCAGCACAACATCGCGATTCGATCCGGCCATCATTGCGCACAGCCGGTCATGCGGAAACTGGGTGTGCCGGCGACGGCGCGGATCAGTTTTGGAGTGTACAATACAATTCAGGAAATCGATCGCTTTATAATCGCACTGGAACAAGCAAAGGAATATTTTTCAAAATGGCTATAGACGATCTGTATCAGGAAATTTTAATGGACCACTATAAGAATCCGCGAAACAAGGGGAAACTGCATGACGCAGATCTGGAGGTGCATGCGAAAAATCCATTTTGCGGCGATGAGGTGGAGCTGGATATTATTTGGGACGGCGGCCGGATTAAGGATATTCATTTTGTCGGTCAGGGATGTGTGATCAGCCAGGCTTCGGTTTCGCTGCTCACGGAGCATGTGAAGGGGAAAACCCTGGAAGAAATTGAAGAGGTGATCCAGGAATTTTCCGCCATGATCAGGGGTGAGCTGGAAAAAATCGACGAGGATAAACTGGACGAGCTCTGCGCCCTGCAGGGCGTTTCCAAATTCCCCACCCGCATCAAATGCGCTCTGCTGGCGTGGAATACGCTGAAAAAAGTGGTACAGGAGAGAAAGGCGGAATTGGAGGGGAAGGGTAAAGTCGGTTAATTCGCCGGGGGAAATTGCGTAGGATTAAGTTATCTTTTTGTATCCACTGTTAATAATTGCTGTACCTGCTCGAAAGTCGATTATTTTTTCAAAGATAGTACTTTTGGTTTTCTGCTTAAAGCAAAGTCGTAAAGAACACTGAGGATCGCAGAGTTATTTAAACCAAATCCCACAGTGCGCACAGCCGTCAACCTAACGTAATGAATGTTTATACTTTTTATTACTATACTCACCGTGAAATATTTTGATCCGCGTGATAAATTTCATGTTGTTCATAATTGAATTAATTATGTTGTTTTTTTAATTAATTGAAATTTTTGTAGTTAAATGTCATCTTTCATCTTAAAGAGACTTTATAACAATAACATTATTTGTCTCATTTTTAAAGGCATGCTATATTTTCCGAAATACCCTGTATTCAGCTCTGTGAACTCTGGGCTCTCTGTGGTTCTATTTTTTAACCACAGAGAACACAAAGGACACAGAGAAAAATTTTTGAACAAGGTATTCTATTAGGTTGGAATGCTATTAAGGCTATAAAAAACAAAGAATAAAAATGTTTTTTGGAGTTCTGTCTGAACTTTTTCGTATAAAATGTTAGTTCGTATTGGGTGAACTTTTTTTAGAGTGTTAAATTAAGTTGACGGCTATGCGCTGAGCGGGATCTGTGTCGATCCGTGGCTAAAAAAAACAGAATAGTAACCATTATAAATTATAACAATATCTTAAGCTAACTCAAGTTGACGGCTATGCGCAGTGCGGGAGGGTTTGTCTTTCTATTTTCTTTCCCACCTGTAACTTTGCATTTACTTAATGATACTGTTTTTCCTTGACTTTTACTTTTATATTATTTACCATTTCCTCAAGGGTAAAAGAACCATCAGCACGGAAATTCAAGAGGGACGATATGCGGGATTTTTTACACTTGTGGCACTTTTGGCTAATTTATGAGATTGATTTTTGTTGGCCGAACATCAAAGTGGCCGGGCAATTGGGTGGAGAGTTTGATATTTATGCCTTTTTGAAAATAACAATTCTTCTTTTATTAAAGGTTGTGCTTTTGGCCAAATTTTATTAAACAATTTTTATATAATTGTCAAAAATGAAAAAAAACGAACACTCTCATTAAAGGATACAAAAAAATGTGCAAAAATAATTTAAAAGAAGCATTTAATAAAACACGCAAAGCCTATGAAAATATACAAAAAAATTTAAAGCCGGATGTGCTGGATCGAGTCAATGTTTTAGTTGATACGATGGAAGCAGTAGGAAAAGAACTTTTGCTCCGCCAACCCAAGGATCTAGGCAGTAAAGAAACCGCTTATGACGCATCACAGATAATTGACCATTACCTCA
This sequence comes from Candidatus Zhuqueibacterota bacterium, assembly GCA_016931775.1. GTDB lineage: Bacteria > Zhuqueibacterota > Zhuqueibacteria > Residuimicrobiales > JAFGEC01 > JAFGEC01. Next base: position 5,712 of record JAFGEC010000066.1, on the reverse strand, counting down.
CTGGTTTTATCAAAGGAGGATTTACACTTAGTCCCAATGATAAAATAAAAAATGACCGGATCATTCTCGAAGATGATGATATTGCCACCGATCAGGATGAAGATACTGTAACATGGATTGGTGATGTGGTTGACGGGACAAAAATGTATATGGAAAATAGCAGTAATTTTGGTTCGGCATTAATGTGTATCGATTCCAAGGGTCATGTTATCGCAAGCCTTTATCTCCTGCCCAAATTGGCATATTCTGTGTTTCTTACAATACAGGATAAATGGGTGTGGTGCAACGGAGAAAATCTGGCTGGTTATTTTAAAGATGATACGGAAAACAATAGCCTTGCAGTTGTGAGATTTCCCAGAAGAAAAAGTGAAGTACCTTGGGACATAGCAAAAATCTATAAAGAAGAGGAATCTCGATTCTCGGCTCGTTGTAAAGTCTATGGGGGAAATGCCTTAACAGCATTAGACGTACTTTCACTCGCTGCGGGGAAATGCTTGTATGAAGGTCAAAGAGGGAAAATCGTAAAATTCTTGTATTATGCTAAACCTTGGGATTTTCTTATCGCTGCAGCAATAGCTCATACAGCCGGAGAAAAGGTTCAATGGTATAACAGCTCAGCTGATCGTGATAAACGCTGGAGGGATGTCTTCCCGCTTGATTCAATATTAAAAGAGATTGCCAATAATCCAGAGGGAGTTGGTAATCGAGTTCTTTTTCGTGTCGAAAGGAAAAAAGGAAACAACGAGCGAATATAACTCCTTAAATCGTTATGATTTTAACGGGCAAAGCCCGTGTTGAGCAGTCTCAGAATATAATCCAGCATAAGGACTAAGAGCATGACTGTTACCAAAACAATAAGCAAACGAAAGCAGTTTCTCATCCTTCTTCTGTTGTTTTCCCTTTTGCTGCCGCTCCTTCCGAATCGAATAAAGGAAATCAGTCTGGCACTCCTATTGAGCCGCAGCGGTCTTACGACTGAGGGCAGTGTCAGTGATACATGGATAGAGTCGTGGAGTTTCTGGGATAGAAGAGAGAAGCACTATGTAGATTACGAGTTTGATCTAAATGAAAAGACATACAGAGCGATTCGTTGGACGACAGATGCGGTCTTCAAGCAGGCAAAAGACACACATCGTGTAAAGGTGTACTACCTGCCAACCTTTCCTTCGGTCAACAGCCCGCTTTTCTGGGGAAAATCTGCTATCGGCTTTATGATGACCACTATTTGGGGCGTTCTTCTGGTGGCGGCAATTTGTACGGTATCGGCGCTTTGGGTCTGACCGATGGTCCGGGAGGACAAGGCGTTGCTCCATGTAAAAAAGTACTCTTTTCGTGAGGCAATACTGGGGCTGATTATCCTGCTTTCTGTTGGTTTTGGTATCCGTGGACTTTTTGGTCTTTCCCATATCAACCGCGGTGATCTGGGATCAAATTACAGGATATTCGTGAGGCTCCTTCTACCTGTTTTGATAGTGGGGATCCTGTTCGTGGTTAGGTGGGTAGTCAGGGAAGACTTAGATAAGGGACAGAGGGAGTCGTAATTTGCAGCAAGTAAGGTAAATGGACCCATCAAAAGCTCGCGCGGTTTTTTGCACACTCTTTTTTTCATTCAACTTTCATAATGTTAATACATGTAAGGAATATAGATTCGCACAATTTGATACTGTTTATTGATTTAATGCGATCTGATGACCATAATAAAAAAGTTCTTGATTTGTACTTTTATTTTTTATATATATGTATTAATCATATAGAGGGTTTAATCTACTATGCGAAATCGACATCAGCATTGTTTGGGTTGTGGCTGCCATGATTCGAGACAAGATCGATTTATAGAGCCATCAATTATTTTGCTTTTATGGGAAAAACCATGTCATGGTTATGAGTTGCTGAACGAGTTGCCGAGTTTTGGATTTTATAAAGGTGCAGCCGATCAGGCAGCGGTGTACCGTACCTTGCGACATTTGGAAGAGCATAAATTGGTTGAATCGGAATGGGATGTCAGCGGCGTAGGACCCGCAAGGCGACTTTACAGGCTTACCCAAACGGGCAGAGAATATTTACATACCTGGACTGATGTCTTGCGGCAACGTCGAGATGCATTAAGTGGATTTTTATCCAAATATCAAAATGTATCAGGAGTTTCGATACAATCTTAAATAAAAAATTTTAATTTTTTCGAAAGGAGTTCAGGATGCCATTTGGTGATGGAACAGGCCCCGCGGGCATGGGGCCGATGACCGGCCGGGCAATGGGCTATTGTGCCGGTTATCCTCATCCTGGTTATATCACACCTGGTTTCGGTTACTGGGGACGAGGATTCAGAGGCGGCGGCCGGGGTTGGAGTAATCGGTATTATGCGACCGGGCTGACTGGCTGGATGCGCTCTGTTTATCCGGTGTATGCTCCCCTACTCCATACGCAGCGTATTCTCCGGCAGGTTGGAGCAAAGACCAGGAAATGGAGATGCTTAAAAATCAGGCCGAAGGCCTGCGTAATTCCCTCAACGAAATTGAGAAACGGATTGCAGAAATCGAAACATCTGCCAAAGAAAAGTAGGGTATAGAATGGGGGTCCTCAATGCGGACCCCTGTTTTATTGCACCGGATTTTTATTCTGCGACGGCCGCAATGTGTAATTGTAATACAACCGTAATATGGTCTTGTATTCGGTCAGTATTATTGTAAAAAGTGCGTCATATATGCGTCACTTGATTGTGTGAATTATGAATCGAGCAGGTTAATCAATGAGATAAAGTCCAAATCGTCTAACTCAAAAAGTCGGAGAAAAAAATGAAAATTGCTGTCAGTGCGAGCGGTGGATCCATGTCTGCACAAATCGATGAGCGTTTTGGTCGCTGTGCTTATTTTGTGATTGTTGATTCCGAAACCATGAAATTCACGGCATTTGCCAATTCTGCTTCTGAATATTCGGGGGGCAGTGGTCCTGCGGCTGTCCGGGAAATTGCCAAGCACGGAGCAGCAGTCATATTGACCGGCCGGACAGGAGCAAATGCAAAACAGGCATTGGAATCAGCTCATATCAAAATTGTCGAGGGATCCTCTGGAACGGTTAAGGAAGCTGTTGAAAAGTATTTAAAATCTCAACAATAAACCAAGTACAAGGACTATTCTTTGAAACAAACTTACAAGAGGAACTTCCATTCCAAGGTATGACTATATATACAACCAAGCGATTCTGAGGAAAATGCCAAATTATTCGTGGAGATCGGTCAAAAATTTTTATTATGTGATTTCGTGAAAAGGGAGAAGATCAATGCCAAATTTTGATGGAACCGGTCCTGCCGGGCAAGGTCCCCTGACAGGTGGCGGGCAAGGTCATTGCGTACTCAAAAAAGGCATGCAAAACGGTCAGGAAGTCTGGGAAGGATTTATGGGAACGGATGGTAAACCTGTCTGTGTGACAATCAACCACAACACACAACAAAAAAAGGAGATGATCACCATGCCTGGAAGAGATAGAACAGGTCCCATGGGTATAAACCTTATGACCGGAAGAGCATCTGGTTACTTGGGTTATTCGGTACCAGGATTTATAAATTTGATGCCATACCGTAGACAATACTTTTATACTATGTCCCATTACCCCCATGGGATTCCTTTTGTATATCTGCCTGCTTATGGTTATGGGCCTTATCCGACAGGCCGATTTTTCCATCGTGGCTTTCGAGGACGGGGCGGCAGGCGAGGTGGCCGAGGTCGAATTATGTTCTCATTTTGAATCTGCAACCGGCACGGGTTATATGATTGATCAAATTTTATCAACAAAGATATTTATTGCTCAATTTAATCTGGCTTTTTGAGCCTATTGCGATGAGTCGGAAAAAGATCGGGTGAATCGTATTCCTCATCACGGTGGTTGCTTTTTTCTGCTTTGCATTTTTATGCATCTGCACAACAACAGCCCATGTCCAGCCAAATTAATGAATCGTTACACTTTATTAAAAAACTTAAAATAAACAGTTTAGGAGATGTTGAATGTTTCAGGTAAATCAGGAAAAATGTACAGGATGTGAAATATGCATATCGGAATGTCCCATGAGGGCAATCACCATGGTCAATGGGAAGGCTCAAATCGACAGCGACCAATGTACCGAATGCGGGCAATGTGTGACTTTCTGTCCGCAAGGGGCCATTGAAGAGGATGTACGTGTCCGGCCGGATACGACTCCGGCACCTGGCCCCATGTTTTCCGGTTTTCGTCCGGGACAGGGAAGAGGTCTCGGACGGGGTATGGGCAGAGGCCAGGGGAGAGGACCTCGCGATGGAAGAGGACGCGGCAAAGGCGGGGGAGGCAGAAGATGAAGCGTAGAATCGACATAGCCATTTCCAGCGGCAAAGGCGGTACCGGAAAAACATTCATCTCGACCAATATCGCGAAGGTCCTCGAAAAATCGGGCCAGGAGGTCAGGTACCTTGATTGTGATGTGGAGGAACCGAATGGACACCTGTTCCTAGAGCCGAAAATAACACAAGAAAATGACGTGTTTCTCTTTTCGCCGGTTGGCGTCGATGAGGAAAAGTGCATTCAATGCGGTAAATGCGCAGATGCCTGTCATTATAACGCCATTGCGTTGATAAAGGATAAAATCCTTTTTTTCAAAACCTGTGTCATGTATGCGGGGCATGCACAATTGTCTGCCCGGTAGATGCCATAGTGGAAAAGGAAAGGGAAATCGGTCAATTAAAACACGGAAAAAGCGGTAAAATCGATTTTCATTATGCACACCGTAAAAAACCGTTGGTTCACAAAGTCGACGCTTTTGAAGCAGGGAATTCTTCTTTACAAACCATCAGCAGCGATACCCTCAATGCATCCGCTTCTGATAAAAAAATTAAAGAACTTGTTGTGATCAGCGGAAAGGGTGGGACAGGGAAAACATCTCTTGTCGCCGCGTTCTGTGCACTGGAGCAGAATGTGGCTATTGCGGACTGTGACGTCGACGCGGCGGATTTACATCTTGTGTTGAATCCCGAAATCAAAACAACAGGTATTTTCAGCGGCGGAGACACGGCAGTTATTGATCCGGACCAATGCAACGGATGCGGCGAGTGTTACACCCAATGTCACTTCGACGCCATTTTGCGTATTGAAAAAAACGGGGCGCAGTTTTTAGGTATGATTCCCTATGACAAAAAAATAACCGAAGCGCAGGTGAAGGGATTATCCGTGATTAAGCATACAGACGAACCCATGTCGCTCATGATTCAATCGGTCTGGAAAAGAATCCGCGCAAAATTTTAAATTAAAAAGATGATGAATACCCATATTGCATATGAATAAAAAAAAGACGACATATTACCTGAAGGATGACCTGCTGTAAGTATACGAAACTGGATAAAATTTCGGAATAAAAAAAGGGGGAATGATGGATATTTCTGCTTGGAAAGAAATGATCAAGCAAAAACGCGTCCCCAAAAAATGAATTTTTTAAAATGCATCCTCAAACTCCCGTGCCTTTTGCGCAACTGCAACGATTTGAGGGGCTCAACTACCACCCACCGGAAAATTGGCTGAAAGTTAAAATAGCTGCCGGAGAAAAAACTTGAGTCAAGTTTCGAACCGGGAAGATACAGGTAAAAAAAATAATAATATAAAAAAATCTTGACATTAACATAAAAAATTTTTATTATCTTGTGAATGTGAACACGATCACAAGATAATAAATGTTCTATTCCATATGAAACGTAC
>JAFGEC010000516.1 GCA_016931775.1 Candidatus Zhuqueibacterota bacterium | reverse complement strand
TCTGACCTCTTGAATGCCATTCAAGTGGGTGTTCTTTTATAAATTTATAAAAAACAATATAAATAACATAAGACTTGACATGTTTTATTGACTTTTATACCAATTGCAGACTATATGCAGACTGCAAATAGTCTGCAACTGTTCCTACCTTTTCTGATCGATTATTATATCTGAACGCGACGTTTCAAATCCCGATACCATGATCAAAAATCATAAATTCATACTATTTTAAATGCAATAAAAACAATAGATCGCATTTCAAAAATCTGCACGAATCACCTGAATAGTGCCATTTGTCCGCTATATGTCCTCGGACATTATTTTCTCCTACCAATACTTACACTCCTTGAATGATTTACAAATTTGATAATTTTTGCTTGACTTGTATAGAATTTTTTAATACTATATACCAATGGGAAAAGCTTCAATTTAATAATCTAAACATGCAATAGCTAATCTTTTGTAATGTACATTTGTACTAAATTAAATGAACAATCACTAGTTTTTTGTAAACAATGTATACCTGTGTCTTAAAATATTATTAGCGATAAAATATGATGCAAAGTTTGAATTTAAATATTGTGATACATCCTTATTTAATTAAATCTATTTTCAAAGAAAAAAGAAACTAAGGAGATTCCTATGCACAAAAATATCGCCTTGAAGTTGAAAATTATATTTTTTACATTTCTCCTACTCGCCTATTGTAACACAACAAATGTCTTTTCTCAAAACATTCTAGATGGTCATTATCTCGTTCAAGAACTTCAGATTAGGATACCACTTGTCCGTGATTTCCCCAAAGTATTAGTAAATGTAAGTTTTGGGATAGAAATGTATAAAGACTCAAAAAATCTTTCAATTGGACGAGGCTTTGGAATCATTTTATCAGGTACTTATGTGAAATCTGGTTCTGAAAATTTTGGTGCTTTTGGGGGAGGAATTTATGCAAGAAATCGGATTGGGTATAAAGTAGGAGAAAATGACTCGCGGGAATTAAACCAGAACCAGGAAAATCAACAATCTGCTGATATTCATTATGTTCTTTCTTCTCCAGAGTTATCATTTATATACTTGTTCGGTTCTGATGAAAATTATGCATTATTAGAACTTGGAACTGATATAGGTTATGGATATTATTTGGGATATGACGATTATTTATTCACCTGTGATATGGTAAGACTTGGTGTGAGACCTGGAAACGATGATAAATTGTTTTTTGCTACATCCTATCCACGAATTGGAATACTAACAAAAGAAAAAACAAATAACGAGTAATGTACAGAATTGTGCATAATTTATTGTAACATTTCATCAAAGTTGGGGGATGCTTTCTTCATTAACTGCAAATCCCTTTTTTGTTGATCATGCATTTCCAAACTTTTACAAAAAAATATTTACTCTTTTCAATATATCTTTTCGTTCCAGCTACACTTTTATGGAAATCCAATAAATTATTGCGGTCAATATAAAAATGAGTCATTTTATGCCAAAAAACGCAAAAAGAACATAAATAATAATTTGCCTTGTAAAAAAACAACTATTTATTTTTTCACCTCACATCATTGGTCTCACATACCAGAGGTCCCAGGTTCGAATCCCGTATCGCCCACACGTAAAAATAATAAATTAATGCAGTTAGTTGACTTTACTGACTGCCTTGTTTTTTGTTAAAATGGGCAAATTTAGGCACATTTATGCGTCAACATGGCAAAAAAATCATGGATTACTCACCGTCCCCACAAACTTTTGCTTCTTGTTATTAATCCACATGATCAGCGTATCCGGCGCTGAACTGGCGCCTGGTGGTACCACATCTGACCATTGGCCTTGCTGACCGGTTCGGAAGTAGGGGGACTGATCAAAAGCGTATCGATCCTACCGGTCCCGGCCTTGTGAAAATCGTATCCGGGATTTTCTGTATTGATGCCGAAATAATTATTGTCACCATCGATATTGCCCTGAAACACAATATCTCCGTACCCGGCCACCTGGCCGAACAGCTTGCCGGTTTTGACAAAGTTGTCGGCCATTTTGAACAATCCTACATCTGTAGCCAAAAGCCTTTGGCGGAGTAAAAACACACCCGAAACCGTTTGGAATTTTAGCTCCCATGGATTCACCATTTACCTCTACGATAAAACTGCTTTTAGACCAGGTGACCTGAACTCTATTAGATATATTCCAGTATTCTACCCGATCGGGATTATGCTCTAGGTTTGCCTGCTCTTGGTCCTTTTCACCTTTCCCTTTTCATCCAGTCCCATTCTTTGGCATGTTCCACACGCTCATCTTGAATGCAGGAGACAGAATTCTTAATCCGACATTATTCGGGATATTGACAGGCCATCCTGTAATACTTTTATTTTTCTTTTTTAAAGCGCATAAATGCTTGGGGGAAAAACAAAGATAATACAGATATTTGATAAATGAGGTGAAAGCATATCGGAATAGTTTTTCTGATAATGGCGGTCTGTCACATTTTTTTATATCTGATAATTTAAACAAACTCCACATCAGGCACTGTTGGATCCATCCGGAAATAATCAAAATTATCAGTGCTGCTTTAATTATTCTTCAGTAAAATCACAAATAACATGGATGAGCTCTTACTTTAAAAGCAGATAAACTCCGCCCAAAATGACCAGCACTCCGCAAATCCTTTTTATTAAAAGCAATACCATGTTCTTGTCGCTCCAGTCAAGATATGTCTGGACCTTTTGCGCCAGTGTGCCGAAAAATATTATAACAGCGCAATGTCCAATTGCAAAGGCAAGAATGAGCAGCACAGCGCCCAAAAAATCAGTTTGTGCCCGATTGAAGGAAACACCGAGCACCGGAGCAATATAGGCAAATGTGCAGGGCCCCAGAGCGACGCCAAATGTCAGACCCAAAAGAAGCGCAGCCAATACTCCCTGCTGCTTTGTGGAGCGCGAGCCAAACGACCAGTCCAGGTGGATGATATCAAGCAGGTAAAGGCCAACGATAAGAAAAACAGAAGCTACAGCAATGTTTCCAATTTTTCCTAAATCACCCATTAGTCTGCCAACTGATGCTGTGATAATCCCGATAAGAGCTATGGAAACAAGGATGCCGGTTGAAAAAACAAACGATAATACAAACGCCCTTCCTGTTGTTTTTTTCTGCTGCTGCATAATAAAGCCGATTATCAGCGGAATGCTTGACAAATGACAGGGACTCAGCAGGATGCTTAAAATACCCCAGGCAAGTGAAGCGGTCAAGGCCAGATACAGACTTTGTGTCATCGCATTGTACAGCAATGAAAAAAGATTTTTTATCATGACGATTTTCTCGGCTTTAGACCCTGTTTCTGCAAGAATTTATCTATCTCTTCCTCAGGGAAAAAACCTTCATGCCGCATGATCTCTTTGCCGTTCTCATTCAGAAAAACCTGGGTGGGTATGAGCTTGATCTTGTACTCTTGCGCATATTTTTTCTGGTCCGCTTGCCACACATCATAAAATACAACCTTGATCTGATCACCATACTTTTTTTCAATCGATTTCATCACCGGCTGCATGGCTTTGCAGGGAATGCAATTCACTGAACCAAGTTCGACAAAAGTGATTTTAGCAGAGCTCTTTTCGGCGTTTTCAGGCTGATTTTGTGTTTCCGCATCCGATCGACATCCCATGATCGCGATGGAACAAATCAAAATAGTTACTTTTAATAGCTTCATTTAATAACCTCTTTTATTTTTTCTTTTTATGCCAGTCCGTTCAGCATCTTTTTTTCTACAATGGCTTCAAACTCGTCCAATGTCGGCAGGCGGGCATCCAATAAAATATTGGCTTTTTAAATGAACCATACGGCCTCTTATTGAATCCAGCCTAATATTTCTTTTTCGCTTGGTATTTTTCCGCTGATTTTAACTTCTCCATCAACAACCAGGCCCGGCGTCATCATCACACCGTATGACATGATGTCATTGATGTCCGTGACTTTTTGCAGATCGATTTGAATGTCATTCTCGGCGGCAACTTTGGCTACGCGTTCTTCAAGAAATTTGCACTTGGGGCATCCGGTGCCCAGAATTTTAATTTGCATATATTTACTCCATTTATTTTGTTTGTTTTTTAAATTACGCATTTTCCGTCTGAGGAAACCAGTGCGATGTCCGTAAACAAATTCGCACCAGCATCAGCATCACCGGCACTTCAATCAACACACCGACAACCGTCGCCAGCGCCGCGCCGGAAGAAAGGCCGAAAAGCATCACCGCTGTTGCAATGGCAACTTCGAAATGGTTGGACGCGCCGATCATAGCTGCGGGCGCTGCGTTGCGATAATTCAATTTAAGCACGCGCGCCAGGCCGTATCCCAGCCAGAATATAAGATTAGTTTGGATAAACAAAGGAATGGCGATCCAAAGAATTGTCAGCGGATTCGCCAAAATAACTTTGCCTTTAAAACTGAACAGCAATATCAGCGTGACCAGCAAAGCGACAATGGTGATCGGTGTCAAAAGGTGCAGAAATTTTTCATTAAACCAGATTACACCTTTGGTTTTGATGATCCATTTCCTCGACAGGAATCCGGTGATAAGCGGAAGTGCAACATAAATGGCGATGGATAACAGCAAAGCCTGCCACGGTATCGGCAGACGGCCGACTCCAAGTAAAAACCCGCCAAGCACACCATACAGCACCAGCATGGTCAGTGAATTAATGGCGACCATGACCAGCGTCAGCCCGTCGTTACTTCTCGCCAAATAACCCCAGACCATCACCATTGCCGTACACGGCGCAATGCCGAGTAAAATACAGCCCGCCAGATAGCTGCGCCAGAGCGGAACCTCGAGCATTTTAACGCCATCCGATAAAACCACGGTTCCAGCGCCGTGCTGCGCTCCGACAGGCAAATCAAGGCCAAACGGCATTTTGACCAAATCTGTTGCGTTAACGCCGATCAGACCATGAAAAAGCACGCCGAGGAAAAAGAGGGCGATGGCATACATGGTGAACGGCTTGACGGCCCAGTTGATAAACAGCGTCAATCCCACCGGTTTGCCGCTCTTTCCGGCTTTAACCACTTCCTCAAAATCAATTTTGACCATGATGGGATACATCATAAAAAACAGACATATGGCAATAGGAATAGACACCACCGGTGCTCCATGCACCATAATTGACAATCCATCCAGGTATTGCGCGATTCCCGGTGCAATTTTGCCCAGCAATATACCGCCGACGATACAAAGTCCGACCCAGAGCGTCAGGTACCGTTCGAATATATTCATACTCTTTGTTTCCAAAACAACCTTTTTTCCCATTTAACCTCCGAAAACCTGATTTTTCACGAAAATTTTTGCCGTCATTTGTATGAAATCAGCTTAAAAAACAGCGTTTACTTACCGGTCAGTTTGTTGTACAGTCCGGTTAATTTTGTCCGATAGGTGTCACGGAATTGCGTCTCATATTCGCCAAGCGGTTTCACCGGAATCAGATCAACAACCTCCTCATACGACAAGCCGGCGTCATACAACAGGTCCATCGTATTGGCCACCATCGTTTTCATCCCGGCCACAGTTTCCTCTTTGGTCAAGCCAAATTCCAGGGCCAGTTTGTGCAGCTCATGCACCTGCGGCCACAAATATGTTGGGCCCATCGCCGTAACAATAGCATATGCTTCGAGTTTGTCTTCCTCAACTTCCGGGCATTCACCCAAAATGGTAAACAGGTCCTGTAACAGGTTCTTTTCCGTTTCGCCGATATACTTTGAAAACCACACGGGATTGTAACCCGTATTGGTAAACGTTGCTGCATTGGGAATCATCCGAACCAGTTTCTTATAACCTTTCAGCATGCCGGAAATTTTTTCAGAGATAAAAACCGGTGCCAGTGAGACGACCGCTTTTGCGCTAGAAACGGCATCCGCAATGTTCGGCAACACCTCTTTCAGCACCGGCGGATGTACGGCCAAAAATACAATATCCTGCGACGCAGCATCGTTGTTCGAGCCTTCGATCACATTTAAATTTGAAAAATCATTCCTCAGTTTTTCCAGTGTCGTTTTGTCCGGATCGCTGACAGTAATTTTGTCAGCAAAATAGCTTTTGTTTTTCATCGCCTGTAAAAAAATCCTCGTAATGCGGCCGCCGCCGACAAAACCAATTGTTTTCATATATTTCACTCCATTTTTTGATATTTAATTCAGTTTGAGCGCAGCTTCAGCGACACGTATGCCAAGCTGCTGAGCGCTTTTTATGCCGAACACATCTTTGGTGATGTCATCACTGCCGTCATTCCACATGGTGGCGCCCTGAAAAGCGCCCGGTTTGCCGCCGACAATCACGGCTTCATGACAGAGCATGGCCGTTTGTATCTGCTGAATCGCCATTTCCTGGCCGCCGTTCCGGTACGCGCCAACCGACAGCGCGCCCACTGCTTTATTCGCCAATTGCATAGTAGGTTGACGAAGTGCACCCAGGCGCTCTAAAAACGCAGCGCATAGGGAACTCATGTTTCTAAAATAGACAGGCGTTCCGATGATAAAATTTCTTCGACTTTGTGATGACATGACGCTCCTCCATGTATTATTAAATTTGGCAAGTTTACATCATTATCATGCGGTTGTTGTTTGTTGAACGGCATTTTTTATAATTCGCGCATAAAACGTTACCAGCGCTCCGATTAAAACAAACAATAGTGCGACATCAAAAACCGTATACGCGAATCGAGTCACCTCGGCCAGTCCCGGAAATTTAATCATCATCAACAAACCGGCAACACACAAGACGCCAAAGGTCACGACCAACTCGTTTGTCCAAAACATCTGTGTTCTGTTTTCAGATTTATTTTGCACGACATTTCGCATTCGATAGCCAACGGCCAGAATACCGGCCAGCAAAATGAGCATGGCGATAGGAAAGTGATTTCTATCCAACCAAAATCGTGACGGCAGAATAAAATTGACCAATTGCTTGTCAGCCATCATCAACAGCATGGCCACACTCAATAATAGAACGAGAAGTACCGGAATATACGCCAGCACTTTCGGCATTTGATGCGGCCCGTAAATCCAACGCAGAACGAACTCGCCTGCCGGAACCAGCGGAATCATCATCAGCAGAAACAGGCCGATATAAAGTACCGGCTTGAGCCACGTTTCCCGCCGGATGCCGGTCCAGGCGCTGAACGGCGTCAAACCAAGCAATCGGTATTGCGGCATGGTCACGGGATTGCCGTTCTCGTCAAACGGATAGCGCACAACCTGACTCATAAAAAAGGCAGACTCGTTGTCATGGCAATCCAGACAGCCGTTTGAACCAAGAGCGGATCGTGCCGGAAAAACATCATGGTTGTAGGTGTGCACGTTGCCGTAGACCGATGCTTCCCATTCCTCTTTCGGGAGTGTCCGATATTCCGAGCCGCTGCTGTAAATCCGGTCATTCATCGCCCATACGACCTTTTTGCCTTTCATGGGATACTTGACATTGTGTAAAAGCGCGCTTACCGAGGCGATCAGTGCATCGACTTCCTCAGGCCGGTTGACTTCGATGACACCATCGCCATTATCATCCTTAATTGTTGACAATTCTTCATATTTTGTCGAGTCCGTAAAATGACTTGTCCACATTTTATAAATATCGCCCATTCTCGGCTGCATCAATCCCGGTTTTCCCTCAATCTCAATAGCCGGCCAGGTGCTGTGTACGCGATTTACAGGATATATTTTACCTTTGTATTTTGCCAGCGATGGAGTAAAAATATCGGTAGGCTTGTCATCAAATCCCATCATGCCCAT